>JAKFCU010000026.1:0-70356 GCA_036676475.1 Brevibacillus sp.
AAAAAGTGGACTTTTTCAGCGGCCTCTTTTTCCAGGGGGTCTTTTCTACTATTTTAAATGTTGTATAAATGAATAATAATAAAAATTGCTTTATCTTAACCTTTCTTCGAGCCGTTCAATAATGGATAGAAACTTATTAGCTTCTCTTGTTACATGCGCAGCTAACCTTGGATGAATAATACTTCGGATTTGGCATTGCTCTATCAATCTTGTGGCTTGTCGTTTGAAGTTGCGCAATTCAACCGTTGCACCCTCAACCGTATTCAAAGCCCTAAAGGCCGATTCTCTTGTAGGCAATTCAATATTTCTTGCTTGGAAAAGTAGTTGATCAAACTGCTGTCCAAATTGATTTGCTTGACGAATAAGTCTATTTTCTGTGGGATCAAGAAGGTGGGATATAAACTTGGAGTGTTCCGCCATAATTCGTAGGAAAAATACGTTCTCATCAATGATGTCATCACGAATTGGTTTTAAAATACCTTGATTAAGTTGTTGAAGTGTGCGAAGAAAATAAACCGCTTCCCTGCGTATATGGTCCACTAATAATGGAAAATTAAATCCCTGAATTCGACAGGTTACAATATCATTGAATACCCTTTGTTTAAAAGCGGCAATCCTTCTAGCAAGTGCGATACTGTCATTATTTAAATTTCGTACAAGAGATGGTTCAGGGGGAGTACGCTGCGCACGTTCTAACTGGCGTTCAAAAATTTCTTGAAACTCCCTTGCTTGCCTAATCAACTGTGTTGCTGTAGATGGAAATCCTAACCGCAAGAAGAAAGCATGTTCTGCCATAATTTGAAGCCAAAATCGATTCTCCTCTAATGACCTTCTGACAAATTGCGATTGTGGTAATTGCTTAACGTCGTTCAAGGATTTAGCTAACACGATTTTACTCAACAATTTTCACCTCTTACTGTCTATATTTTACAACATAGATTATGCAAATACCCTTACAACGCACTAGGTGTTTTTACCTTATCACAGAAAAATAGGCACTCTGCTTTTTACCATAAAAAAACTCCCCACTTTTAAGTAATAAAAGACTACCCCTCAGCAGTTAGAATCTACTTCGGGATAGCCTCCTACTTTTAATCCAAGTCCACCATTATTGAGAAAGTTTTCTTTCCTTAACCCCTAATTTCACTAGAATTTTTTCCATTAAGCAAAATCCAGTTGTTGCTGAAATAATCAGGTTTATCCCAACAAAGGCGGTAAAGAGTAACCAGTATAGAGACACAAATGCCCCTAAGGCCACACTAAGCAGGATAAACAATCCAGCGATGATTCGAATGATATTGCCTTTACCGTTTACAACGTGCATGTCTTCTCCCTCCTTTCCATCAAAATATAGCCAGCTAGCTTTTTACATCCCCACTACATCATCTGCACATGGGATGCTTGTGTCCTTTATGCGATTTTGGGACCTCTTCGTTTCCACCATACTATAAAGAACCGGGATCACAAAAAGAGTAAGGACCGTCGCAACGATCGTACCGAATATAAGAGAAATTGCCAGTCCTTGGAAGATTGGATCAAACAAAATAACGATTCCACCAACCACGACCGCTGCGGCAGTCAGCACGATCGGCTTAGCCCGGACTATTCCCGCTTCAATCACCGCTTCAGTGAGGGTAGCTCCTTCTCGCCGACGCATAATTGTGAATTCCACTAAGAGAATGGAATTGCGCACAATAATCCCAGCCAGAGCGATGACGCCAATCATGGAGGTTGCAGTAAAGAAAGCCCCGAACATCCAGTGGCCGGGAATGACACCAATCAGGGTCAGCGGGATCGGAGCCATAATGATCATTGGAGTAAGGAAGGACTGAAACCATCCCACCACTAGAAGATACATGACGATCAAGGCAATGCCAAAGGCGATGCCTAAGTCCCGGAAAACCTCGTACGTAATTTGCCATTCTCCATCCCACTTCACACTAATGCCATCTTCAAGCCAGGGCTGCTTCGTTAAATTCTGCTCAACAGAAGCGCCGGAAGGCGTGTTGATCTCGTTAATACGGTCCCACATCTTAGCCATGGAATAAGCCGGACTTTCTTCCAAGCCTGCTACATCGGCAACCACATACATCACACTTTGCAGATTTTTACGATACAGCGTTTGTTCAATTTCCCCTTTTTGCACAGTGACGACCTCTCCTAAAGGAACAAGCCCCCCATGTAAATTGGGAATTTGCAGACTTTTTAGATCTTCAAGGCTGGATCGATTAGCTTTTTTCGGTTGCACCCTGATCACAACCGGCTCCAATTCATAGGCCGGATGCAGCAATCCTACCTCAGCCCCTTCAAGCATCATGCGCATGGTGTGCACGATTTGCTGATCGGTGATCCCATTTAGGCGAGCCTTTTCATTTACCGTAAAGCGGTATTGGGTCTGATTGGCCTCCATATAGGTGTCTACATCAACAACCCCTTTGGTTTCCCTGAAGATTTGTTCCACCTTCTTGGCCACAAATAGCTGTTCCGTCTGGTTATTGCCGTAGATTTCAAGGACGATAGTGGATAACACCGGCGGACCTGGCGGTACCTCGACTACCTTGGCATTGGCCTTGTATTGGGCAGCCACCTTCTGGATTTCTGGACGAATCCGCTTGGCAATATCATGACTTTGATGCTCACGATAATGCTTTTCAATCAGGTTGATTTGAATATCTGTGACATTTGATCCTTCACGAAGATAATAATGGCGGACAAGACCATTAAAATTAAAAGGAGATGAAGTGCCGATATACATTTCATAATCCGTCACCTCATTCACCGTCGCAATATAATCGCCGATTGCTTTCGTCGCCTTTGCCGTATCTTCCAAGGTCGTACCCTCTGGCATATCAATGACCACTTGAATCTCACTTTTATTATCAAAGGGCATCATTTTCAACGGAACGGCTTTAAAATAGAAGAAGCTCATGGAGCCTAAAAGCAGCAACACAACCCCGATTAAAAAGCGAATCCGTTTCACACGGGAAAGCAGCATGTTTTTGATTACTGCTGCATACCATTTTGGGATTCCCTGCAGCTGATCTAGCTGGAGTCGATCCTCTTCTTGCACACTAGAATGATGTCCGGTTTTCTTTAAAAAGCGATACGCAAACCAGGGCGTAACGATAAACGCAATGAGCAAGGAAAAGAACATCGCTACAGACGCGTTAATCGGAATTGGAGCCATGTAAGGACCCATCAATCCCCCGACGAATGCCATCGGCATTAAGGTAGCAATGACCGTAAAGGTGGCCAATATCGTCGGATTTCCCACCTCATTGACAGCCAGAATGGCCGCCTGCAGCGGTGGATGTGACCCCTTTTGAAACCAGCGATGAATGTTCTCTACGACGACAATGGCATCATCCACGAGAATCCCAATCGCAAAAATGAGAGCAAATAGCGTGACCCGATTCAAGGTATAGCCATATATTTCACTTAAAAAAAGGGCAATAGCCAAGGTTACTGGAACAGCAACCCCAACTACCAATGCTTCACGAATTCCTAGGACTACACCAATCAGTAAAATCACTGAAAACGTGGCAATCAATAAGTGCTTGATCAGTTCATCCGCTTTTTCCTTGGCAGTATCTCCGTAGTTTCGGGTCACTGTTACCTGGACCTTATCAGGAATCACCTTACCTTTTAAATCATTCACCTTTTTCATTATATTGTCAGCGATATCGACGGCATTGGTTCCGGGCTTTTTGGCCACAGAAATCGTGATTGCTGGAAAGCTGGAGCCAGCCATCGCTTCAATCTGTTTTTCATCAGCCTTCGGTCCTGCTCCCAGGAATACATAGCTCTGAAGCTCCGACGGTCCATCCAAAATATCAGCTACATCCTTGATATAGACAGGGCGTCCCTGATGCACGCCGATTACCAAATTTTCAATGGTTGCCTTATCGGTGAAATACTCTCCTGTTTTTACTTGATTACTTTCATTTCCCTTGTCAAATGAGCCAGAAATCAGCGAGAGATTCGTCTGATTTAATGTGCTTTCAATAGTCATCGGTGAAAGCTGATAGGCAGCCAATCGCTTAGGATCGATTTCAATGCGCACCTCCCGGTCACGGCCGCCAATCACCTGGGTTTTCGATACCTGCTCAATTTTGTTAATCTCATCGCTCACAACCGTGGCTATCCGTTTAAGTGAATAATCATCAAGCTCCTCGCTCCACAGCGTGAGTGACACGATTGGCACATCATCAATCGTCATGGGCTTCACTAACGGCTGCATAGCACCCGGAGGGAGCTCATCCATGTTAGACATCAACTCATTATATAAACGAATCAGACTTTGGTCTAAATCCCTTCCAACATAAAACCGTGCGGTGAACATCGCCATCCCCGGTTTGGAGGTGGCGTAAACATATTCAATCCCATCCACTTCCCAGAGCTTTTTTTCAATCACCTTGGTGACCCGGTCTTCTACATCAGCTGCCGTGGCACCGGGAAAAGGAATAAAAACGTCCATCATCGGCACTGAAATTTGCGGTTCTTCCTCGCGAGCCGTATTCGCCACCGCAAAAGCCCCCAGAAGCAATATTGCTACAACCAGTAAAGGTGTTAATTTAGAATTGATAAATGCCTTTGCAATCTTACCGGCAAGCCCTAACTTCTCTTGGTTCATGATATAGGCACCACCTTTACCTGATCCGCCACTTGTTCGAGCGGGCTAACTACGATTCGTTCTCCAAGATCTATTCCGCTCAACACTTCGACTAACTTACCCTGGGCTTTCCCCAATTGGACGTAGCGAAGATGGGCGATGTTTTTTTCATCAACCGCAAAAACACCCGTAAATTGAGACCAGCGGGTTACCGCCGTTGCTGGAATAAAGATCCCCTCCTGTCCTCCTTCCGGGATTAATGCGTGCCCAAACATCCCGCTTGTCACTTTGGCTGTTTCAGGTAGGGCGATCTTTAGCCGAAACTTACGGCTATTGGTATCTACACGTGGAGTCATCTCTACTATTTTTCCTGTAAGCTCTTGCTGCAGAGCATCAATGGTTACGCTAATTTCATCACCGATCTTAATTTTGGACTGCTTTCGTTCATCTACGAAAGCCTCCAGATAATAAGGAGCCTTCTCCATCGATACGAGAGCCTGGCCCGGCGTGGCCATATCCCCTATATCGACAAGGGTTTCCACGACGATCCCACTAAATGGAGCCCGAATGGTTGCATCTTGGACACTCACATTTGCCGTTTGATAACCTGCTTGCGCTTGCGAGAGCTGGGCGCTAGCCTCCCCTTTCCGAGATTTGATGAGTCCAAGAGAAGCCTGAGCTTGAGCCAGTGCTGCATTTGCTTCTTGCACACGATTTTGGTTCAACGTATATTGTGTTTCCACATTATCATAGTCTTGTTTACTCGTCGCACCACTTTGAAATAAGCTTTTGATGCGTTGATAGTTCGTTTCACTGTTTTTCAATTCCACCTCGGCCTGCTGTACCTTTACTTGCGCTTGTTCAACACCAACTGTTGACAGACGAATGGCATCATCCATACTCTTTAGAGCAGCCTGAGCCCCCAGTATCATCGTTTGCGCCTGCTTGGCTTGAGAAGCCACCTGATCGGGATTAAGCAGAACGAGCGGAGTTCCCGCTTTAACATGTGCACCCTTGTTCACCAAAACCTTAGTTACAGAAGCCATCAGCTTGCTGGAAACACTGGCCTCCTCGTGGGAGATGACCGTACCCGCTACTGTGAGCCCCACTTGATAACTTGTAGGTTCAATCTTTTGGATTTTAACTCCCTTTACTTCCTTTATAGGCAAAGCCGTAGTTCCTGGCTCCACCTTCGGTGTAAACACCCCACTCATCCACAGCATGGAAGCCGTGATCGGGATCACAAGAAATAGTGTGATTTTTAGCAGTCCTTTCATGGTTTGACTCCCCCTTTCTAAGTAACCTCATGGTTACAAACGACGGATAATTGACTGACTATCTCCTTGCAGTTTCTTTTTCTCCATAAGCCGAAAAACACCGCACACTTTCCCTTCCATCCGTTCAATGCATATTTTAGTTAATTTTACACGTACCCCTATAGGTATATATAAACACAGATTGATTCAAGGTGCAACTATTTCTTGGGTGATTGAAGTGAAATCGTTAAGGGGTGCAACATGACTGCTGAATAAGTTTTCCAGCCACCATCTACATTTTTCACCTGATATCCATTTTCTTCAAGAATTCTAGCTGCCAGATAACCTCTCAATCCGACTTGACAAAATACATAGATCGTTTGATCTCTTGGTATTTCAGATAGACGATCCCAAATATCGCCTAAGGGGATATTGATAGAACCCTCGATATATCCTAATTTCCGCTCAATCGGTTCACGGACATCAATCAGCTTCCCTCCATTTTGGACAATTTGATTAATTTCATGCCATTGGACCGTCTCCAGGTTCCCTTCGATTATGTTGCTGGCAACGAACCCTGCCATATTTACCGGATCCTTGGCAGAAGAGTAAGGAGGCGCATAAGCCAGTTCCAAATCTGCTAAATCAAACACAGTTAACCCTGCTTTGATTGCTGTGGCGATAACATCAATTCGTTTGTCTACACCATCTATCCCTACCCCTTGGGCCCCAAGCACACGACCACCTGCAGGATCAAAAATTAACTTAAAGGATATAGGAGAAGATCCAGGGTAGTATCCCGCATGAGAGCCTGGATGAATATGCAAGACTTGATAAGAGATTCCCAATCTCTTTAGATTTTTCTCATTATTCCCGGTCGTAGCTGCTGTAAAGTCAAACACTTTGACTACTGAAGTTCCAAGTGTTCCCACGTATTTTTGATTCTTTCCATAAATATTGTTGGCCACGATTCGGCCTTGACGGTTGGCAGGACCGGCTAGCGGAATCATTGCAGGCTTCTTGGTGACATAATCCATAACCTCTATGGCATCCCCAATGGCAAAAATATTTTCATCATTGGTTTGCAAATAGTCATTGACCTGAATGCCTCCCCTTTCTCCCACCTTCAATCCAGCTTCGACGGCCAATTTATTTTCCGGCCTTACCCCAATCGCAAGAATTGTTAAATCCGTTGGAATTTCCTTCCCGCTGGCTAACACAATGGTATTTCCTTCATCTTTAAACGATTGAACACCATCTTCTAGGATGAGATTAACTCCCTTTTCTTTCAAATGGACGTGAATGATGGATGCCATTTCGTAATCTAAAGGAGCCATTACTTGGTTGGACATTTCCACTATGGTAACATCGATGCCACGACCCACTAGATTTTCCGCCATTTCCAATCCGATGAATCCTCCACCCACAACAACCGCACGCTGTGACAATTGTATGTCAACATGAGTTTTAATTCGATCCATATCAGGAATATTGCGTAGAGTAAATACATGATTTGCCTCTTGAATTCCTGGGATGGGCGGAACAATCGGACTAGCTCCAGGAGATAATACTAAAACATCATAGCTTTCTTCATAGATTTCTTGGGTTTGTAAGTTTTTGACTTCCACCGTTTTTTTGTCCCGATGAATATGGATGACCTCTGATAAATTACGAATATCAAGATTAAATTTTGTACTCATTCCTTCGACCGTTTGCACCAATAATTTATCCCGTTCTTTGATCGTTTCCCCGATATAATAGGGTAATCCGCAGTTGGCAAATGAAATAAATTCGCCTCGTTCGAACATAATTATATGCGACGTTTCATCTAATCTTCTTAAACGAGCCGCTGTTGTGGCTCCTCCTGCTACTCCACCCACAATTATAATTTTCTTCATGTTCTTCTCTCCTTTTCTAAATTAATTTTTAAAAGTTTTACTTCATGAGTTAAGTATAATCGGTATGATTAATTTTGGATGTGGGAAAAATCACATATACATGTATAGGTATATACCCAGTCAAAAAAACTCCTCAATTTCAACTAAGTAGATTTCAATGGTTTCCTTCACTTTACCAACAATGGATGGCAGACTCACCTTTTACATTAAGGATTATTTTCCAAATTTGTGCTGTGAACAAAGCCAGTGGGTTCAACACTGGCTTTAAAATGTACCTTATGCTTTTGGAATATAAGTAACAGGAACTTCCCAAATTCATCTTTCTCCATTTTTTTCATCCCATTATACACATTCATTGTGGGTTTAGGACAAGTGAATTTGCACACATAGCCCATATGGGGGAATGTTTTTCGATACTGATCCACTCAACGCAAACCTATCGTTTTTTTCTAGGACCTAAAATTAATTTAATTGCTGTTCTTTTTTCATTATTGATTAAAACATCTATAAATGCCGGAACAAAAACCAGATCAACACCGCTAGGAGCTACGAATCCTCTTGCAATTGCAATGGCTTTAATTGCTTGATTTAAAGCACCAGCTCCTATCGCTTGAATTTCTGTATTACCTCTTTCTCTTAATACATTTGCAATTGCACCTGCAACTGAATTCGGATTTGATTTTGATGATACTTTTAATATATTATCCATATAAATTGTTCCCCCTGTTATTTAATCGCTTTTTTTGATCACTGAAATGAATGTAATTAACGTATCTTTAACTTATATTCATATCCAAATCAAACAGAACTATTGAACTTGTTCTTGGATACTTTTTGTGCTATTCTCCCGATTGTGCAGTAGCAGAAAAGAGGATTGATGAAATAAGATCCTCAACAATAGATCCCCGTCATCCATCCAACTAATTTGCCTATGTAACATCTTTTAATATTCCCCCCAAAAATAGAAAGGAAAATTCGAATAGTATATTAGGAAAAGAATGGAACAAGGAGGAGTTACGATGTTACAGGAAGGCAAATATAGTCCGAACTTCAGCTCCCCTTTTAGAACCATCCATGAACTTCGGAAGCTAATGAAAGAGGAGATCAAGCAAGAAGTTCGGGAGGAATTAAGGCAGGAGCTGTTTGCCTATCAGCAAAGGGAGTACCGTAGACAAATGGACCAATGGATGAGGCTCATCCCCAGTGAGGCTGAAAAGAAACAGGAGATCATCGCCAACATCAAAGCCCAAAAACGTGTGGAATCCAAGTTGGAAAAAGAAGCATTGCTCTTATGGGATCAAAAACCATCCAATGAACGAATGAAGCGCATTGGATGGTTCCGTTGGGAAGAAAATCGTGAACGCCGCGAACAATTTGTAAGGACATATATTGAGGAACATTTCGAGTATCATTTGAAGAAGGAATTAAAAGTAAATATCATGATTTGATCTCTTACAGAGGTATCGCCGACAAAACGAAGAAAACACGCTAAGCCATTTTTTACATGAAAAAGCCGGATTCCTGCACAAAGAGGTTCCGGCTTTCTTTGTTTAAGTGTTCAACGGCCTTAATGATTTTAAGGTAGTGAATGGGTCACTATCAAAATTATCCGATGTTATGCTCCACTCTATCGATAAACCAAGCGACTATCTGAAAATAGAACCCCTTTTAAGAGGGCGAATCACAAGCCACGGAGGTGCAAATCAATTGGGCGGCTGTCCTTTAGGCCCATCAAGAATGAATGACAATCGTGAGGTAATCTAAAAAAGATTGATCCGCCTAAGCAAATCAATCTTTTGAAAAGGTCCTATTCTTCTGACTATTTATCGAGAGAGATTACGTTTCAGCTCATTCAACCCACTTCCCAATTGCTTCAATTGTTGTTGAATTTGGTTGAATTGCTGATCTTCCAATGATTGAGCTGAGAAGCTTTGTGGTTGGGGGGGTTGAGGAGGTTCCTGAGGAAATAATGGAATGGCATGATTGGAGGAATCGTTCAGCCGAGTGGTTTTATCGATGGCTAATATAATAAAACCAATTGCAATAATCCATAATGCAATTACGACCACATCATCATCACAATCAAACACTGATATCTCCCCACCTTATCCATATTTTTTTCTTTTCTTGATTTGTTGTTCTATTTCTTTTAGATCCTGATGCATCTGCCATAATTGCATTTGAATTTGTTGCTTCTGGAGCTGTTTCTTTTGCATAGCTATCTGAATTTGAAGATCATCAACTTGTTGCTGCATTTGGTCACTGGTTGAATTCGATTGTTCAGCCGGAGGCTCAACGCTAACAGTTGCCCCTATAGCGGCCATAAAATCGGCCATGACCGTTAACCAAGCCCCTACGAGTACGAGATCATCCCCCACATTTCCGTTCCCCATTTCTACACCTCAATAAAACATTATTCTTGATAGTCTATTCCATCGCCTGCCAAAGGTGATCACCTACATGGCATCACGAATTCGAATATTTATATTTTTCTTTCAATTAACCCTTGACTGTAGTACATTATGAAATGGTATAATATGTATTATTAAAACAAAGAAGGGAGCGATCCTCATGGATGGAAGAGCTTTATTATTTGTGGGACCTGATGGTTCTGGTCGTTTTACTTTAGCAGAGGCGATGGGGATTACCTTTCAAATTCCAAGAGTAATTTCCTATACCACTCGGCTGCAACGCGAACACGAAACGAATGGAAAAGAATATTTTTTCGTTAGTGAAGAGGAATTTTTAAATATGGAACAGGCTGAAGAATTTATAGAAAGCGTAGTGGCAGATGGATATAAGTATGGTATTAAAAAGAATGATTGTGAACAACTGCTAAACGAAGCAGGCAGTTTCTTTGCCATCTTAAGTCCTGAGGGTTGTGAGATCTTCAAAAATGTATTTTCCAAAACCTTAACCATATTTGTATATGCCAATAAGGAAACCGTAATGGAACGTCAAAAACGACGTGGGGATGATCCTCAAACCATCGAAAGACATATTAGTCATTATGAGCAGGTTATGGAATACCAATCCTCATGTGATATCGTTATTCCAAATTACGATTTAGCCAGTACTGCCCAAGAATTAACAAAGCGTGTCGAACAATACCTCGACTTGAGCTACCATCCAGATAGTAAATATTAATGAAAGTAATCTCCCCCATGTTATGATTGGGGGGATCTTTTGTTTATGGCTGTAAAAGTTTTTTCAATTCCTCTAGCTTTTTCCAATCATTTGTACTTTTTAGCGCCTTGACTTTGTTAGTGCCTCTACAACGATCGCATAAGTACCCAATTACATGATCTGCTAGGTCTGGTTTATTCTCGGTTTTACTTTTACCTCGATAAACCGCGTAAATGTGAGCAGCTAACTTTTCCCCGCACTGAAAACAATGATCCCTTTGTTCCATCCACTTTCACCTTCCTCGCATGAGTGATGGTAAACTCCCCACTTTTTCCCTTAACAGCTTTCTATAGGTTTCCATCTCGGGGAATTCGGGCATAAAAAAGATCTTCCCTATTTTTCTTATCTTTCGTATGCCCATGTTTAGTGCTATTCATCCTTTATGCCCAGTATAGGAAGAGGACAAATAGGATTAAAGAAATTAGAGTAGTAACACTATAAATCCATGTTAATCGAGAAAAATTTTCTTTTGTTTTTTCACCATATTGTGTTTCTCCTGGTTTTCTTGCCACCCAAATCGTTGCGACTAAAGATAAGACAATCAGGATAAAGCTAATGGTATAGAGTAATATCTCCATGGTATACTTCCTCTCAATCTAATTTATACCATTAATACTATAATAACATCGTCTAAGATTGAGTGATGTTTATCACTATAAAATTTGACAAATTAAATGATTTATAGCCATTTTCTTCATTAAGATTACCTGCCTTCTAATTTCTATTCATTATCCTATTATACTATAGGAATAGGGAATACCATCAAATAAAAAAAAGGCCAAAAAAGGCCTTTAAAGAATCAAGCTGTTCGTTTTTAAATAATCAATAATGTAATCGACCGCTTCATCAATCGATAATCGATCGGTTTCCACGATCAAATCTGGATTGATTGGTTCCTCATAAGGGGAAGAAATTCCCGTAAAATCTGGGATTTGCCCGTTTCGAGCCTTCTGGTAAAGCCCTTTCGGATCCCTATTCTCACATTCTTCCAAAGAGCATTTAATATAAATCTCCATAAATTCATCTGATTCCACTAGATCTCGTGCAATTTGACGATCCTCGCGAAACGGGGAAATGAACGCAGTGACAACAATGGTTCCCGCATCGACAAATAGCTTTGCCACTTCGGAGATTCTTCGGATATTTTCTTTTCGATCTTCTGCACTGAAACCCAAATCCTTGTTTAAACCGTGACGTACATTATCCCCATCTAAAAGGTAGCTGCGAATCCCTTGTTCGTACAATCGCTTTTCTAAGGCATTCGCTATAGTTGATTTTCCGGAACCGGATAGACCGGTAAACCATAGGATGCCGCTCTTATGTTGATTGAGTTTTTGGCGATCTATTTTATTAATGGTGGAAGAGTGCCAGACAATATTATTCGTTGTTTTGGTAGACATGTTCTTACCTTCCTCCTGCAGTCTGTAAGCCCTCAATCAGTACTTCCACGACTTCTTTACGGCTGAATTCAGGCGGAGGGGTCTGACCATTGCTCAACATTTCTCTTACCTTAGTGCCTGACAGAATCACGCGATCTTCCGTGCTATGCGGACAAGTTTTGGTGGAAGCCATGTTCCCGCATTTTTTGCAGAAAAAGCTGTGTTCAAAGAACAAGGGAGTAATTCCAAGCTCGTCTTCATTAAAGTTTTGGAAAATGAGCTGAGCATCGTAGGTTCCATAATAATTGCCTACTCCTGCGTGATCCCGACCTACAATAAAGTGTGTACATCCATAATTTTTACGAACCATCGCATGGAAAATCGCTTCTCTTGGTCCTGCATATCTCATGGCAGCTGGGAAAACAGCTAGGAAAACGCGATCAAGCGGATAGTAGTTTTTAAGCAATACCTGATAACTCCTCATACGCACATCAGCAGGAATGTCATCCGATTTCGTTTCCCCAACTAATGGATTCAAGAACAGCCCATCTACAATTTCCAGAGCCGATTTTTGGATGTATTCGTGTGCACGATGAACTGGATTGCGCGTTTGAAATCCAACCACGGTTTTCCATCCTTTTTCCTCAAAGACGGCCCTCGTCTCGACCGGATCTAAGTGAAATTCCTTAAATTCATTTTTTTCAGGACGCTTCACGAGGGTAATCGGACCTCCCAAGTAAACCGTAGGGCGCTCGAACAATTTACTCACACCAGGATGGGCCATCTCGGTTGTTCGATAGACCTGTTCGGCTTCCACTTGTTTGTCAGGTCGATAGATTTCTTCCAGCGTTATTACACCATAAACGACACCATTCTGGACAAGCTTGATTCGCTCTCCGATCGTAAGCTGTTCCGCCTTATCTTCGGAAACAGGTAAGGTGACCGGTATGCTCCAAACCTGACCGTTAGAAAGACGCATTTGGTTTACAACGTTTTCGTAATCTTCTTTGCCCATAAATCCAGTCAGCGGACTAAAGGCACCAATTGCGATCAATTCAAGATCGGATAAGGAAAAGTTATCCAGTTCAATTTCCTTTGTCAGGTTTGTGATATCCAATTCAAGATCTACTCGATTTACTAGTTTTCCACCATGGGGTATGCTTATGCTAATGCTCATCTGTTTCTCCTCCAAATTCTATTTTTAATTAGGTATGTAACCCACATTCGGTTTTTCCTGCATGAGACCATCTACCTGCACGTGTATCCCCTTCGCCTTCCACGGGAAGAGTACAGGTTTCACAGCCAATACTCGGATAGCCTTGATCATGAAGCACATTGTAGGTTAACTGAAATGCCTGAATATAATTCCATATATCCTCCCAAGACCAATGAATGAGAGGGCATATTTTAATAGACTCAAATTTCGCATCCCGATTGACAAATTGCACATGCGCTCTTGTAGGAGATTGCTCTCTGCGCAAACCGGATAACCACGCCCGAGCCCCTTGCAGTGCACGATTCAAAGGCTTGATTTTACGAAGCTGGCAACAAAGATCTGGATTGGACTTCCATAGCTCTGGACCATACTGAATCATTTGTTCTTCTAACGACAACTCTGGTTCTCTCAATTCAATCCGGAGTTCAGGATACTTTTCCTTTACCCGATCAATCAACTCATAGGTCTCTTTAAAATGCTTATGCGTTTCTAAAAAGATGATTTTTGCATCCTTGCGGACACGGTAGATCAGATCGATCAAAACGATCCCTTCTGCTCCAAAGCTGCAGGCATAGACAAGCTCATCTTGAAATTGATCATATGCCCACTTGATAACATCAATTGTATCCTTCGCTGCAAGCTGGTTATTAATCTGGTCGAAATCTTCTATTTCTAAAGTCTGAAAAGATAAGGTATGATCCATTAGATTCCCTCCATCATCTATTTGCATTCCTACTCGTCGATTTTACTTCTTGTTGGAATGCCTTGTTGTTCTATAGGGCCGTATTTCAACACTATATTCCGCCCCCGTGGTCATTAATCGAGCTCTTTTCCCTGCGTATAGATTCCGATAGACTAATGCCTCCAAAGGTGGCAATAAACACACTAACTATGACCACAAGGATATAGGGATTAGGCTTCCATGCGATATGCACGAGTCCAAATGAAACCACCAGCGAAGATACAGGAGATACAACCCAGACCTTCATGATCTGTTTAATTACCCCTTTTTGCCATAGTTTGAACCCATTTTCTGCTGTTCCTACCCCAAGGATTGCCATGGTAGTCGCTTGAGTTAGCGGGACTGGGATACCAAAGATAGAAGCAATAATGACTAAGCCTCCTCCGGTTGTGGAAACAGCACTACCCTGTAGAAGTGACAATCTTGTAATCTTCTTCCCGTTGGTTTCAAGAACTCTTCCGCCAAGCATAAGCGCTCCTAAAGCCACAAATCCACCGCCAATCCAGACGGCATAGTCTGAAGATAGAATCCCTACACCCACAAGCGGACCCACGGCATTAGCCACATTATTCATGCCTGCCGAAAATGCTTCAAGCAGGCCCGTCAGGATTAATAAGCCGCTTAGCCAAGTTTTCCATTGACCTTTTCCTTTTAGCACAGGCCATTTTTTCTCCGCCTTGGAAATGGTTTTCCCTAATATATAGGCGATAAGAAACGCGGCAGCAGGAATGAGGATCCAGAAGGAGATAATAACCAATAATTTCTTTAAGTATAATTCCTGGAAGGCAACTCCTACTCCAACGATCGCTCCAACCGTCACTTCGCTTGTAGACAAAGGAATTCCCATGAGATTAGACAAAAATAAGGTGAACGTCGCAGAAAATAAAATAATGACTACCAACTCTACGTCTAATAGTTGTTGCGGAATAATTCCTCCGCTAATGGTTTTAACAACCTCTCCTCCACCCAATATAGCTCCTGCCCAAGCACCTAATGCTACAAGTAGCATAGCTTTTGATTTGGATACCGCTCCACTGCCATAAGCTGCACCCATAGAAGCAGCGGTTCCACTTGCGCCGATGTTCATGGCAAAGAATAAGGCCACGGCAATTGCAACATACGTCATCGGCTCCTACCTCCGCTATTAAATTCATCTACAAACAATGTCAATACGATTACTTGGTATTAAGATCGAAAAACTTCGTCTATTGTATTTAAGGGAAAGGAAGGATATGATCCTCCCCATTAAGTAAATTGTGACGTCTCCACTACATAACCAACGCCGCCGCGCTGAATCGGCTGTTTCTGAACGATGCTTAATTCCTTTACTTTAGGTGGAACAATGGTGTGGCGAAGCAAATGATTCTCCGCATAAGTAAAGGCCTTATCATCTGCATCAGCAACGACAATAATGGTCATCATTTTTCCGCCCGTCAACACAGCTTCTAGCTTAAATAAATAGTATTCTCGATTTGCGTGGTCTATCATGGTGAAGACACTCCTCTATGATACAGTGGTGCCCAGAATCTGATTTACTTGTGCCTGAATACCGTCGATCCCTACACGTTCTACATACTTCCAATACTCTTCATTCTCTAATCGGTTTTCTTTATAGGCTCCAATTAATTGGGCTAAAAATGATCCTAACTTATCCACTGTGACACGGGCTTTTAGTTTTTGATTGAAACGGGCTTCAAATCCTAGTGTTCCGCCTACATGGATGTCAAACGCTTCGACCATACCATTTTCTGTTTTTACTAATGCGCCTTGGAGTCCAATATCGGCAATTTGTCTTTGACCACAGGAGTTAGGGCATCCTACCATATGAATCCGCAAAGGAGTGTCTAGCTCCACTGTATCGTCCAAGTATTCCGCAAGAGAACGCATCCGTTCCTTTGTTTCTACTATGGCTAGATTACAATATTCAGTCCCTGTACAGGAAACTGCATAACCTACAAATGTATTAGGCTCCAATTTAAAACGATCAATGATCAATTTTTCCTGTTTAAAAGCTTCCACCTTGGAAGAAGGAATATTTCGAATCAATACGTTCTGCGAGTTACATGTTCCAATGGTTCCATCCCCATATTCTTCAGCTAATCGAGATAACTCAATGAGTTCATCTGCATTCATGCGCCCTACAGGGACAGATAGTCCTGCATAATAGTTGTCAGCTTGCTTCTGTTCATGAATGCCGTAGAAATAGCCAGCTTTCCATCCTTGAGTCAGATCGTCTCCTTGGGTTTCCAATTCGCCGGTTACTTTAATCAATTCTTCCCGGAATTTTTCTGGTCCCCAGTCAGCCACTAAAAATTTCAATCGGGCATGCGTCCGTTTTTCCCGGTAGCCAAAATCCCGAAACACGGTGGTAACTCCTGCAGCTACCTTTACTACTTCTTCTGGGCGGCAGAAAACGTCCAGTTTTTCAGCCAGTATAGGCTTTGCTGACAAGCCACCCCCAACCCAAATGTGGAATCCGATGACTTCCTGACCATCGATTATCTTCTTGGCAGGTGTAAAGGCTAAATCATTAATTTCCGCATGGCCTGTATTATAGATATTGGATGAAATAGACATCTTATACTTTCTTGGCAGGTTAGAGAACTCCCGGTTTACTAAGAAATACTGCTCCAGTTCTTCGACCAGCGGGCGCGTATCTAGCACTTCGTTAGGATCAATGCCGGCTAATGGATTCCCGATAATCGTACGCGGGCAGTCTCCACAGGCTTCAAAGGAGGACATTCCCACGGAAGCTAAGCGTTCGAAGATGTCGGGTAGAGATTCGACGGTTAACCAGTGAAACTGAATAGCCTGGCGGGTAGTTACATCCACGAGGTCACGGCCATAATCCCGTGCAATCTCAGCTAACACTTTTGCCTGTTCTACGTTGAGGATCCCGCTTGGAATTCTCACACGCATCATGAAATGGCCATCTTTGGGACGCTGCTGATAAACTCCAGCCCATTTAAACCGATCCATATCAGTACTTTCAATGGATGCAAACCCTTCCTTGGAATATTTATTGATAATAGTCTCGATTACATCTAGACCATCCTTTTCCAATTTTGCTACTTCCATTTTGTTTAACTTTGGATCATTTGCCCATTTCCATGACTTCGTTGTCAATTTCTTCACTCTCCCATTCAAGTATCTATGTTTTAATTCTGAGTAATCGAATATGTTTTATTGGTTTAAAGTCTATAATATTCTTCGATTTTCGTCAATAAATCTTTTTCAGTTTTCGAAAATAGTTTGGCAGATCCAATCCGTTATCAAAGGATGAGGCAAATACGTCTTCCCATTGTAGGCACAGTTAATTCCTTTTAATTTGCTAGGGATAACTGTGTGAGTGAAATACCCCTCACTTAAGAAGATAGGAATAACGATTAACCGATTCTTTAGAGCTAGTGCTTTTGCTCGACTAATAACCTGATTTCCTTTTAAAGTTGCATAGGAGACACCCTTCAAACCGAGCTGAGTTTGAAGATGTTGACCTATATGCTGAAATAGTTCTTCCCATTTTTCTTTGAAACCGGCCACTTTGCTTCCATGTCCAATTAGCAGTAAAACTTCATCCTCTGGAATCACAGATAATTCTTGCACTCTTTCTTCTAGAATATTAAGAACTATGGGATGGGCTTCTAAAGGAGAACACCAGGTCAATTCCGCTGTGGATGATATAGGCCGAAGTTCGGTTGGGATCCGAGACTGTTCAAGTAAACCCAAAGCATACTGTATTTCCTCTAAGTGAGTGCTTCCCATCGTAATAAAAAGCGGAATGATGAGTATACGATTCACTCCATGGCATTCTAGTGAATAGACCCCGTCCGCTATGCTCTTGCCAGGGACCAGTTCTAAAAATCCGATGGCCATAGGCATTTCCGGAATCTTAAACCTGGCCTTCTGGACTGCCTCCTCGATTCCTTTCACCCAGTTCGCATTACGGGAGCCGTGTGCAATAACAAGAGCACCAACGTTCGTCACCATCTACCTCCGGATCCTATGATTGATTCCATATCTCTTATGATAACTCATATCCAATACCATACACATCAGGGGCAGCAAATTTTTTCTTTCCATTTATTCCAACTATTTGCTGTTTGTTTTATGGCGCATTTTCCTTGGATTAATTCCGACTTATTAGATATGAATAATATAATTTAATTTACTACCCCTGTCAACAACAATTTATTTTTGGTTATTCACATACTTATTTATCAAATCCTGGACATATCGATTTCGTTTTTCGTTATTGCCTTCCTTCGTCCAATCCAAATAACGAGGATGAAGCAGCTCTGATAATAAAGCCTTCTGAAGCACGGATGGAAGCTTTAGATTGATAATTTGACGCCTGTATTTACCGAGGAAGTTGACATACTCTTCATACTCTGTGCCAATAAACTCTTCTAATTCTTTCTTTAGTCTTTTGGAAAAACCAGGATTATCTCCCCCTGTAGAAATGGAGATTTGAAGATTTCCCCGTTCAATAACAGAAGGAACGATCAACGTACTTATTTCCGGTTGGTCTACGATATTGATCCATTGGTCTGGGGAAGTGGATTCATAGACCAGTTGGTTGATCGTTGGATTATCGGTAGCTGCTATAACCAAGCACGCTCCCTTGACATCTAGAGGAAGGAAACTTCGTGCCATCCACTCTAGCTTTCCTTCCCGCGCCCACTGAACAATGAACTCTGTGCAAACCGGACTGACAACAAGAACCCTACCTTCTGCTTTTAATAGTGATCGTATCTTTCGCTCGGCTACCTTACCGCCGCCTATAACAACACATCGTTTCCCGCTAAGTTTCAACATGGCTGAATAATAGGGCATGATCGATTTCCCCCTTCATCTGTTTGCTGGTGTACTGCGTCGAATTAGCTTTCTTTCACCAGCGATTGTTGTGCCCTCGTGGGTGTTATCATAACTATAACCGATCTTACGCTATGAGGTAAAAGCTTGTCCATTTCTTAATGGGGATAAACACCCATGACGATTGGTGAATAGAATAGTTTCAGGAGGAGATTGAGGTGGACTATTTTGATGAAACGATGAAGCATATACAAAAAGCGACAGAAAGACTCGGCCATGCCGATTTTAATCACACCAATCCGTGGCAATCCCTTCACCATATGCAGCAAATATTCGATCAAAATTTTTGGCAAAATGTGCACCAGTTAACTTCCCTTGCTCAAAGTCAGAATACCGGTAGTCCCACTGGGGTAAAGCATCCATATCAAGAAGCAAAGGAGAAAACGAATAACTTTTCCCCCAAGATTGATCTTTTTCAAACTTTAGGAAAAATAATCGTCTGCTGCGAATTGGCTGGGTTAGACAAAAATAGCTTGAAGATATCCGTGTCGAACGGCCAGCTCCTCATAATCCAAGGAAAGATCAAAGAACATGATTTAGCGGAATATCTCATTCTAAATGAACGGTATTGCGGAAAATTTAACCGTCACGTGGCCCTTCCCTCTCTCGTTCTCTCAGAAGGAGTAAAAACGACCTATAAAGACGGCCTTTTACAGGTACATTTAATCAAAAAAAATAAGAAACAAATAGTAAAGGGAACGAAGAACCTCCCTGTGGATCTTGAATAAGTGAGATAGCCCTGAAAGTTTGTGAAACTTCAAGGGCTTTTTCTTGATTCGAACAAAAAATAGGTTGATTCAAACAAAATATGCAATGATTCGAACAAAAAAACAAGGTATTCGAACAATATTCAAACAAAATCTAAAAACCAATTCTTAAGCTATTGAAGAACTACTAAACCAACTTCATTTTTTTAACTTGCTTCGGTATATAGTGATATATTTTTGAAAATCCCAATTAATAAGAAAATCAACTGCCGCTTCTCTGCCTTTTTGGACAAGCTCCTTCTTTTGGGTTTCTGTGAGATTAAATTGGGTTGCCGTATAGGGAATATCTTTAATAAAAATCGTTCTGACTGCATCATGTGTATTAATATATCGACGATCATGCCCCTCTACCATCGTTCGGATCAAAGCAATACTTAATTCCACTGGACCTTTTACCTTTTCAGGTTGATGAACATATCGGGGTCCTGACAAACGAAATCCAAAAGTCGGCCAACGCGGAGTCTCTTTTGAATCAAATAACCAAATCGGATAATTGCTCAATATGCCACCGTCAACCATGATATTTCCCGAAAGGGTAAAGGGCCGAAAAAAATAAGGGATCGTACAGCTCATACAAACAGCGAGTGCAAGAGGAAATTGAGAAGGATTGATACCATAGGTGGGAAGATCGTCTGGAAGTACGCACATTTTGTTATTAGTAATATCTGTTACAATAATCCTTAACTTATTCTTAGGCAAGTCGCCAAAGGTAAAGATCCCTTTTTTTCTAAAAATACCTTTCAACCAATCTTCCAACACTTGAATAGAATAAATTCCATTATACATCTCTAAGCAGAACCAAGGACCAATGAAAGGAATACGTCCTATACCCTTCTTTACCTCTAGCTGGTCAAAGGGGAATTCTAACAACAAAGAAGTTAATTCATCCTTCCCCTTGATTCCAACAGCGAGCAAAGCTGCAATAATCGATCCGGCTGATGTTCCTGCAAGATGCTCCCACTCATAACCCGCCTCTTCCATTGCATCAACGGCCCCCAAAAAAGCGAGGCCTTTGATGCCACCTCCTTCGAAAACGGCATCGATTTTCATCAAATCCCCCCTCTTTTGCATTCCCTTCTATTATTGTATAGAGCGGAAAAAAGAGTATGCCAAAGGAAGAACCTTATTCCTCCATTTTGTATTTTATAATAGGGGAAACTCCTTGTCTGTTTCTGAATAGTATCAGCAAAATACCCTCCATCTAAATAGATAGAGGGTATTTATTCGAATCCATCATATACTGTGGTGATGATGGTGTTTATGCTTGCAAGAATCCATCATATAGTGATGATGGTGCTTATCCTTACCTGAATCCATCATATGGTGGTGATGGTACTTATGCTTGCAAGAATCCTTCATGGAATTAGAACTGCCATACTTCATGGAAGAATCGTAGGAGGAGTCATAAGAGGAAGAGTAGGAGGAATCATGATAACACTTTTGCTTATAATACCTGCATTTTTTTTCATGATATTTTTTCTTCATCATGTAATGGTAATACTTTTGTTTGTGATGCTTATGCTTTTGGCACTTATATTCATAATAAGTTACTTTCTTCATATGGAATTCGAGCTTAATTATCAATTTGGATTGTGATTTCTGCAAGGGTTGCGGGATGTTCAACATGTGAAACGGCTGCATAGGTGGTATATTCATCATATCATTAGGCATTACGGGCGGTTTGATGTTCATTCCATAGTGCATCACAGGAGGTTTATTCATCATATCATTAGGCATTACGGGCGGTTTGATGTTCATTTCATGATGCATCACAGGAGGTTTATTCATCATTTCATTAGGTATAACGGGCGGTTTGATGTTCATTTCATGATGCATCACAGGAGGGTTATTCATCATTTCATTAGGTATAACGGGCGGTTTGACGTTCATTTCATGATGTATCACAGGAGGTTTTTTCATCATTTCATCGGGCATAACAGGCGGTGTCGGAGGCATAGGCGGCATTTGACTAGGCTTTTTTTCCATCGGGCAGGTCATCTCCTTTAGGTCTTTGTCTTTATACTTATATGAGGAGATTCACCTAGCCGTAACGACACCTGCCTATGTAGCCTCGATTATTATCGCCTATTTTTTAGTTATTTGCGGATATCTTCTACATCCTCTTCTTCCATCTCTTCTACTTTGGAATAAACTTCCTCCATCATGAGTGGAAAGGGAAAAGGAGAAGTCCAAAAAGGTGGAGCTATCTTCCAGCGATTCAACACAGGAGAAGGCATAGGCTGCGTTGGAAGGGGAACCATACCATACCTTCCCTTCCCGATGTGATCCTTACTTGAAAAGGAACTCCCCTTTGAGTGCAAATTCGAGAGCACCTCCTTCCAAGGAATGCCCCGGAATAACACATATTGAAACGGATTTTCTTCAAAGACTCCTCCCACAGTAAAGGCTGATGCGATTAAATGCTTACAAGGAACCGTCTCATCCGGACAGGTGCAAGAGAGCTGTAAGGGAGGGATCGAGAGCAATGCAGAAAGGCAAGCAACTTCTGTAAAGGCCTCATGCACCTCTTTGGCATAGATTTTCATAACCAAGGATGGCTGTTCGATAAAGGTGTTTTTAATCTGTTCTTGTAAGGAAAAATCCAGTGGTGCACATCTCATCTCTTGCCGATAGACTTCACTCCCTTTTATCGAAGTATTCACTCTCCCTGCTGATATGTGTAATTCAACTTGCTGCTTTTGCTGTGAAATGGTTCTCCCGCGATGCCACCGGGAGGATATACTGCTATCTTGCCAATAGGCTAACCAATCTTTCATGAACCAAGTAACCTTTTTCCGCAAGGCTTCCCCTCCTTTTTCCTACACCCATCAGTCGGGTATTATACGCATTAGGCTACGCCAGTAGCTTTCTTAGAAATCATCGATTAGCTGGTTGTGCAAAGACAGAAGCTCTTGTAAATCATTCGATGATAATTCTGTAATCCAGCTTTCTCCCATTCCCATCATATCTGTAACCAAACCAAGTTTTCGTTCAATCATCAAATCAATTTTCTCCTCGATCGTCCCCATACAGATCAGTTTGTGAACATGAACCGTTCGCGTTTGGCCGATTCGATAGGCACGGTCAGTAGCTTGGTTTTCCACTGCGGGATTCCACCAACGGTCGAAGTGAATGACGCGATTCGCTCGTGTCAAATTCAACCCCACCCCTCCAGCTTTTAACGAAAGCAGTAAGATCGGCGGACCTCCTGTTTCCCTCTGGAATTGTTGGATCATCTCATCTCGCCCCGCCGCTGGAACTGCACCATGCAAGAATGGAATCTTGAGGGAAAGCTTTTCATCCAGTAGTTGTTGGAGTAGGAATCCCATTTGTGAAAATTGGGTAAAGATCAAGATACGATCGTCCTCGCTTATCATTTCCTCCACCATATCCATCATTCTGCTTAACTTTCCAGAACTTCTACCCTGCAAGGAACGGAGGTGCAGGAAAAGTGACGGATGGTTACAGATTTGCTTTAGCTTTAGGATAGTGGATAAAATCAATCCCTTTCTCGCAAGTCCAGTGAGTTGCTTTTCCTTCTGCATGACTTCTTTTACAACCTTTTCATACATCGCAGCCTGTTCCCCGGTAAGGTAGCAGTATTCCTTTTTTTCCACTTTATCAGGGAGATCTTGAATGATTCCAGGATCTGCCTTGGATCGGCGAAGAAGAAAGGGACGAATCAGCCTTTTGAGCGATTCAATTCGTTTTTTATCTTGCATCTTTTCAATCGGTATAGCAAATTGCCGTCGAAAGGCAGTCTGGGATCCCAAGAAACCAGGATTGAGAAATTCAAAAATAGACCAAAGTTCATCTAAACGATTCTCCATTGGCGTTCCTGTTAAAGCAATCCGATGTGCTCCCTTCAGCTTGCGTATGACCTTAGATTGAAGGGAAGAAGGATTCTTAATGTGTTGGGCTTCATCCAAGATAACCCCATCCCATCTAATCGGAGATAAGAATGTATGATCTCTTTGGATTAAGGAATAGGTCGTTAGGATTAAGTCATACTGCAAGGCTTCTTGGTTGAATTTTTCCTTCGTCAAGCGCTGCGGACCATGATGAACCAGAACGGCAAGACTGGGCATGAACCGCTGAATTTCTCGCTGCCAATTGCCTAACACTGATGTAGGACAGATCAACAGAAAAGGCCGGTTGATTCCCTGCTGTTCCTTGCAATAAGCCATATAGGAGAGAAATTGAATCGTTTTACCGAGACCCATATCATCCGCTAAACAAGCTCCCATCCCCCACTTTCGAAGCTCGAGCAACCAGGACATCCCCACATGTTGATAAGGGCGAAGTTCTCCATTAAAGCTAGAGGAAAGGGCATAATCTTTACTTTGTCCTCCTTCTTTTAACCAATGAAACCAGTCCTTGATCCAACCGCTTGCCTCGATCGAGCGAATGGACATGGGAACCAGCTCTTGATCTTCCTCAAGCGCATAAAAATAAACTGCATCCCTCAGGGTAAGCTCCTTCTTTTTTTTGTATTGGTTCACCCATTGAACGGAGCGTTTCAGCTCATCTGCATCAAATAGCATCCACTCTCCATTGACCTGATAAAAAGCATCCTGAGTGGAAGTTAATTTTTCCCACTCTTCCGATGTAAGTTCCTGATCTCCTAAGGCAATTTGATATTGAAAGGATAATAGGCTTTCCAGCCCCATTTCCCCACTGCTAGTATATTCAGGAGAATCAAGCTGAAGCCTCATGCTAAACCACTTGGAATGAGGTTGCAGTAAGGATTGTGGAGCTAACACAGCGTACCCCTTGGTTCGCAACACGGGGGCAGCCTTCTTCAAAAATTGATAGGCCTCCTCCATGGTTACTGGGCAGCAGTACGGTGCCCACTCCCATCCTCCTGCCAAAACGGGATAAATATCCGCAGCTTCAGCCAATTCCGTTAGAAAAAGGTTTTTCTTCACAGGATCTAGGCCATCCCAAGAAATAAGCAGGCCAGTTGGCTCCATCCAATAATAGGCAACAGTCCATCCACTTTTTTCATGAGATGGTTCGAGGCGAAAACATACTCGACCTATATTTTTCTCCTGTTCTTCTTGATCCCCTCTCCAGGTAAGAAAAGATTGGTAAAGCTCTTGCCAACGCTTCCCGTCTCCAGGCAGATGTTCTTCCATGCATAATCGTTGGAGCCATTCTTCGTGTAAATAGAAAGGCTTGAATATTAATAATTTACCTAACTGACTGTGCTTTAACGAGATCCGCGTATTAATGACCAAACGAACATAGCTGTCTACGCAATCCTCAATAAAACATTTCATCCACGGCCACGCATCGTTGATCTCTTTCAAAAAAGGTTGGCCTTCTTGAGCCCAATACTCGGCCTGTTCCCGTACTTCCGTTTGGCTCCAATCCACTAGCCATTGCGCATAGTAGCTTTCCCCCTGTTTTTTCAATCCAGGGTAATAGCTCCCCTTAAATGCTAAAGACTTAGACCAGTGGAACAAGCGTTGCCAAAACAAGATCTCCGTTGAAAAAGATGAAGAAAACCGATTCAATTCCAGAAAGAACTCCGCCATACGAACACGAGAGATCCATATCTGGTTTTTCTCATCTTCCCATCCATAATCCTCCATCCCGTTGCTCAGTTCTAAAGGGATGGAAGTGAGCATATCTCCATCTTGAGCCCATATGCAGAATGAAAATTCCTCATTCAGTTGAGATGTTGTATAGGTACCTGACAGCGTAATCATATCTCAACTCCGTCACCAATTTATTCCCTTTATTATACCAAAAGATTTACAGAAAGGAAAAAATGCCCAAGAAGAGAGAGTCTCTTACTTGAGCACTTGTTTTTCCCGTTCATATAGAAATATCTCACCGACTTTTGTAGAATCCTTGCGTGTAAAGCCTAGCTCGGTTAAATGTTTAATCATGGGTTTATTGTCCAGCCCTGCTTGACAGCTTATATGACGAGCATTAGGAAAGGTATCGAACAATTGCGAAATCAATATTTCTAATGATTCTCTTACATAGCCTTTACCTCGGAACTCTTCAAAAATACAGATAGATGTAATATCAATGGAAAGTCCATAAAAATCAAAAGGCCTCGAAAATGCTTCCACAAATCCTACGTGCTGATGATTAGCATAAATCATATAAAACTGATAGTCTGGAGGATTTTGCAGTTTTTTGGTTACATCATCAATCGGATCCATAGTATGAATAACGATGTCTTCTAACCATTCGCAATGTTCTTCATGCTTCTGAAGAGCTGGTTCCTTTAACCAATAACCCAACATCTTCGTTACTTCATGGGCATAAATGTTTGTGCGGAGTTCAAGTGTCAAGAGAGATCATCCTTCCTATCTAAGCACACAATCTGAAGCCTATCACCTCAGAAGATGAGGCCTAAGCCTCCTTAGAGGATAGATGAATCCATTATACACGAAAACGCCGCGCTTGCGGCGTTTTTTTTATACTTATCAGAAAGTATTATACGCATAAAGGCTACGACAGTAGCTTTCTTATCTTATCGGTAAGCAATGAACCCTTGAAGTTTTTTCTTCAGTTCAGCTTTGGACATTGAGCTTAATTGTTTAAGGGATAAATCCTCTTTCTCTACTCGTTGAACTTCTGCCAAAAAATCCGTATACCAGACGGCATTCCGGCTTCCAATAACAAACTCTTCGTATGCCTTAACCTCTGAGAGCTTTGCCATGGGGATGTTGTTTGCAGTAGCCATTTCACTCATTGGCACTTTCCTCCTTGCAATATGTACGTTCATCACATAATATTAACATATTTTTATTGATAACGCCAATATTTGAGATAATTAAAGTGCCCGGTAGGTAATTCCTTAACCATTTGCCCTTTATCGTCAAGATAAATCTCATATTCTTGATACTTTTCCACACGCCAATCACCCTCTGTATACCGGTCAACCATTTTCCATTCCAATATCATCTCCGGTGAGGAGGGTCCAATTGCAGTAGCTATTGTTTCTTGATCTTCTTTTCGGAGAGCATTTGCCGGGTCAAAATGACCTGACGGCGCTTGAATGGCTATAAATAAGAAGATATTCAGCACGAGAAACAGGATCGTTAAAGCCGGGATCATATTTGAATTTGTTCTTTCCATTGTCAAACATCACCTCAGCACAGTATATGTACAGGCTGAAGGTTTTAGGTATAATCTCGTCGTTATTTAATAAAAAAAGCCTTTTTCGAAGCCTATTCGGAGATGTAGCCAAGTTCTTCTTTAGCGGAAGCTTTTCCCTACCTTGACATCAAGGGTAAACCCTCAATTTTGATAAAATTAATTTTATCAAAATTGACCCGTAGGGTTGATGTCAAGGTAGGGAAATTTATGCGGTATAAAGAGGTTAAGTCAAGAAGTTTTTACTTTCTTATACCGTAAAAAACACCATCCGCAATAAATTCAGCGGGCCCTGTCATATATACATGATCATCTTCCGCCCAGATAATCTCCAGGTCCCCCCCTAGTAAATGTACGGTTACGGGTGTGTTTTTCTGCAGCCGATCATTCAAAATACCGGCAACGACAGCCGCACAAGCTCCTGTTCCACATGCTTGAGTAATCCCTGAGCCTCTCTCCCAAACGCGAAAAATAATTTCCTGGCTATTTATGTGTTGGATAAATTCAACATTCACCCTCTCTGGGAATAGAGGATCCCACTCAATCCGCTTTCCTATCTCTTCGACATTCACATTTTCCACAGTGTCTACAAAAATGACGGCATGTGGATTTCCCATAGAAACAGCCGTTAGTGCATACTCCTTCCCGTCGAATGAATGTCGTTCATCAATGGTATGTTCCTCCGGATTCCCCCGCATCGGGATCTCCTTTTTCATTAGTCGCGGCTTTCCCATATCGACTTTCACGGAGACAACCACATCCATGTGAAGATTTATTCGGGCCTGTACCACTCCACCCAGTGTCTCGATGGTAAAGGTCGTTTTATCCGTTAGTTTTCGGTCATAAACATAACGGGCCACACACCGCAGACCATTCCCGCAATTTTTAGCTTCAGATCCATCGTTATTAAATACTCTCATTTTAAAATCAGCTTGCTCAGATGGACAAATCAAAATCATGCCATCAGATCCTATTCCAGTGTTGACTTGCGATACGCGGATAGCTAATCCAGGCAGCTCTTCTTCCTTCAGGTTCTCCTCAAAACAATTCACATAGATATAGTTGTTTCCCAAGCCATGCATTTTGGTAAATTTAAGCATATTCATCGCTCTTTTCTATATAATATAGTTCCATAGTTCCCTACAAACACTTGTAATCCCTCATTTTACCTAATGACCATCTCCTTCATTCTCTATTATGATAGAGGTATAAAAATGAAGGAGTATACTATGAAAAAATGGTTATGCTTTATCCTATTATTCATTCTTAGTTTAACAAGCCAACCCCTATGGGCACAATCACCAAACCATGATAATCTCATTTATTTATTTGGGTCTAATTCTGCTACATACATAAAACAACTGGAAATGACCAACGGACAAACAGGCACTGTGATTCCCAATTATTTCGGTCTCACTTCAGATGGAAATTTAACAATAAATGCTGATCAGCAATTTATAGATGATGTTCACGACCTTGGGTATCGAATTACCCCGTTCATTAGCAATCACTGGGATCAAGCTTTAGGTGCCAAAGCCATGAAAAACGGGCAAAAGCTGGCTAACGATATAGCCTCAGCTGTTCTCCGCTATAATATGGACGGTGTGAATGTCGATATAGAGAATTTAACCTATGCAGAACGAGATTTACAGACTCAATTTTTAAAACAATTAAGTGAAAAGCTCCAGCCGCATGGAAAAACGGTAAGCATCGCTATAGCACCAGCACGTAGCGATACAACCAAAGGTTGGGTCGGATCCTATGATTTTGAAGCCATTGGCAAGATTGTAGATATTGTGTTTGTCATGGCCTATGATCAGAGTTATCCCATGGGTCCCGCGGGTCCCGTTGCCGGATTGTCTTGGGTGGAGGATTCCATTCAGTATCTGGTCAAAAAAATCCCGAAGGACAAGCTCGTCTTGGGTGTGCCCTTCTATGGACGCTATTGGACGGAAACAGATAAAGGCAAGGGCATTTTCTATCCAGTTGCTATGAAACTGATTGAAGAGAATCAGGCAAAAATCCAGTATGATGCAAAAAACGCCACTAATGTTGCCAAATTCCACGATCAGCAAACCGGCAAGAATTATGAAATATGGTTTGATTCAGCGGAAACGATAATGGAAAGAGTTTATTTAGTTGAAAAATATGGATTGCGAGGTTGGGGAGCATGGCATCTCGGACAAGAGGATACACGAGTTTGGTCTGCCTTGGCTGATAAAGCTTTGTCTTTCAAAGATATTGCCAACCACTGGGCTGAACAGGACATCCATTATATATCCGACAAAAAATGGATTCGCGGATATGAAGATCGGACCTTCCGTCCAAAAAATCCAATATCGCGCGAAGAAGTAGCCACCCTTCTGACGAATGTATTAAAATTCGATATCAAGAAGGATGCTGTGTACAAAGACATCCCAGAAACCCGTTGGTCATTTCCTTATGTGAGTACTATTTCTACGTATGGAATGATGAAAGGATATCCAGATCAGACCTTCCATCCTGAAAATTCGATTACAAGGGCCGAGTTTGCCGCAGCCCTAGTCAGAAGCTTCACTCTGCCAGTGGAAACAGTACAAAAAGAGGGTGCATTCCCAGATGTTCAAACTCATTGGGCAAAAGAAGACATTTATAAATTGTACAAGTCAGGGATTATTACAGGATATCAAGATGGTTCCTTCCGACCTAACCAGACGGTGACGAGAGCGGAAACAGCCTCTATGTTAAGCAGAATTTTACAATAAGGAGGGGCTTTTCGCCTCTTCTTATCATTTTTGCCATGAACTTGTCAAAACATGCAAAAGTTTTGACAGGAAAACGACCGGAAATTTGGCGAGCGTCTTGTTCAATTTTCGGAGCAAGCTCTTGCTGGAAGCAGAATTCATTAATAATTGAATATATAGAGAAATAGAGTCCCTTAAGAGAGGGACTCCCTTTTAATTTTGCTTTCTACAGGCTGAAACAAACGCCAAAAATAACTTTGCCATAGATGGGTATTTATGAAATAAATCCTCAGGATGCCACTGAACGCCCAAAACGAATGGATGATTTATACTTTCAAACGCTTCAATGAGGCCATCAGAAGACCGGGCAGAAACGATAAAGCCAGGAGCCATGGAACCCACAGCTTGGTGGTGGAAGCTATTCACCTTCACCGAATCTTCTACAAAAATTCGGGACAGGAGGCTCCCCTTCTCCATGGTTATCAAATGAGATACATGGTCTCTCGGTGCCCGTTGGACATGCTGGAGAAGCCCTTCATCTTTCTTTTGTGAATATATATCCTGGTACATTCCACCTCCCGCTATCACATTCAGAATTTGGCACCCTCTACAAATTCCCAATATTGGTTTCCCGCTTTCCAGGAATCTATGGATAAGCTGACCTTCTAGCCAATCCCGGTCAGGTGTAATGGAGCCGAGGCCTGGAATCGGCTCTTCCCCGAATAAAAAAGGATCGATATCTCCCCCACCGGATAAAAGCAGCCCATCTAGTCTGCCTACTAACTCATCCACTGTATCTTGCTGATCTACATATGGAAGAATAACGGGCAGTCCTCCCGCTTGCTCGATCGCCTTTCCATTCTCACGCTGTAATTTAATCGTGTTCGCCTCCAATGATGCCGTAATCCCAATCATGGGCTTCATATTGTTCTTCTCCTTTACAAAGTAAATAAACTCTATTTCGGTATAAATCCTATCATCCATAAACTATGTTTATAAATCAATCGGTGTTAAAATACACCCTAAAGGATATGTTTACCACTTCCTTTAGAATGAAGAAAATTAAGGGGGGACTTTCATGCGTCAAGGTCTTTATACGATGCTAAGCGCTACCTTATTCATAAGTCTGGCTTTAACCGCTTGCGGAGGCGGCTACAAAGAAACAGATCCAGAACAAAAACCAGCTGATCAAGCGGAAAAGCCAACTGAAACAAAAGAGAGTGTGCTGCACGTTAACATTCATGCTGAACCACCTACTCTTCATCCTGGACAAGCTACAGACTCTACTTCCTTGATGATATTGAAAGCATTGATGGAAGGCTTAACCCGTGTGGGTCAAGATGGTAAGCCGCAACTGGCTGCAGCCGGAGACATCAAGATATCCGATGACTTGAAAACCTATACGTTTAAGCTTCGTGATCTCAAATGGTCCAATGGAGACCCGGTTACCGCATCCGATTATGAATATGCATGGAAATGGGCTCTTGACCCCAAGAATGAATCTGAATATTCCTATCAGCTGTTTCCAATTAAAAACAGCGAAAAAGCCAAAAGCGGCGACATTCCACTTGATCAAGTAGGGATTAAAGTTGTTGACGATAAGACCCTTAAAGTAACCTTAGATAATCCAACTCCCTACTTTCTGGAACTTACCGCATTTGCCACCTATTTCCCGATGCACAAAAAAGTGGCCGAAGCGAATCCAAACTGGCATGCGGAAGCAGCCAGCTATGTGGGCAATGGGCCTTACAAATTGTCTACATGGAATCATGGTGCAACCGTTGTTATCGAAAAAAATCCAGAGTATTGGGATGCTGATACCGTCAGGATGAACCATGTGGAAATGGCCATTATCGAGGACGAAAATACGGAATTAAACATGTTCCAAAACGGAGAATTGGATTGGGCCGGATCACCATTCTCCGCCATCCCGACAGGAGCCATGCCACAGTTAAAGCAAGAAGGTAAAATGACAACCATTCCTATTTCTGGGATTTACATGTATAAATTTAATACAAAGCAGCCACCTTTTAATAATGCTAAAATCCGTAAAGCTTTTTCTTATGCCATTGATCGGAAAGCGATTGTTGAAAATATTACCCAAGGCGGCCAATTGCCATCCATGTCTTACGTGCCGCCTACTATGTTTCCAGAAAATGAACAAGGGTTATTCAAAGATCACAACATAGAAGAAGCAAAAAAGCTTTTAGCAGAAGGAATGAAAGATCTTGGCATCAATAAGCTTCCGCCCATCGAATTAGCTTACAACACCAGTGAAGCTCATGCCAAAATCGCCCAGGCGATCCAGGATATGTGGAAACAAAGCTTAGGTGCAGAGGTTACCCTCACTAACCAAGAGTGGAAAGTTCACCTTGAAAATGTGCACAAGCAAAACTTCCAAATAGCCCGTCAGTCCTGGTTGGGTGATTTCAATGATGCCATCAACTTTTTGGAAATCTACACCATCCCTGAAGGCAACAACAGTACCCTATGGACCAACGAAGAATACAACAAACTGCTCAAAGCCTCGTACTCCGAGACAAACCCAGAAAAACGTCAGCAATTATTAATGGATGCAGAAAAAATCCTTATGGATGAAATGCCTTTCATCCCTATTTACTTCTATACCTATTCTTACTTGAAGGCCGATAACGTGAAGGACGTTTTTATTGATGGTTTGGGCAACGTTGACCTGAAGTGGGCTGTTGTAGAATAATGAGACTAGGCTGGAAGAGAATGACTCAAAGCTAAGGGTCAGAGCCGCTTCTATTATTTCGGAGGTGTTACTTATATGAAAATTTTTATTTCCGCAGACATGGAAGGCATATCCGGCATCGTGGATCCATCCTACATCGATCCTGATAAGGGATCCAATTATGCGCGCGGCCGAATATTCATGACTCAGGATATTAACGCCGTTGTAGAGGCGGCTATCGAATGGGGAGCGGAAGAAATCGTGGTTGCAGATAGTCATTATAAAATGAATAACGTGCTACTTGAGAGTTTGCACCCTAAGGCCCAGCTTTTGGCAGGTTCCCCTCGCGATTTTTCCATGATGCAAGGGCTAGACTCATCTTTTAATGCTGCTTTCTTTATCGGATATCATGCACGGCATGGAGTTCCTGGCGTATTAAGCCATACCATGTCTGGCGTGGTGAAAAACATTTATATTAATGGTGACGTTGTTGGAGAATTTGGCATTAATGCCATCTATGCCGCTCTAACAGGTGTTCCGGTATGTTTGGTATCCGGTGATGACCAAATCGCCCTAGAAGCAAAACAAATGATTCCTGAGATAGAATCGGTAATAGTCAAGCGCGCTACTTCGCGAACTTCTGCCCTCTGTCTATCCTTAGCGGAATGCCACTGTGCGCTAAAGGAAAAAACCAAGTTAGCGCTCGAATACGCAAAGAAGGCAAAGCCTTTTTCCGTTTCCTTGCCGCTTCAGCTCCGCATGGAATTTACTCACAGCGGACAGGCTGAACTAGCGGCTAGTGTTCCGGGAACCAGCTATAATACTGGAACAACAGAAGTTTGCTTTTCGGCAAAGGATCAATATGAGTTGTATCGGGTGATGCGTGCGATGCTTAATTTAGCCGGAACTGTGGAATTCTGCTTGACCTGATTCGAAATTTGGAGATTCTATGTAATTGGCCCCCTGAATAATAGGATTACCATCTTATTTAAGGGGCCTTTTCAGGGTTTTGTATCTTTATAATAAGTGAGACATGAGACGGGCCACCGATTCCTTCACTTTTTTATTCGTCGGTCTCTGCGAAAATTCGATTAGCTCTAGTTCTATACTATCTTCTAGATCCTGTTTGAAATCCTTTTCTAACCGCTCCGCTACATTCGAATCATAAATCACTCCGCTCACCTCAAAATTATGATGAAAACTGCGAATATCGAAATTAGCCGTACCCAAAGTCGCAATTTCTCCATCTGCAATCATGATTTTGGCATGTATAAACCCTTTATGATAGGTAAAGATCCGGACTCCGGCTTCCATTAATTCAGTAAAGTAGGAACGAGAAGCCCAAAATACCACGAGATGATCAGGTATTCCCGGTACAATAATCCGTACGTCCACTCCGCTTAAAGCTGCCGTCTTCAAAGCCATCAAGATACTGTCATCAGGAATCAAATAAGGCGTTGTAATGTAAACCGTCTTCCTTGCATTCGTAATTAATGAAAAATAGACCTTTAAGATGTATTCCCAATCGGAATCTGGACCACTGGCAGCAATTTGCACATAAAGCGGCTGCCTTGTCGTATCGTGCTTTGGAAAGTACCGTGATTCAGCTTGAACAGATCGTTTAGCCGTAAATTTCCAATCTTGCAGGAAAATCAATTGCAAAAAGTAGACAGCATCTCCTTCCACCATCATATGGGTATCACGCCAAAAACCAAACCTCTTGCTTCGGCCCAAGTATTCATCCCCTACATTCAAGCCACCTAAAAAGCCAACCTGACCATCTATGATGGCAATTTTACGATGGTTGCGATAGTTGACTTTCCGCAAATAGGGAACGAGGATGGGAGAAAACTCTGCTACCTCAACCCCGGCTGATTCGAGCTCTAGAATATAAGAGGGTGGGAGATGCCGGCTTCCTAACCCATCGATAATCATCCTTACTTTAATTCCTTGACGTGCCTTTATTATTAAATGAGCTTGAAGACGACGTCCAATCTCGTCATCCCGGACAATAAAAGAGATGAAATGGATATGATCCTTTGCTTGTTCTATTTGTTTAAACATGGCTTCAAAGGTTGCTTTTCCATTGGTTAATATCTCTACCCGATTAGATTGGGTCATGGGCGAACTGGCATTTTGCAGCAGAAGATAGATGATTTTATCCGGTTCTGATTGAAGGCCCAAGAAAGTTTGAGGCTCGCCATGATATGGGATATCAATCAAATGCCGGTATTCATTCAGATCTATTGTTTTGTCCCTATATTTTCGTCGCTTCCTAATATTTCTTCCTACAAATATATAAAAAATAAATCCAATAATCGGGAAAATGGTAAGAATAACCAACCAGGCTACCGTTTTAGATGGATTTCGATTTTCTAGTACAATAATCGATCCGATCAGAATAATAGATAGCATAAATAGAATCGTAAAAAAATGGGTAATCAAATAACTAAACGCATTCCACAAGGTGGATTGTTCTTTAAAAGTAAGGGATGGAAAAGGGGCCCATTCGGATAACTGCTCTAACAAATAGTGATAATAAATACCTAGGAAGAATCCCGATAGAAGAATAAGGACAAACATTAACTTCGATCGCATGAGGCACTCCTTTCTTCATGATCAAAATTCGGCCTTCTAAGGTTAAATCCACCCATAATAGAAAAAAATATCGATTAGTAACAGTTTACCCTGTCTCTCCATGAAATAGCTTTTTTCACTTATAGAAAGTATTATACGCATAAGGCTGCACTAGCAGCTGGAGGACAAAAAAAACTGACTTTTTATTTGTAATTATTACATTTACATTATATACTATTAAGTATACTCATTCTTAATAAAAAAACAATCCTAATGTAGTATGATTATGGATAAGTCATCATATGGAGGTATTGATCTTATGAAGGAGAACTTAATTGACCTTGTCATAGAAAAAATCAAGGAAAAGGGCGGCCGAGTTACGATTCAACGATTGGCCATCATCAATGTTCTGCTTAGACTAGATCACCCCACAGCAGAAGAGATTTATCAATTTATGAAAAAGGAGTTTCCTACTCTCTCCTTTACTACGGTCTATAACACCCTTCATTCCTTGCATGAAATGGGGATTCTTCGGGAATACCATTTCGGTGAGGCATCGCGATTTGAAATGGCTGAAGAAAATCACCATCACTTTCTTTGCATGAGTTGCGGCAAAATGGAAGACATTCCTCACCAGGGTATCGAAATTATCCCAAGTGAAACCATTTCAGCTCAATTTCGTATTTTATCAACTGAAGTCGTGTTAAAAGGCATCTGTCCGTCTTGCCATCAAAAGTCTGATCATTAGTTGTTTCCGATTTCTTATAAACCAAATGGAAAAACCTAGGTCTATTTTTGGACCTAGGTTTTTCATGTGAACCTCTTCTTTATTCTATTTCACTATAAATACGGGACAAGTGGATTTTTGAACGACATAATGGCTGACACTACCCAAGAATAGCTCTTGCAAGCCACTCAAGCCACGACTTCCCATAACAACCAGATCCGAATCATTTTGTTTTATAAAATCAATGATGGTATGAGTCGGACTTCCTTCTAAAACAAATGTTCTGGTTTTGTTTGGAAGATCCTTCAGTTTTTCCTCCACTTGATTCAACATTTCTTTTGCTGCAGAAATATATCCTTCTCTTACACGGTCGTCACTATATACCCCATAATAAGCGATATTAGATGGGACACTTACAACCGTAATCACATCTAACTCGATTCTTCCATCTTGTTTAGCTAGCATAATGGCAGTCTCTAGTGCTTTTTTGCTTAGCTCAGAATCATCATAAGGTACAGCAATACGAGAACATACGGTCAACATCATTCTCATCTCCCTAAAAGGATTTTTTTTCCACTTTCATTATACATCCAGTCTTGTTTAATATCTGTGAATAAATTGTGTTTTTTGGAGAGCTATAGTGTAATGATAGGTAGGGATAAAAGAAAGGAATGGGGTCATGTACCATCGGCTTTACATTGAGTTTTTCTATTTCTTTAATATAGAACGGGACTATTATGAATGTCATGAAGTGATGGAAGAATACTGGATGAGCGAGGGGAAAAACAGACTGTTGCAAGCTCTCTTGCAGGTTGCGGTTGGCCTTCATCATTTTCGAAACAGCAATGTCGGCGGAGCTATCAAATTATTAGAACAAGCGATGGAGAAACATGGTGAGCATTGGGATGGGGCATTGGGGATTGATAAACAAGGGCTGTTTACTGACGTGAAGGCGTACCTTGAACGATTATACCACTACGAAGACCACCCTTTTCCCTTCTATGACCTCACGATTGCAATTACAGACTCCCAGTTACTTGAAAAGGTCGTTCATTGCATTCCTGAAGGGGTTGCGGATGAGGATAAGTATTAAGGAAAGTCGTAAAATCAAGTGTTGGTAAGACCATAAACGGAAACATTGAAAAAAGCCCCCTGTTCATAGAGGGCGTCTAATGTTGGAATACATATAGATGTTTTTCATCCACAAGGGTCAGCGCCTGACTGCCCATCTGCTTCCAACTTTCCATGAAGCTTTGCTTGGAGACCTTGAATCCCTTAGCCCCTGTTAATGGATCATTAAGATAAACATGCTGCTCATCAAACCCGACCAACAGTACCGCATGCTCCTGGAAGGTGGCTTGGATCGTTCGGTCATCCTTCTTCCACGTAACCCACTGATTGGTGGGCTGAAACGAAACCGTCGTCCACACCACTACTGGACTGCCTTGATCGATTGCCCACTCTAAAGCGGAAAAGTCCCTTCCGGTTAAGTCAACCGCCTTATCAGGCATATATTCTTTCAACAGATCATAAAGGGGCTTATGATAGACGCCATAGCCTTTTTGTTTTCCTTTGATGTCACCGACAAATCCTTCAAGCGGATCCCCCCATTGAGAAATTTGCTTCAGAGAGGTCCCTTGAAAAGGAGTAGGATCCTTTCTCACCTTTTCCGCAAGCTCCATTTTATCAATGGGATAGCCCGCTGAGGTAAGGAGCATCGATAGACTTGTCACTTCACATCCATTATACAGCTCAGGAAGCTGTTTGATGGGCGGAACATCTAATACGGCCTTGGCCGATCGGCTCCCTACTAGATCCTTCAAGCTAAGCGTTTTCGATTGGACTTGCTTCATTTCTTCAGCTCTTAATTTTACAATTGGACTGACTGTTTCCTCCTGGTAGAGGAAAAAGGAAACGAATAAAGTAACGGATAAAAATACCATTTTTTTCATAATGACCTCAAAAAAAGAAATTCTGCTTATACTTACTTCGACAGAATTTCTTTTTTTCCTGCTTATTCACTTAAACAGCCTGAAACCTTACACATTCTCCTTCCACTATCGATCGCTTCCTTCTCCGTTGAGAACTCGAGCAAATTCTGCTTCTCAATCCCATCCGCACCAGGACATCCTTTTTCGTGATACACCTTGGAGTTTCTGGACGCAACAAAACCAACAACGGTCCCTTTTTCACTTATACCATCATCCGCTTTCCCCCAAAGTCCTAATTGCTCCTCCCTCGCTTGCTTCTGCAGCTGCAACAGATACTCGGCATGCTCAGGGTTATCCTTAAACGTATAAACTTGGGCATATCCTTTCGCCACCAATTCCCCATTCACGAAGGTACCATCGGGAAGCCAAACCCAGGCCAACCACCGTCCGTACTTATCTTGAGGGGTTTGTCCCCATTGCAGTAAGACTTTCTTTCCCTCCAGCATCTTTTTTACATATTGGCTTGCTTCTTTCCCATAGAATTCTACTTTTCGGCGAGGATCGACGGACTCCGGTGTATTAATCCCAATCATTCTTACTTTTTGCCCATTACCGATGACAAAGGTATCACCGTCGACCACCCGTTTTACTAAGGCTTCCTTAGCCTCTTTCGGGATTCCTAACTGACCTGTCGCCCGCGGAGAAGCCATACAGCCAGAAAGCAGCATCATCATGACAAGGGTTAAGATCAATTTTCTAGTCACTTTTTTCACCCCCATCCTTGTTGAAAAATGTTTTTGTTAAATCTTCGTATAAAATGAAAAATATCTTGGGAAGATATCCTAAGATAAGATATACTGTTAATAGCCTTATCACAGATGGTAAGGAATGGAAAGGAGAATTTGATATGGATATTGAGGTAGGCGAAATCTTTACCCTAATTGACGAAAACGACGAAGAACAAGAGGTAGAAGTTCTTGGCATGTTAGACATCGAAGAATCCACTTATATTGCGGTCAGCTTCGTGCAAGAAATTGAAGACAACGAGGATGAGGATATCGATGTTTTCTTCCTCCGTGTAGATAATGAAGGAGAATTAGCCGCTATCGAAAGTGATGAAGAATTTGAAAAAGTGTCCAAAGCTTTCGAAGAAGCCATGGCAGACGAACACTGCTGCGACGACCCGGATCATCATCACGAATAACAAGATGACCGAACGAATCCCCCTTGTGTCAAAACAGGGGGATTCTTATTTACCAGAGGATCCGCTTTACACTTATCAGTCAAGTTTTATACGCATAAGGCTACGCCAGTAGCTTTCTTACACTTATCGGTCAAGTATTATACGCATAAGGCTACGCCAGTAGCTTTCTTACCATGACTGGTTCATGTCCTCAACCAAATTTTGCAGCTCATCCGGGTCCATAATCCATAGCTGATAATCCCCGCGATCCTGCTTCTTTTTTGCTTCTACGATGTAATACCAAGGATGAGTTTTTTCTGCACCATTGAAAAATGTAATCATCCCTTCACTTCTCTCTACCAAAAACCGGTTCTTCTGAGCTAGCTGCCACGGTTGGACATACTCCCGTTTGGAAATATAGTCCACATAATCCGCACCGCTAAGCACTTCATGATATACTTCTTGCGACTCTTCCTTCCATTGCTTTTCCTGATCGAAATAAGGAAGGAGCATCGCCAGCTTCATCTGCGGATAATCCCTTTTCAGCTCCAATGCCCATTGGGCTCCATAAAGTTCTAATCCCTGGGCTCCACTATTGAGAAACCATTCCACTCCTTCATCTTCTATCGCTTGAATCATTTTCCGCTGATACGCCAGCTTCAAATAAGGGAAGGCCGGATGCTTCTCACTCCAGAGCCCAATTTCATGCTTTTTATGTCCTGTAATGATCATTGTTTTCATATAGATGCTTATGAACCCTTGCTCTTCTTTGCTTGCAAATGGGCCTGAAACGCTTCTTCCGCCATTCGGTCATAATCCACCTTAAACTTCCCACGCGCTGTCTGCACAATCGCAATGAAAATGGCCCCTGCAAATACCGTAATAATAAACACGCCCAAGATAAACATGGCGATCATCTTGGGACTGCTGAACATAACAGCCACTCCGACCCCTCCTCTCGACCCTTATTATATCATAGCGGTGGGACCAGGGAGTAGACATAGCGGATTTCATCCTGATGGGTATACAAATGAGATTCTGGAGTTTCCAATACCATCGGAACCCCTTGTACTACCGATGAATTCAGCAAGCTTTCGAAGGCGGCTTCTCCTATATGCCCTTTGCCAATGTTCGCATGCCGGTCACGAAAGGAGCCGCAGGGATAAGCGGAATCATTGAGATGGATCGCCTTCAAATGGGAAAAATAGTCTAGTTCTTTTCCTTTTGCTATTACCTTCTCCCCATTATCTCCGTTCCATAATGCACTGGCAAAAGCATGGCAGGTATCCAAACAAAATCCGATCTTCCCGGACACATCCGTCAGCTTGCGAATCTGAACCAGTTCCTCTAGTGTCGTCCCCATGCGAATGCCTTGGCCTGCGTTATTTTCAATCAATACCAACGCCTCTCCCCCCCAATTCACAAGGAGTTCATTGAGCATTTCAATCATCAGCTTATAACCCTCTAATGGATCTGTTCCCTTATACTTGCCAAAGTGTACCACCAATCCAAGGGAATGACAGGCTTCCACGATTTCTAAATCATTCTTTAAGGAATCACAGATGTCCTTTCGCAACTTTTTATCCGGCTCCGCTATATTGACCGGATAAGGAGCATGAGCGATCGACATCAAACCATGCTGCTGGCAAAATCGCGCACAATTCTCCGTATCGTTTTTATCAAACGATTTCCTCTTTAGGCTCCTTGGATTCTTGGGGAAATATTGAAAGGCACCGGCCCCTATTTGGGCCGCATACTGAGCCGCTGCCAAATACCCATTTCGGATGCTGACGTGACTGCCGATTTTCATAGGTTCCTCCTTGCTATCCCGCCTTTACCTCAACTCACACCCCATTATTTCTGTTTACTTGCGATTTCATTCTAATTCTGCACGAATCACATGCTTGACAGGAATCAGCATGTCTCCGTCCGGAGTCGTTACCTTCATCGCGTTTAAAGTTACATCATATTTTGTAATGGTTCCGACTATCGAGTAGGAGTGTCTATCCTTGTAATATTCCATAAAAACTATCCTTTTTTCATACATTGCTCTAGAAATGACATCACTAAGCTCGGCTAGTTGATCTTCATCATGCGCAGGTTCAGCCATATCATGGACAGCCTTCTCTAAATTCATGAGTTCCCTGCGATGTTCAGGAAGCATCATGGAAGTCCACTTGATGTTTCCTCTATCTCTTATAAATGATCCAGACAAATTTTTTCCTCCTCACATCTACGGACGAGCCCCTTATCCATAATGCCCTCCAATCTTCCTGCTTCTCTCCACAGCAACTCCTCCGACCGTGAGACTGGACGCCTTTAAAATAGAAGCAAAGCCAAACCGATCACGAATTTGGTCAACAGCCAAGGCCAAGCTACGCTTTTTTTCCTTGGTTTTAAAGCTGAACATATCGAGTTGGACCTGTTCGTCTGAACACAGATTGGATAGACAGACATACACATTCCTCACTTCTGCGCCAGGAACGTAGTAGTTCTCAAACAACTGATAGCAAATGGCACAAACCTCATCATCGAGGTTGGTTTGCGTTTCAATGCTCATAGAACGGGAAAATCCTTCCCGATGTTCATCCTTCGAGTAGCTGATACCTAAAGAAATGGTTCTCCCGGCCATCCGATCCTTGCGAGCTCTGGTTGTAACCTCATCGCATAATTCGCGAATAACTACTTTTATTTCCGTAATTTCTGTATACCCACGCAAAAGCGTAATGCCATTTCCATAGCTCTTATTGACTTGATTGTAGTTAGGCCGAACTCGCGAAAAATCGATTCCCCAAGCATGATGATGAAGCTGCACCCCCATGATGCCGAAGCGCTTCTCCAACAGGCTGACTTCGTATTGAGCGAGTTGGCCGATGGTTCGGATTCCCATCTGCTGAAGATTTCTCTCCATTCGCGAGCCGATGCCCCACATCTCTTTCAAAGGATGAGGCCATAGCTTCTTCGGAAGATCCGTGTATTGCCATTCCGCTAGTCCTTCCGGCTCCTTCTTGGCGTCCATGTCTAAACACACCTTGGCTACTAGCATATTGGGTCCAATCCCAATGGCTACCGGAATCCTTAACTCCTTCCAGATGGTTTCTTTCATTTTTTGGGCGACAATCCACTTGTCCCCCAGCAGCTTCTCGGTTCCCGTGACATCGACCCAAGCTTCATCGACGGAATACTGCAGAATGCTATCGAAAGGAGCAAACCGCTCCAAAATCCGGGTCATCCCAAGGCTGATATCCAAGTATTTGGACATCTGGGCTTTAACAATATGAATGCGCGAATCATGTTTAGGAACCTCAAAGAGCCGATTACCCGTTTTAATCCCATATTCCTTCTTCATCAGAGGCGATGCGGCTAAGACAATAGAACCGCTTCGCTCCAGATCGCCTACGACAACCAAATGAGTTCGCAACGGGTCTAACCCGAGCAGTGCGCAATGGGCGGAAGCATAAAAACTCTTCGCATCTAGCATCAAAATCGATCGATTCGGCATGGTAGTGTAATCAAACATTCCTTCACCTCTCGAACAAACGTTCTTACCTTATCTATTCTACACCTCTTTCTCTAAAATATGCAAACAAATGTTCTTTCCAATGTATGGATAGCATGGGAGTGTGGATTTTTTTAAGATTGGGTCTGTTTTTTATGATTTTCAAGCAGTTATACCCGAATGGATGGCCAGGAAAGCTTAATTTGGTTCTGAAAAACTTATATTTGCTCCCGACTATTGTGAGTTGCTCCCGACAATTATTAATTTGGTCACGAACGATTGTTACTTGCTCCCGAACCAACAATCATTATAAATAACATCCCAAAAGGCTAAATAGCCTACTTACAGCGCCAGCCGGACATCATTTAGTCCGACTAAATAAAAACCACCTCCCATTTTAACCAGGAGGTGGATTCTGATTTCAGAAGAACTTCATACTGCTTGTCGGCAATCATACTATATTTGAGTTAAAAAAAGTATCGCCCCCCACACCTCTTGCACCAGAGCTTCTGTGGCGGCCGCATGATCAAAGGAATGGGGAGCGTCAGGGATCTCTATTAGTTTTTTGTGTAAGGAACCCACTGTTTCATACAGCCTCTCCGAATCCAAAGGCGGAACAACCGGGTCAGCCGATGAATAAATAATAGCGGTTGGCACTTGAATACCTCGAACCGCTTGCGGATCGACCCTGCACAGATCGCGGTAAAACTCATAGGAAAGGGGATAGTAAGCCTGATCTTTCTCTTTGTAGATGGAAAACGTCCCTTCTCTTTCCCATTTTTCTAAGGCCGCCTGTTCATCTCCGAAGGTCGCTCTGGCAATGCCGTGGATCACATCGCGAATTGAGAAGGGAGGGGCAATGAGCAAAAGTCCGTCTACGTCATGTTTAAGGGAAAAAAGGGTGGAAATCGTGCATCCCATGCTGTGACCCACGAGATAAATTTTCTTGTAGCGATCACGATAGGCTTCATAGATCACTTCTAAGTCTTCTACCTCTGCGGAAATCGTGTGATTCAGAAATTCTCCTTCCGATTCGTTCAGGTTGTTCGTAAAATCAATCGAGATAGTAGATATTTTCTTGTCCATTAATAAAGAACGAAGGGTGGCAATCACATGGGATTGAACGCTCCCCGTAAATCCATGGGACAAGATAAACAGCGCATCTCCTGGATAAAGATGTTCGATCACATGAATATGTAATCCATGCTGATTTGGAATCAATCGCTTCAAATGGTTTCCCCTCTCTTTTGTATCAATTTTCCATCTCTTAGTTTCTCTAAAATCTTCTAAGAAAGCAAGGCGATCTGCTGCCGCGTCTATCCGATTCAGCCCTAAAATAAAAAAGTCATTCCATGCACAACCGATGGAATGATTTTTTTATTTTATTTTTTAATTTGATGAATAGCGTGGCCTAGTGCCCCTTCTGCTGCTTCCATTACGATTTCGCCTAAAGTCGGGTGCGCATGGATGGTCAGAGAAATATCCTCCAGGGTGGTTCCCATCTCGATGGCCAGACCAACTTCAGCAATGAGGTTAGACGCTTCAGGACCGACAATTTGTGCCCCTAAAACCAACCTCGTTTCTTTATCCCCGATGAGCTTCACAAACCCATCTCCGGCATTCATGGATAAAGCCCGTCCGTTTGCTGCATAAGGGAATTTGCCAACTAACACTTCATAGCCCTGTTCCTTGGCTTCTGTTTCATTCAACCCGACACTAGCCACTTCCGGATCAGAGAAAACAACAGCCGGAATCGCTTTGTAATCAATAATGCTTGGCAGGCCAGCAATCACTTCCGCTGCCACTTTTCCTTCATAAGAAGCTTTATGGGCAAGAGCCAGACCTTCCACGATATCTCCGATTGCAAATACATTCGGCACATTGGTTTTGCATTGATGATCGACTTTGATCAATCCGCGTTCCGTCATGGCCATCTTGATCGCTTCCAAACCGAGTTCATCCGTATTCGGACGACGACCCACAGTAACTAAAACATAATCGGCGGAAACCTTCTGCTCTTCCCCTTTGGCCGTGAATGTTACCGTAATCTCCGAATCACTCTGTTCCGAACTTTGTGCCATCGCTTCGGTATAAACCTTAACGCCCAATTTTTTCAAATTGCGGGCAACAAAACGAGACATTTCCTTTTCGAATCCAGGAAGAATCGAGTCAGCTCCTTCCAGCACGGTAACTTCTGTTCCAAATTTAGCAAAAGTCTGGCCTAACTCAATTCCAATGTAGCCGCCACCAATCACAACCAGGCGTTTTGGTATTTCTGAAAGGTCAAGTGCCTCGGTAGAAGATAGAATTCGACCGCCATACGGGAACGCCTTTAATTCAATCGGACGAGAACCCGTAGCAATAATGCAGTGGTTAAAACGATAGCGATTGACATCATAGCCTTCGAACACTCGAATTTCATTTTCATTGACAAAAAGGACTTCTCCCTTAAGGCGTTGCACCTTGTTGCCTTTTAATAAGGAGCTAACCCCACCCGTCAGCTTCTTGACTACACTCTTCTTCCATTCCTGGACCTTCGCGAAATCAACGTGAACTCCTTCTGCCCGAATGCCGATATCCGAAGCGTGGCTTATCATTTCATATTGATGAGCGGCTGAAATGAGAGACTTAGAAGGGATACAACCCCTGTTTAAACAAACTCCGCCTACTTCATCCTTATCCACGATGGCCACGCTTTTTCCCAACTGAGCTGCGCGAATGGCAGCTGTATACCCGCCAGGTCCTGCCCCAATCACGAGTACATCTACTTCTGTTGTAAATTCACCTACAACCATATGTTATACCTCCATCACTAGCAACTGTGGATCTTCTAGCAGCTGCTTGATATAATTGACAAAGTTTTGGGCCGTTGCCCCATCTATTAGGCGATGGTCAAAGCTCAAGGATAAAGCCATCACAGGTGCAATGGTAATTTCTCCGTTTTTCACGACTGGCTTTTTAGAGATTCGACCGGTACCCAAAATCGCTACTTCAGGGTAGTTAATGACCGGAGTAAAGAACATTCCTCCAGCGGATCCAATGTTCGTAATCGTCACGGTACTGCCCTTCAATTCTTGGGAAGTCAGCTTCCCTTCCCGACCGCGTGTAGCTAGGTCTTTGATTTCCGATGCAATGGTCCAAATGTTTTTGCGGTCAGCATCCGCAACGACCGGAACCATCAATCCATTATCCGTATCCGTAGCAATACCAATATTATAGTATTTCTTGTAAATAATTTCACTCTTTTCATCATCAATCGAGGCATTCATCACGGGGAACTGACGGTTTGCCGCAACTAGTGCCTTTACGATAAATGGCAAATAAGTGAGTTTGACGCCTTTTCTCTCGGCTAATGGCTTCGCTTTTTGGCGTAGAGCCACTAACTCCGTCACATCCACCTCATCCATGATCGTCACATGTGGAGCGGTATACATCGATTTCACCATGGCATTGGCAATGACCTTGCGAACGCCTTTCAACGGTACGCGTTCTTCCAAACGATCTCCGGCCAACACGGGGGCAGTTGTTATAACCGGAGCTGCAGCAGGTGTATCCACTTTTTGCTCTTCAGGCTGAGATGGAAGGGATGGCTTCGTGCCACCAGAAACAAAGTTCTCTAGATCCTCGCGGGTTATCCGTCTATTTCTTCCTGTTCCTTTCACATCAATTAAGAAGATTCCTTTTTCTCTCGCCAGTTTACGTACGCTAGGAGTTGCCAACACCTTTTGCTTGGATGGAGCTGCTGCATTAGCCACAACCGTAGCTTGGTTAGCAGCCATCGACGTGTCCAAAGAGGCCTTCTCCACCTGGGCAGCTACCGCTCCTCCAACAGCACACTCCACTTTTTCTTCTACAGGTTGATCCACAGCATCTTCCACCTCGAAAGTGACTAATACATCGCCCACAATCGCTACAGTTCCTTCCGACACCTTAATGTCTATCACTTTTCCGCTCACTGGGGAAGGAATTTCAACCACTGCCTTATCATTTTGCACGTCCATGATGATTTGATCTTCTTCTACTGAATCGCCGGGCTTAATATGCCACTTCACGATTTCTCCTTCATGAATTCCTTCGCCTATGTCTGGGAGCTTGAATTGGAATATCGCCATGCTTAAAACCTCCTAGTTCTCCTATTTGTTTCAATGTTAACTAAAAATCAAGCACTTGATTAATGGCCACGAGCACCCGCTTAGGATCTGGCAACCATTCATCCTCAATCATCCCAAATGGAAAGACCGTATCCGGAGCGGTTACGCGCAGGATAGGAGCTTCTAGCTGCAAGATAGCTTTTTCATTAATTTGAGCGATCACTTCTGCTGCTGCTCCCGCTGTTTTCTGAGCTTCTTGGACTACAATTACCCGATTGGTTTTTTCCACAGAAGCCACAATCGTATCAATATCGATCGGGCTAATCGTGCGAAGGTCAATGACTTCCACCTTAGCTCCTCTGGTCTTTTCCGCTTCTTCCGCCGCCTTTAAGGACGTATGAACCATCGCTCCGTAAGTCACGATAGTAACGTCCGTTCCTTCGCGAACCACGTTGGCCTTCCCTAATGGAATGGAATAATCCCCTTCAGGCACTTCGCCGCGGAATGAACGATAGAGCTTCATGTGCTCTAAAAATATAACGGGGTCATTATCCCGGATAGCGGAGATTAAAAGTCCCTTTGCGTCATACGGATTGGATGGGATAACCACCTTAAGGCCCGGCGTTTGCAGCATAAGACCTTCTAAGCTGTCGGCATGAAGCTCAGGTGTTTTTACTCCCCCGCCAAACGGAGCGCGGAAGGTAATCGGGCTATGATACCTTCCTCCGGAGCGGAAGCGCATGCGGGCAGCTTGTGCGGCAATGGAATCAAACACTTCAAAGACAAATCCAAAGAACTGAATTTCCGCTACCGGACGAAACCCTTGGAGGCCAAGACCTATCGCTAATCCGCCAATTCCAGATTCAGCCAACGGAGTATCGAAAACACGCTGTTCGCCAAATTGCTTTTGCAGTCCATCCGTCGCACGGAATACCCCGCCATTTTTCCCTACGTCTTCTCCAAATACGAGAACATTCGAATCCAGTTCCAGTTCCACACGCATTGCATCTGTAATGGCTTGAATCATTGTCATTTGTGCCATGGCTTACTTGCCCTCCTTAGCTAAAAAGTTGGCTTTTTGCTCTTCCAAGTGAGGAGGAGTGGTTTCAAACATCGAATCGATCAACCCAGCGACCGTCATTTTCGCTGTATCATCTGCTTTCTTAATCGCATCAGCAACGGCTTGCTTCGCTTCTTCGGCCACATGGTTTTCATCATTTTCCGTCCATAAGCCTTTACGTTCCATAAACTTGCGGAAGCGGACCAACGGATCCTTGGATTCCCATTCGCTTGCTTCTTCTTTTGTGCGATAACGGGTAGGATCATCCCCCGCCATCGTGTGCGGGCCAAAACGATACGTGAGGGATTCAATTAAGGTCGGCCCCTCTCCTTTTCTTCCACGGGCAGCCGCATCGGAAACCGCCTTATAAACCGCAAGGACGTCCATGCCATCTACTTGCACACCTGGAATCCCAGCTGCTACGGCTTTATGTGCTAAGGTCTGGGCAGCCGTTTGCTTTTCAATCGGAACCGAAATCGCATACCGATTGTTTTGAACCACAAAGATAGCTGGAAGCTGAAAAGCTCCTGCATAGTTTAATCCTTCGTAGAAGTCCCCTTGAGAGGTTCCTCCATCTCCTATGTATGTAATGGCCACATTTTTCTGATTGCGAAACTTAAAGCCCATCGCAACACCAGTTGCCTGAACAATTTGTGCTCCAATGATAATTTGTGGCATCAGCACATTGACCCCTTCCGGAATTCGTCCTCCCTCTTGATGACCGCGGGAGTAAAGGAAGGCTTGATAAAGCGGGAGTCCATGCCACACGATTTGCGGAATGTCCCGATAACTTGGTAGAATGAAGTCTTCTTTATTCAAGGCAAATTGACTGCCGATCATGCTGGCTTCTTGTCCTGCTACAGGAGCATAGAACCCTAACCGTCCTTGACGGTTTAAGCTGATGGCCCGTTGATCCCATACTCGGGTAAAAACCATTCTTCTCATTAGTTCTCGTAATTGATTATCGCTTAGCTTAGGCATCCCTTCTTCATTGATAACGTCTCCATTGGGAGCAAGAATCGATAGAGTTTGAATTTGCTCCGTTTGGACTTCAGAAACCAACTTACTCATCTTCATCACCTCGTATAAGTTTAGTCATCTTGCGACTCAGAAACATCACTGTTCTATAAATATCAATCACCTGTTGTATACAAAACCATCCAAATATACTTTTTAGTATATTTACAGTGATTATTGTTTTTATAACAGTTAATACACATTATATAGAACAACTTACAGTAAATCCACCCTTTATTTACAAGTGTTTATTTAAAAATAGGTTATTGTTATATTACGCTAAGCATAATTAAAGAAACAGATATCTTTCTAGAAATCACCTGTCATTCACAAACACACAGATCCATAAAAATAGAACAACCCACCGCATTTCTGCAGTGGGTTGTAGGTCAATTATCGGTCTCGCTTTTCGTACCTCATCCTTAACTCTAGGATGGAGGCGTGAATGTCTTCGAGATAACCAGATAAATAACTTAAGTTTTTAGCCTCTCCTCCTTGTTGGATCAGATAATCTATAAGCCCCTGATGAAAAGCCTCCACAGAAGGAATTTGAATTAACTCAGATAAACTAGCCATCCGATTTAAGGTTACTTCTGGAAAAATGGCCTCTTCCTTTCCGCCGGAAGCTTGTTCATAGAAATCCCGGACTAATTCAGCTCGATGGTGCCCTTTACCTTCCACGACAAGAAAGGCTTGGACAGCAAATGCTTTCGTTTGCCTGCGTTGGGCAATCCCGCAAAACTTTTGCCCTGATATACTGAGATCAAAATCACCCGGACAGTACGATCCCACAATCTCCCCTTTCTCCACAAGTGACCCTAACTGATGCAAACTCCCCTGAATAAGTCGATACATCCGTTCAAAATCTTGGTGAAATTCCATATTCCGTCCAGGATTAGGTAAAATTAAGGAAATGTTGATCACTCCAGGATCAAGCGGTACAGCCGCTCCCCCAGAATTCCGTACAGTAATCGCAAAGCCTTGACGTTTCAACTGATCCATAGCTTCTAAAGCGTACGGGAGCTTTCGGTCCCGTAGTCCCAACACAAACGCCTTTTGATGGCGCCAAATGTGTATCACCGGAGGAAGAACACCATCTCCTACCTTACGGGCAATGACTTCATCAAAGGCGAATGGAAATAGGATATCACCATGAAATATAGAAGAAATGGAATCTATAATCAAAAATGAAGAGGGTAAAGCAAGTGATTGCATAGCTCAATCCTTTCTGCGGTATTAAACTTTTGAACTATTATACACTTTTACCGAATACTTAACGACAGGATAAAGGGGACTGTAGAACATATTGCCTTTCTACTTTCGTAACAAAATGTTCAAGCTTATGTAACCTTCCTGTAATATTGATGAGCTATACTAAATTCAAGTAATGACCCCCTTTAGAAAATATTTCAATGCTCCTTTTCATAAAGGAGCATATTTTTTTTCAAAAGGAAAGCGCCTGAAACCAGACGCTTTTTTTCCTTTTACTTTAATTAATCTTCTCCAGCACCTACGATTACGAGAAGGATGAAAAGAACCAAGATAATCAAGAAGCCATCATCATTAAAAATTCCACTAAAACTGCTCATGAAATATACCTCCTTTGTTTTGATAATGTAGCTTATGTGTATAAGCGGAGTTAGGTATAGACATCCGCCCAGACTGTTTGAATTTAGGCAACTGCCCAATTTAGGAATAATTTTTTGCCTTCTGCAAAAAATATCCTTGGATGGAAACATCCAAAACAAAGGAGGAAAATAAAACATGAACCCGAAAGTAAAAGACACTACATCCGAAGGAAAAGATAAGTTCTTTATGGACATTGATCGTATGACAAACGAAGGGATGGCTGGAGGATATATTACGGATGATGACAATGGGGAAATTGATACAGCGGTAGAAATTGAACCTGAATCTGAGCCGACTCTAAAAACAAAAAAATGAGAAAAGTTTTCACTTTTCTCTCCCTTATTTGTTTAGCTTGCACACTTTGCAGTTGTCAAGCCGCAGACGAGAAACCCAGTCAGCAGGCAAAAACACAATCTATCAAACAAACATATGAAGATATCTCATATAGGCCTGATCTCTCCGATCAAACCACAGAAATCGCAAAGACCGTAAAGGGCGTGGATGATGCGGTCGCGGTCGTAATAGGCAAGGATTTTTCCGTTGCCGTCAAAGTAACAGGATTTGATCGGTTTCGTTTAAATCGCATTAAAGGTGATGTAACTAAGAAAATCAAAGCGAACATTCCTGGAGAGCACACCGTTCACGTAACAACAGACAAAAAATTATTTATGAATCTGCAATCATTGCGTAGCAAATTAGTAAAAGGTAGTGAATCATCCAAACAAATCCAGAAGGACTTCAAGAAAATTAATGATGACATGCACGGATAACACATAACTAGGCGCCATCTCACTTTATTTATTTATGAATCCCTCGCATTCATGCTATAGTAAGGATAAATAAGGGGGATAAAAATGGCCAAAAAGAGAAAAACCTACTACCTTGATGAAGAAACGATCCATAAAGTCAAAACCTATGCTCACAAGCATTGCATAAGCGAAAACGATGCATTTGAAAAAGCAGTGGACGTATACGAAAAGTTCGTACACGAAGCCGAACATTATTTGCCTGTCCCAATAATTCATAAACCACTTCTTCTGGAAGCTATCGATAACATGATTTACCAAAGTCAACAAATTCTTGAAACTTCCTGGCCAGATCCTCAGCAAGAGCTGACCATACGCCAAAGCCTAAACGCCAGGATCGCTTATTTAAAGAACATACGAAGCTTGTTTTTAGAATAAAAACCGGTTAAGATCCATATCTTAACCGTTTTTTTTATTTCTCCCATCCGCAGCTAAATTAGCTATTGCTTCTCATAATTTGCCGGTGTTTCTTCCTCCATCCCTTGATCCCGATAACGCACAGGGTCTGCCCCAGGATCTAAGCGAGGCAACTGCTCATGAAGTTGATCATTTTCGTACCCGAATTGTTGTTCGACATATTCACCGGTATCCCATCCCGAACTTTTGCCTAAGGTCTTCGACACGAGAGAACTCCCGTAGGGTCCTTCAGGAAACTCCTCCAATGTCCTGGAATGAATGTGATTATATTCCGTTGATAAAGATGTAAATTTTTCCTCTCTAGCCATAAAACTCACCTCCTTTGTTTAACATTCCCCCAACTACAACTATTTACCAATTGGAAACATTTCATACAAACAACCTTTCTGGCGTAAATCTGCATCATTACGTTTTATATCAAGCAAAGCCCAAAGTCTGACCAGGTGTACAATACTTACACATTGTTAAAATAGAAGAATTATCTTTAAGAAAGCTACTGGCGTAGCTTTATGCGTATAATACTTTCTGATAAGTATAAGAAAGCTACTGGCGTAGCCTTATGCGTATAATACTTGACCGATAAGTAGTACAAAACTTATACAAATCTTACTGAATCGATTCTACCATCTGTTTGGCTTGAACTAGAGCCTCTAACTTATCAATAAGTTGACTATATTCTTCCTGAACATCTGAAAGATCGGCCTTTTTAAAATGAAGCAGATCTACCACTTTGGGATCTTGAAACCAATCCTTAATCAAGGCCTTTTCGTGCTTTTGATCCGGCCAAACATCGATGAGGAAGGGGCTATACACGAAAGGCTCCCCTTTCTCTCTTCTTCCATGATGAAATCTAGGTCTATATATTTGCTTTAAATTTTCTGAGGCATACGGACTAAAAAAGTTGGCCCAGTAATCCTGTCTTGATCCCGTATGGGGGCTTTGGTTACACCAATGGAGAACACCCGGCAGGATCGACGGACTGAAGAGCAAGCTATATAGAGTCTTTCCAAGTTCAATCCTGCTCTGCAAATCAGGGAACGAATCCACTTGCTTCCCATATAATACCCTTTCATCTTCCCCCTGCTGAAAGGGAAACAAAATCATGTTCAAGTCGAGCCAATCTTCTAGATGAAATTTAATATCTCGAATCACTGGGGCTGAATAAGACTCCTGATCGATCACTCTTTGCTCGATATAATACTGTTCATTAATGACGAGAGAAATGGCTAATTGCTCCCTATTGGGATTTTCCCAATAATCATTCCATATCACTTGCATGAAGGAAGACACATAAAAAAAAGGAAGTAAATGAAAAAAGTTTTGGTGTTTTTCTTTACTATGTTCATATAGCAGGAGCTGTGGGTAAGCATCTTGGAAAATCAACCAATTCGCCCTTTCCATAAATCGAAAATAATCTTGAGCGACTTGCGAGGGGAGTAACCGGGATATCCATTCTCCTTTTAAGTCCGACATATTCCAGCCGGCATTCCGCGATACCAGATGAGCAAGCAATGCCCACTCCATTTCAGGTGTTCTTTGGTACAGATGAAAATACGCCATGGTTCTTGTTATATTGTTGCGATTCAGTTTTTCGGTTTCCTTTCGAATTCGTTCGAACACTCCACGCTCATCATCTGTAAGTGGATGTTGATGAGGCTGAAAGGACAGCAGCTTTTTTTCCAAATGAGAGTGCGCATCTTTTTTTAACCAAGGCAGCCAACTGAATAAAGACACTCCTTCACTACTCCCCTCTTCTTGCTGTAGTCTTATTGTTCTAGTTTCATCTAGGGATATGTATCAATTTCAACATCGTCACTGATTTGTTATATAATGGACTTATATCACAGCATGTTAATTAACAATAAATACATTATGTAAACTAAATTGATTAAGTTGGTGAGGTACATGGTAGAACCAAATTCACTCTTTATTAAACGTGATCCCTTTCAGCAATTGGATGAATCGGTACGCTTCCTCATTGCCAAGCTTCCAGAGGAGGTTAAACAATATCTGGCTGATTTAATTTCCGAGGAACTTTCCTTATTGACGATAAAAAATTATGCTTACGATTTAAATTTGTTATGGAATTATTGCATAGCAGAAGGGGTTCATTCTATCCATGAGATCGATCATTATGTATTGAAATCATTTTTTCAATACATTGCGAACGGATATGAACGGGTAGTTTATACCAAGGTCAGTAAGAAAGATCCAAATACAGGGGAATGCCAAGAGGAATGGGTAGAGAAAAAATACTTTCGGAAAAATTCCATGAGCGGAGGGCAAGCGAGAAAATCCTCTACCTACAAATCCTTTTTCGACTATCTTCTTCGCAACTATATTTTAGAGAATAACCCCATGAAAGAACTGGAGCGAAAAAGAGCCAGCAAAAGAGGTGGATCGAAGCATCAACCGGATCCGATTTTTCTTACCTACCAGGAGTGCGTGGATTATCTTCAGGCTATTAATCATTACTACGAAGATCGCGATGAAGACAAACGATTTAAACCCGAATTGGAAATACGTGATCGCGCTATCATTTTATTATTCCTTAATTCGGGACTGCGGGTATCCGAGCTTTGTCAGTTGAATGTAGACAGCATCAGACTTCATCGCGATTCCACCACTCTTTCTGTATTGGGTAAAGGCAAGAAAAACCGAACATTGCATCTGAACGAGCAAACCATCCAAGCGATTAGCGATTATCTGGATTCGCGGCCGAAGAAAATCCCCAAGGAGCATAAGGATGCCCTCTTTTTGAACCGGGATTTTACCCGAATGAGCCGTAAAGCTGTCTATGAAATTGTAAAGAAGTATGCGCGAATTGCTAATATTGATGAAATCACGGTCAGAAAGCTTTCACCTCATAAACTGCGGCATACTTTCGCTACTCTTGTCCTGCAAAACGGAGCCAATATTAAAGTCGTTCAAGAGCTCCTTGGCCATGAGAACATCTCTACTACAAATATTTATGTTCATGCTGTTGATCGTGAAAAAGAGGCAGCCATACAATCTTTAAATCAACTTTTTAAATAAAAAGAGAAATTATCCTTTACACGAAGGCTCTCTTTCTTCTTTCAACAAGTTAGTTAATTGACTAACGAATATAATGTAGTATTCTGACGAAAATACACCGTATAAAATGAAAAAGAGCATGGTATCCATGCTCTTTTCTATCATGTTAAAGTTTAACTACATTAGCAGCTTGAGGACCACGATTTCCTTCAACGATGTCGAATTGGACCGCTTGACCTTCTTCCAGAGTCCGAAATCCATCCGTTTGAATGGCGCTATAATGAACGAATACATCTCCACCATTTTCTCGCTCAATAAATCCATACCCTTTTTCAGCGTTAAACCATTTTACTTTACCTTGCATATATGAGTCCTCCTTAGGGCTTAAATCAGTGTAAAAAAGCGGAAACAACGAAATCTTTAGCCCTAATCTGGTACAAGCGGGACGGCCTCAAGATAAAACGTTCATTACCGGCTTTCTAACACTTACTGATGAAATCAAACAACAGTTTTTATATTTGCTTACTGTTGGATGTTCTGATATATCCTATGCGACAAAAGCCCAATTGGTTAGTAATTTCGCAAATCATTTCTCTTGCTCAAATAACGATAAAAAGCTACAGCCGCCTCTGCTCTGGTTACCTTTTTCTCAGGTGAAAAGGTTTCATTAGGAGCATCCATGATTCCCAGTTTGGTTGCCAAGATGGCAGAGCCTAGCGCTTCAATACTTGCAGCATCCTTGAGGTCCACCTTAAACAGGTCCTTCATTTGGGCTAAATGATCATACCCTAGTGACTTAATGATCAGCTTCGCTAATTCTTCTCGATCAATTTTTTCTTCTGGGTTAAACTTCTCTTGATTGCGGTCAAGGAGATTACGCTCAACCGCATTTTCAATATACGCAAAATACGGAGATGCTTTCGCTACATCTTTAAAGGTTGCCGGACGGCTCGCATCATACCCTACCTGATAACCATTATTCTCAAGCAGAATAAGCATGCGAATCATTTCTCCACGAGAGATCTCTTCATTTGGAAAAATCTTTTGGTCTTTTGGTTCAAACACGTTATATTTCAAAAGTAGATTTAATTCTTTTTCAGCTACATGTCCCTTGATGTCTGTTACCTGTTCCACATCAATTAACGATTGTCCCGTTTCCCGATTGGTCCATTTGCCTGTTTTCGCATCCAAATAAACCGGTTCGCCAAATTCCTTTAACCGTGGCTGGTAAACAAGGATGGCCTGATTATTCTTGGTCGTTTCTCCTGCCTTCATAATCTGAACAGGGTTGGGTTGGGGTACCACGTACATCAGCCGAAGATCCATACGTTCCAAGTAGGCTTGAAGAGCTTGCTCCTTTCCAATCACCTGAGGCATGGTTTCTGGTAAATTCAGGTTGGCGATATCAAACCAATAGCTAGTCACTTCTCCTGACAAAATATCCACATTGACATTGATTCCACCGTACTCCAGAGACACACCATTCACTTGACGAATGAAAGAGAAATTATGAAATCTTGTACTCCTGGGGTCTGCTGGCGGATTCTGTCCTTTGATCAGATACAGTTGGTGAGCCATATCCGGATGAAGCTGCTTCATGAGGTCGATCGCTTTCTTTTCCGCTTGCTCTGGAGTCAGCTTGACCTTTTCTTTGGAAGGAATCTGTTCCTGAGATTGAGCTTGCTCTTTGTCCATATAGATATGGTTTTCATTGCTATAATTTAAGACTCGACCCGTTTTAGCCTCAACCACAGCCATGGACCAACCGGCAACCATTCCTTCATTTCGGGTTTCCCAATTGAATTCCCAAGCGGAGGTCTGTGATTCTCCCCACTGTTCACGATAGGTGGCACGAAGCAAACTGTTATCACTTGGCAAGGTAAAATGCTTTTTCAGAACAGCTAATGCTTGGTCTTGATTCAGGTTTTTTCCATTTGGCAAATCACCCAGCTTTTTATCAGAAACAGGTAGCATCCCCATTTGATCCGCAGATATTTCCTGGCCCCACGGAGTTAGGTACATACCGTCCGTTGCTCGAATATAATTTGGTTCGTAATAATTTGCATTTTGTGGCATGTAACCTAAATTCGATTTTTTCTCTGGATTTGGCCCCCATTGCGGTAGAAGCTTGAGAGAAAAGTTCATTTTCTCCTTATAAATTTTCTGAATTTGTTCTAAGGACAAAACCTTGGTGACAGCAGGAAACTGGATTTGATCATCCCAGCGATATCCAAGGCTAACCACCTGACCGTCCCCATTAATATTCACTCGAATCTCATTTCCTTCAAAAGGAATCCCATTTACTTCCCGCTTAAAGAAAATGGGGTATTCGATAAATCCATCTAAAGGTGGTTTGGTGTTTTGTTCGAAACGGTCATCATAGACGATAGATTTGGCTTGTTCGGGAAAGTGCTTTTGAATATATTGAAGGGCTGTTTCTTTGGCTCCCGCCTGGTCGACTTTGGGAGGATAGGATGATTTTTGAGTCGGGTTGTTGTACATATCAATGTTCATAACCAGGCCGCTTGTTGCGTCAACCACAATACTGATACTTCCATACTGTGGCGGAATCTGACGGTCCCAGAGGATCACCCAGACAGGGGTCCCATTTCCCCACCAGTTGGATTGAAACTCCACATTCCTCTGGACAAAGTCCTTTGGAATAGCAATCGCCTTGCTGGCGACCTCTATCGCTTTTTCCTTGGAAATCTTAGCTTTTTCGATACCAACATTATTTGCAAGTGGGGCTATAGCACTTTGAACAGGTAGTGGTTCGTTCGCAAAAGCAGGAATGACGCCGCTTGTAAACATGAGGGAGCTTGCTAACAGAAAGGTAAATCCTTTTTTACCTATTTTTCTCATGATAATCTTTCCTTTCAAGGTAAAATGTTCTTCTCATCCTGTTAGACGACTTCCCTTAGAAAAGGTTTCAACATTTTATCATAATATTTCCCCCGGTTTATAGACAAGCTCCCTATTCTTCCTGTTGAGTAATACGAACCTTACTATTTTTTAATATTTTCCCATCATATTGAAAGGTCCCGATCCATGATTCCTTACGAAGGATGTCACCATGGCAGCATGGACTGCGATACTTCTCCGGGTTAAAACGCTTCATATGACCGAGCGACTTATTACAATTTTTACAGGATAATTTATATACTTTCATCGGAAGTTTCACCGTGTTAGTAGAGATCGCCCCCACCCGTCGCAGTTCCTGTTCAAAAACGGGATGATGATCATGAAAGGCCTTGTTTTGGACAAATAAATGGTAATGACTCATTTCATGGAGCAGTACAGCTATAAAAATATTCCGATCAATAAACTGAGCCGCATATTTACTCATTTCTATTTTCACAGGTTCCCGCTTCGAACCCTGCAACCGATACACGAAACGTCCCATGGATCGTGTCAGACGTCCATTCCACACTACTGGAATCTGAAGCTTTTCTCCCCAGAAATGCTGGGATAGCTTATCGGCTAAGGTTTGTAACTTATTATGGTCAAAATCTATTTCTCGTTGACTATTCACATCGATCCCTCCAACCTCTCTATTATAGCGTGTCTTCGAAAAAAGAGGAGGACAAACGTTCTTATATATCTACCCTTTTCTTAGAGGCAACCCCTGCACTTAAGCAAAACTGAAGGGCATCCTCTACAGGCGTTTCGACGAACACAATTTTTTCCCGCGGCAGCAAACGAATTTCACCTGAAACTTGCAAGCCATGTGGAAAGTAGACGGCAATATACTCTTGGCCGAGCTCAAATTGGTGAACATCCTCTGTCGTGAGAAACCCGATTCGGAATACTTCTTCTTGTTCCCGGTAAAGTACCACTCGGGAAAATGCCCTTTTCTCGCCGGCCAAGGAAGAAACCGTTTCTTTGGTCATCGTGTAAAGGGTTTTAACCCCCGGAAATTTGGTGATGACCATTTCCATCAAGGCAATTCCTCTCTTGGCCACCCACCATTGACTTACAAAACCAACAAGCCAGAGAATCAAGATAATGTAGAGAATTCCTGATCCCGGAAATTCAGGCAGGGGAATAAATAAGGATAGAGAATTTAATGTGTTATAAATGAGATACAAAACATAGAAGGTTAACCCAATGGGAACGGTAACCATCAAACCGCTTAAAAGAATTTTTTTCAATTCATTGTCTCCTTTGCCCAGAAAATTTCGTATATATGTATTACGTGAAAACTATCATAGAGTTTCACTCTTGTGCCAAACTCATTATAATAGATTCATTGAAATCTTTGGTTAAATAAAGAGAGAGGCTGACTCAAAAGCTTAGGGTCAGCCTCTTTGATGTTGCTAGTCTTCTTCTGCAAATATCTGAACAAGATCTCGGTGAAAAGGACTATCCTCTCCTTCGTTATACCGATCGATTTCCTGATCGAGAAAGCTCTCAAACATTCCATTAAGAAAGGTCAATTGAAAGCGTTCCTTCTCCTCTTCGCCATATACAAACGCTATTTCATCCGGTTGTTCCAGAAGAAGCTCCCAATCTTTTTTTAATAAGGCGAGGTAAAATTTACCATTAGCGTTGTGAAGCGAAAAACCAATCACAGATTTCCCGTCCCATGTCCCGCCTTCAAAATCGATAGTTGCTTGTGAAGCCCCATCTAATAGCTTTTTAAAATGGTCTATAGCCTCAGGCACTTTGCAGATTAACCATTCTTCATTCTGTTCTTCATTCAGTATCAGCTCGGCTTGCTGAATAATATGACAAATCTCCCATTCCATAATCGGTACTCCTTACATAATTAAATCATTCCTATCTATGGTAATCTTATCCTGCAAGAAATGCAAATGGCTGCTTCTTTCGTACACTTATCAGTCAAGTGTTATACGCATTCGGCTACGCCAGTAACTTTCTTACACTTATCGGTCAAGTGTTATACGCATTCGGAAATACCAGTAGCTTTCTTACACTTATCGGTCAAGTGTTATACGCATTTGGAAATGACAGTAGCTTTCTTACACTTATCGGTCAAGTGTTATACGCATTTGGCTACGCCAGTAGCTTTCTTATAGATAATTGCCCATGGATCGTCTACAATAAAAAAGATGAAGGATAAGCTATGTGAAGCAGGGAATGAAATATGACAAAAATATTAATCGATATATTTAAACGGGATGGGTTATTATCTAGCAAACTTCCATCCTATCAGCCGCGAAAAGCTCAATATCAGATGGCAAAAACCGTTTGGAATTGTTTATCTAACGAATCCCACGGATTAATCGAAGCGGGAACAGGAACAGGAAAGTCCTTTGGTTACGCCTTGCCAGCCGCTTATTGGGCTATGAAGGAAGAAAAAAGGGTCATTATTTCCACCAATACGATCACCCTGCAAAATCAGCTGCTGCAAAAGGAACTTCCTTTAGTCAAATCGGTTCTCGCTGATTTAGACCCGGAATGGGGCGAACAATTCCGCTATGAGTTGGCCAAAGGGCGAGGAAATTACATTTGTAAAAGAAAGCTTGAACAATATATTTCTCAGTCCCTCATGAACGAAACGCCTTATCAATCGTTGGCTAATGATCTCCGAAATCGATTGGGTTCAATGAAGGTTGGGGATCGAGATGATCTTCCCTTTCCCGTCCCCCCTCTATTTTTTGATGAAATCAGAGGAGATGCAGAGGATTGCATGGGAAAGGAAAGTCCTTTCCACGATCATTGCTTCATACAGCAAGCTCGGCGAAAGATCCAAAAGGCACAGATCATTGTCGTGAATCATGCCTTATTCTTTACCGATCTTGTGCTTCGCAGTGAAGGAGCCAGTCTATTGCCTGACTATGATTGCGTCATCATGGATGAAGCCCATCGAATTGAGGATCAGGTGACCAAACAGTTTCAATACACAGTCAATCTAGATCTCATTTTCAATCTATTTACCCGTTTCACCAAAAATAGGACCCATTGGGCACGAGCGGTGGATGACCTTCAACTCAAAGGGAATATGGAAGCTGTTTATTCTCGAATGCAGGAAAAACTGATTGACATCTTAGCTCCGCTAAGCAGAAATCTCGCTACTCGGGACCGAACACAATATCCATTACAACGACCCATAGTCGATCATTATCCTTTTGAAGAACAGTTTAAAGAAGCGGTTCAACTTATCCAGGAGAAGAAAAATGCGTTGGAGCTGGACCAAGGGGAAAATGAAACGAGCATCGGACTTGGACGCTATATTCAGCATCTAAATGGTATGGATATGATGCTGAGACATGTCCTCCTTCGCTTAAAATCAGCTGAATGGGCCACCTGGGTGGAATACACTCCTCCGAGAAAGGAACCCCTGATCAAAGAGGATTCCTATTGGGCCCAGTGCATAACCCTTCATTCTGCACCGATTGTGATTGCAGATCTTCTTCGCCAAGAGCTTTTCCAGAAAAAGACGGTAATACTCACTTCCGCCACCTTGACCACCCAAGGGAATTTTGACTTTGTTGCCCAACGGTTAGGCATCGATGAGTATAAAACATTGGAAGCCGAGAGTCCGTTTAATTACCCAGAGCAATCGCTCTTAATTGTGCCCAAGCAGGTTCCAGCTCCGAATGAACGTGATTTTGACAACTATGTCATGGCCACCATGAAGGAAATCTTACAGCAAACCAGGGGAAGAACATTTCTTCTTTTCACTTCCTATACCCAAATGAACAAGGTTTTTGAGGATTTGCGTCCTTGGCTAGAAAGGGTAGGAATAAAAGGTCTCCTGCATGAAACCGGCGTTTCCCGAGAACAGCTCTTGCATAACTTTAAGAACAATTCCAGCACGGTACTATTTGGCTGCGAATCCTTCTGGGAAGGGGTCGATGTTCCCGGACAAGATCTCATCTGTGTAGTGATTTCCAAATTGCCTTTTCCTGTACCCACCGATCCCATTACCAAAGCAAGAACCGATCGACTGGAAGCCATGGGGAAAAGCTCTTTTGAAGAATATACCCTCCCCTTCTCCATCCTCAGGCTGAAGCAGGGATTTGGCCGCCTGATTCGCACCAAACAGGATAAAGGGGTCGTCGTAATCCTGGATTCGAGAATCCATACGAAGAAATATGGGGAAAAGGTTTTGGCTAGTTTGCCATCAAGTCCCCTTTCCGAGAACATTCAGGATATAACAGAAGTGATCCGAAAATTCGGGCTGACATGATAAGTGTCAGCCTTTTGGTTTACCATAAAAACATTATGTTAACTTTAATGAGTTTTTAATATGGGTTATAAATTTACCCTTATATTGAGAGAATAGGAATTATGCCGATAGGAAAGTTTGGTAATTTACCTATGCGGTAAGATAAACGAACTAGTTGAGAAAGGAATAATCAAAGTGAAATCGATCAACTTTAGACATGTGCTGCCTAATCAAGAGTTTGAGTTTGCTGAAGAAATTACAGGGGATGAAGTGTTTCGAATCAAAGTAAAACTGAATAAGGAAGATGATGAAACCGCTGATCCAGCAAGCTATGTCCATCATGAGTGGATGGAATCCACACCTGACCACTACAAACTAAAGATTAGAAACATTACGGGTAGTTCGGTTTATGTAGCAGTCGAGGAAGATGCCCCAAATGGTCATAAGGCTTAGGCACTATAGTAAAATAGGTTAAAAAAGCCCCTTACTAATAACAAAATCTTAGGTAAGGGGCAAGAGTTAGATTGCGGAAAAAAATTAATAACTGGAAATTCACGCTTATTCTTGTCAATCCTAACGTTTCATATCGGAATAACTATTGATAGGCGGAGAATTTTCAGTTATGTTCTTATCTAAGCAGGGTCGTTGGATTAGCTTTCTTGTTTGACCTTTTTGCTCAGTTCAAACGGTGTTTCCTGGTAAACATAATAATTCAGCCAGTTCGCAAATAGCAGATTGGCATGGGAGCGCCAGTTATGAGCAGGATGCTTTGTCGGGTCATCCTGGGGAAAATAATGTTTTGGCACGGCAATCGATAGGCCCTGGCAAACATCTCGATCATATTCAGCCTTTAACGTGAGCGGGTCATATTCAGAATGACCGGTAACAAAGACTTGCCGGCCATCCTTTGATGCAACGAGATAGATTCCGGATTCTTCAGACTCCGAAAGGATTTCTATCTCTGACACCTTTTCGATATCCTCCCGCCGAACTTCCGTATGGCGAGACTGAGGAACGTTAAACACATCATCAAATCCCCGCAGCAGCTTCACATTTCGTTTGGCAATCGTATGGGGAAATATCCCAAACATTTTTTCCTTCAAAGGATATTTCGGAACGCCATAATGGTAATACAACCCGGCCTGGGCTCCCCAACAAATATGTAGAGTAGAAGTAACATTCTCTAGCTTCCACTCCATAATCTGCTTCAGTTCTTCCCAATAAGTAACCTCTTCAAAATCTAGTAGTTCAATGGGCGCCCCCGTGATGATCATCCCGTCATAAGCTTGATCCTTGATGTCCTCAAAGGTTTTGTAAAACGTCTCCAGATGGATAGCTGATGTATTTTTTGATATATGGGTCTTGGGATGGATGAAATCGATCTCCACTTGAAGTGGGCTGTTTCCAAGTAATCGCAAGATTTGCGTCTCCGTCGTTTCCTTGGTTGGCATCAAATTCAGGATGACAATCTTTAAGGGACGTATATCCTGACGATAAGCTTGGCTTTCAGACATCACAAAGATATTTTCATTATTTAGAATCTCCATGGCAGGAAGATGATCAGGAATTTTAATCGGCATTATCTTCACTCCTTATCTTAAAAAGGGATAATCGAAATGTAAAGGATCCACTCACTATTTTGTATTCTTTATTCTATAATAAAATTTCATTTTATTATAGTACAAAAGAAAAAAACAGGATACCTCATGGCACCCTGTCCCCATTTTTAGGAATTGCGGACTTTCATCTCTCCTCTACCTCTTCAGAGGAGAGATGAAAGTCCGCTTTTGTCGAAATCCCCTTGTGGGATTGCAAGATAAAACATGATATAATCCTTATAAGAACAATTGTTCTTTGATAACCGAATCATCGGGGGTTGGACAGAGGAAAACAGTCTGACCGTAAAATGATTCCTGTGTAGCGTATCGACGCTATTTCAACTTTCATAGGTTCGGAACGAACCTTCGGGGAGAACACAACGTTGGTTGGTTTGATGAACCGAGAAGCTCCGCCATTTCAATGGCAAGTAGTTCACGTTTCAATTCCGCGAATGGATTCAATTAACGATTCAGCGAGAGTCGGGTGAACCGGAATAATTTCTAGGAAATCATCGATGGTCAACTTCCCCTTCATCGCTACGGTCACGAGATGAATCAGTTCATCTGCATCTTGACCAACGAAATGCGCACCCACAATTTGTTTCGTCTTCTTGTCGATGATGATCTTCATATGACCCTGTGTTTCTCCCAACAAAATCGCCGTTCCAGAATGGATATATGGAAGTTTCCCAATCACAACATCCATTCCCTCTTTGTGGGCTTCTTCTTCATTTAATCCCACACTTCCTACCGGAGGCAAGGTAAAGATCGCACGAGTCATATGTTTATAGTCCGGTTGAACATGGTTCCCCTTAAGGGCATTTCGAACGGCAATCTTCGCCTGATGAGCAGCGATCGGAGTAAACATGTAACCCCCGATCGCATCCCCTGCAGCATAAATTCGCTCAGAGGTGGTCTGTAAAAATTCATTGACTTGAATCCCTCGTTTCGTATATTCTACTCCCGCTGCTGTCAGATCCAAACCATCTATAGATGGTCTTCTGCCTGTGGCAATCAAGACAACCTCCGCATCGATCTGGAATTCCCCATCCGGTCCTTTTGCATAAACAATTTTTTTATCCGTATGATTTTCAATCTTTAATACATCACAATGCAGCCGAATATCCATTCCCATTTCCCGAGAGATTTCTTCTATTACACGGGAGCTTTCAGGATCCTCACTCTTTAATACACGTTGCCCTCTTTGCAGCAACGAAATCTTCGTTCCTGCACTGGCAAAAATATGGGCGAACTCCATCCCGATGATTCCGCCGCCAATGACCACCATACTCTCTGGGAGGTCCTCCATAAACAATAATTCCTTACTCGTGATACCATGTTCCACTCCCTCGAAGGGAGGAAAGACAGATTCCGAACCAACTCCAATCAAAAACCGATCAGCCTCATATACATCATCACCAACGCGCACGGCATGAGGTGAGACAAACTTAGCTTCCCCCATGACGAAAGCTACTCCCATTTTTTCTAGATAAGGACCTTTTCCTCCGACAAATTTTCCAATGATGTTATTTTTCCGTTGCACGACCTTAGACCAATTTAATCTTGGAGACTGAACCAAGATGCCAAAGTCGGCCGCTTGTTTCATCGTATTCCAAATATTCATAGACCTTACCAAGGCCTTTTTTGGCATTCAACCCCAGTTTAAACAGGTTCCTCCCACTTTCTCCTTTTCAATGAGGAGTACACTAGCCCCATGGGCCCGAGCTTCCCTCAGCCCATCAAACCCTACTGTCCCAGCTCCAATAATGATCAGATCGAAATGCTTTGTCATAAGCGCAGCCCTCCTTTATTTTCCATTCTGTTAGTTTTATCAGTCAGGTTAAGAACTATACGAAAAAAGAACCTACCATGACTTCATCAGTCAAGGTAGGTTTCTTTTCATACAGCTATTGCAAATGATAGGTACTTTCAGCTTTGAAATATAAATTACAGCAAGCACTTTACTGAAGGAGCGTTTGTCTTTTTTCCGTCCACACGCGTCACATTGCTTCATGGATTGATCACCACTAATGAAGAATCGGCTTTTTCCAAGTAATCAAATTTTCATCTGCTGTTAAATAGGTATCAAAAGTAGGTCGGTCCTTAAGATAGGGATTTAACTTGAGATAGCATATTTTCATCTCTTGATTTCGATCAACAATAGGAAATTTTCCTTCCAGATCAATATATTGATCCACTGCTTTTTGGATAAGGTCGATGGTTTTTGCAAAGGACAGGTCTTCAAAAATTTCATAGGTCTCTTTTGACATATAATAGGCCTTGGATGGAATCGCTTTCAGATATGGAGCAAGCAGAAAATAATCAATTTCATGGTTATCTTTGATGAGGACAGAAAGGTGGACCCCGTCTGGCTTCTCTTTAGAAAATTGAGAAACAGCATGCTTTACTTCCTCGATCGAAAGATCCTTGATGGGCAACGCGGGCATGGTTGACCCACTCTCAGCCTTCTTGAAACCAAACCACCTTTTTAATAAATCTAGCATCCTTTCCACCTCCTTTGCCTATTCTATCTTAAATTGCCGATTCACCCACCACTTCAAAACCGAAGCATCAGCGGAGGTTTAAGTGGCGGGAGTTTTCATAGTATTATTTTACCATCAAAATAGATTCAGGTCTTTAACAGATTCAGTAATCTTTTCACTTCGTATCCAGCATTCTCATGAATTCATGCATATCAGTAGTTGGTGCCAAACAGGCATGTTTTTCACAAATATACCCTGTTGGTTGTCCATCCACCATCTTGTGTTCCTGCGTAAAAGGAACTAGTATATCAAGTTCTTCTTCCTCCATCGACTTGAATAAAGTGACCACATGAGGAAGGAATCGAGAATGAAGCATTTCGATCATCTTACGTGTTGATGGGTTCTCCCACTCTCCAACAATGACCACTTCTTTGGAACCTCCCATAGCAAACAAATGGGCCATGAGAAAGTGCGAATAGGCTGTTGGATAGTGAGAAATCTCTCCAGAAAAGGTCTCAAGAAGCTGTTGAGCGGTCTCCTCTAATAGATGCTGACCCGTCAATCGGGCCAGGCGCAGCGTATTGACTGCAGCAACTGAATTGCCAGAAGGCATAGCTCCATCGTAGAGTTCTTTCGTACGAGAGAGCAGTTGTTCGGCATCTTCTCCATAGAAGAAGAATCCCCCATGTACTTGGTCCCAGAACAAACGCATCATATCATGATGCAACTCAAGAGCCTTCTCTAAGTACTCGGTTTTGAAATTGGTCTGATAAAGTTCAATTAATCCCCAAATGAGAAAAGCATAATCATCTACATAGGCAAGAAAAGCCGCTTCGCCTTCCCGGTATCGAGCAAGAAGCCTTCCATCTTCCCGTATAAGATTACGGAAAATAAACGAAACCGAGTCTTCTGCCAATTTGAGCCACTTAGGCTCACCTAGAGCTTGAGCCCCTTTACTTAAGGCTGCAATCATCAATCCATTCCAAGCCGTTAAAATCTTATCATCTTTATGCGGGTGGATTCGTTTCTCCCGAACCTCAAATAGCTTCTTTCTCATTTGCTCAAGCTTCTCTTCGAACTGCCCCACAGCCATACTCTTTCCAGCCACAAATCTTTCGTCATCTTGTTGGATCAGATTAAGAATATTATGTCCTTCAAAATTTCCGGCTTTCGTTACATCATAATAATCACAGAACAGCTCGCCATCCTGTTCTCCAAGAACTCGTTTTATCTCATCGGGAGTCCAAACATAAAACTTTCCTTCTTCCCCTTCCGAATCTGCATCCTCTGCTGAGAAAAAACCGCCTTCTTGAGATCTCATATCACGCTGAACATATTTTAAAATTTCAGTGGCCACCCGCTTATACTTCTCATTACCTGTTATTTGATAACATTCAATGTAAGCAATAGCAAGTAATGCATTATCATAGAGCATCTTCTCAAAGTGGGGGACTAGCCATTCCCGGTCCACTGAGTATCTTGAAAATCCGTATCCTATATGGTCATAAATTCCACCTTCGTACATAGCATCCAACGTCTTCTTTACCATATCCAAAGCTTCCTGATTGCCTGCCTCGTGGTAGTATCTCATCAGAAAGCTAAGATTATGAGGAGACGGAAACTTTGGAGCACTGCCAAACCCGCCATACATGGGATCAAAACTTCGTTTATAGGAATCAAAAGCTTCATGTAATGTATCCATAGTTACTGCAGCACCTTGTTCTTTCACATAAACGACCTGAACGGCTTCAGTGACCTTATCCGCAGCACTCATGATGTGATCACGATCTTCAGCCCATTTGTCTGCAATTTCCCCTAATACATCCATAATCCCAGGGCGACCATAATTACTGCTCTTCGGAAAATATGTACCAGCATAGAACGGCTTCTTATCTGGGGTCATAAGGATAGTCAGCGGCCATCCCCCATGCCCAGTGATTTGCTGGCAAACATTCATATAGATATGATCAACATCAGGTCGTTCTTCCCGGTCTACTTTAATGGAGATGTATTTTTCATTTAATAGGGATGCTACTTCATCGTCTTCGAAGGATTCACGTTCCATGACGTGACACCAATGGCATGTGCATACGATAACCAACGTCAGCTATACCCAATAGATAAAAAGATTGGTTTATCTTCTCGTTTCGCTTTATCAAATGCTTCTTCACTCCATGGAAACCACTCAACTGGATTATAAGCATGTTGTAACAAGTATGGAGATTTTTCAGCGATTAATCTATTGGGTTTATTGTTCGTTGTCATAGGGCATCACCTCCTAGTTATTTGGATTATTTTGGTTATTCATATTATAAGTTATCATACCCAAATAAACCAAATAAAAAAGCACCCATAAGGTGCATCACTCGTAGTAATTATTTCTTTATATTCAGAAGTGACTGTGCACTCTCTAATAGCTTCGAAAGCTCTGTTAGATTCCCTGAAACCTCTTGGTTTTTTTGAGTAGTGTTTGTTTGAACCAGATCAACATTATTCCTTCCAAAGAATTGCTCTGCCATTTTCGCCAAGATATCCTGTCTTTTCGTATCCTCTAATTCTAAAAGATAAGGATTTAAAGAAGTAAGCTCCAATTCCATTCTTCTATACAAACGTTCTGCGTCTAAATGAATTTTTGCTTGTCGAGCAGAATAACCAGCGACTGTTGCAAACGTTGCAGCAACAAAAACTCTTCTTGCTATTTCAGTCCATATAGATCCGTCACCAAATGGATGGGTGAAACTCCAAACTGAAGCAATAATAAGACATATCATTGATATCATAGTCGCAGTACGCCAAAACTTTCGGGATTGTCCCTCACGGTCTGCTTCTTGTTTATAACCACCAGCCATACTTGTATTAGATATAATATTTAAAATTTTAGCTGCTTGATTTTTATAATCTTCTAAAGTATTAATGTAATTGGTAGCTTGAGAAGAATATTCCTCTTGTTTCGCTTTTCCTTTATCTTCAAAATCTTTTAATGATTGTTCGAGATCTGTAATCATACGTTCGGGTTTCAGCTTTAAAATGTTCCTCTCGATCCTTTTGTAAAAGGTCGTATTCATTTGTTTGTTCTTCGACATGTTGGTCGTATTCTTTTCTTCTTTCTTCTTCAGCATTTGAAAATTGTTGTCTTCGAGAATCTTCTGCTTGAGAAAATTGTTGCTGAAATTCTGCAATTGCAGTATCTAATCGACTTTTTTGTGTTTCTACCGTTGAAGCAACTTGACTTAGTCCTTGCTCTAATTGCGATCTGACTGACTCAATCTTCTTGAATTCTTCTTCTGTATGCCTTAAATGTTGAGAAGCAGATCTACGGAAAGAAACAATAGATTCACGAATACCATCTATATCATTAGGGAATTTCGGCATTAAGATATTCGCCATGGAAGTAAGACAACCATCTAATTGGTTATTTGCAGTATGTAAGTGAGATATATTACGGTCATTTCTATAATTGTTTAAATAACCGAGAACATTATTTAAATGATTATTTTGGATACTATCAAGATACCCTATATACACAAGATTTGGATCGCAGTTATCTAAGGCATCTTTAAAAGCTAAAGAAACTTGTTTTACCCTTTCAAGCTCAATAATGGCGTTTGATTGGTTCCCTTCCCTTACCATAAGCTCATTGACGGTAGCAATGGTTTTTGCAAGTACACCATGTAAAGCATGATTTTCAAATCTATCAATAAATCTTGACATATATACTCCCTTAATAAAGTGTTTTTATCCATTATGTAATCGATTATACAACTTACCTTCAGTTGTTTCATCAAGTAATAGAAAAAAAACCAAGCTGGGAAGCAAAGGAGTATTATAAAATCTTTAATCGGGTCATAGCCAAAATCTATACCCTCACGAAAGATTCCTCAGGTTTGGATGGAGGGATCGGGAGATTGCGGATTGTTGACGCCATCCATATCAAATTACCTGCGGGATTGTGCGATTGGGCTTTTGTTTCCAAAGAGTGGACGGTGGTAAAAATGCATACCCGTCTCGTAGTAATTTCCGCAGATACGGTATTTCCTGATCGAATTCTTCCTTCTACGGGTACGATTGGTGACCCGGAGGGCTCCGATGTGTTGATTGAAGAATCGGATGCTACCTATGTCATGGATCGTGGGTATATCAGTTTTAAAAGAATCAATCAATGGTTGAAATTGGGTGAAAAGGGTATTGATTTTGTGATTCGTCTAAAAGATAACCATAACATCACGGTAATCAAAGAGAACGATCTACCCGATGATCCTAAGATTTTGAGGGATGCTGAAGTTCAACTTGGCCAATCTACTTATCGAGTCAAGAAACCCTTGCGATTAGTGGAATATCAGGATGAACAGAACCATATTTACCGGATTGCTACCACACGTCGTGACCTCACCACAGTACAAATTGCGGAGATTTACCATCACCGTTGGGCTATAGAAATCTTTTTCAAATGGATTAAACAACACTTACGGCTGATCAAGATTCATAGTACCAAGCCTCAGGGGATATGGAATCAAATGTTTCTAACTCTTATGGCATATGGAGCAGCATTAATCGTAAAACTGGAAACCAAGACGAAAAAGTCCATCTTTGAGGTTCTTCGATTAATACAAACCTATGCAGACAAAGGTTGGAATGCATTTCTTAAGGAACTCAACCGTAAGCCCACGCGTACTTCGAAAGGACGACAAAAAGTCCCCAAAAACAAGGATCCCGTATATCCTTT
>JAKFCU010000027.1:0-19269 GCA_036676475.1 Brevibacillus sp.
CGTTAGTCACCCATGCCGCTTCGCGGCACCACAAAGAATGAAAATGGGGGTTCCTTGTCGAAGTTATACATACGGCTGGCGAGGAAGGTCGTTTCCGCTTGGTGCTGCGAGCCCTACCGTTAGTCTGACTCCAACGACCTTGGTGCACCACGAATTGTCGCTCCTTTTAAGGAAGCACGCAGGGTAGAATAACCCCTTTCTGGTTGTTGCACCAGCCTCCACTTATTCATTGCCGTAGAAAGGATGTTTCACATGGACATTCTCATTGAACGAGCTTGCGGTTTAGATGTTCACAAGAAGTCGATTACCGCTTGTATCGTTACTCCTGAAGGAAAGGAGATTCGAACATTTTCTACTCACACGCTCTATATTATGGAAATGATCGATTGGATCAAAGAGCATCGCTGCACCCTGTAGCTATGGAAAGTACGGGTGTCTTCTGGAAGCCGATCGTCAATCTGCTAGAATCGGAGCGTATGGAGTTCCTCGTTGTCAATGCTCAACACATCAATGCGGTTCCGGGTCGAAAAACGGATGTGAAAGATGCCGAGTGGATTTGTGATCTCTTACGTCATGGGTTGCTGAGGGCGAGCTTCATCCCCGATCGAAACCAACGCGAGTTACGAGAGTTAGTTCGCTATCGCCGAAGTCTGATTGAAGAACGGTCTCGTGAAATCAATCGGATTCAAAAGGTCCTAGAAGGAGCTAACATTAAACTCGCTGCCGTTATCTCGAGTGTCATGGGCGTTACCGGGCGAGATATGCTGGAAGCCATGGCCGAAGGAGTAGATGATCCAGAAAAACTAGCCTTTTTAAAAAAAAGAAAAGCTGGGTCTTATTCCGAGATGCCATTTATAGTTGTTCAGGAAGAATGATATTTTCAGGGTAGTGGAACAAACAAAAGGGATGCTAAGAAGGATTCACGGATCATAACGTCGAATTTATCACTAAATCAAAAAAATGGTATAAACTGCCAACTTTTGAATCGCATGAACCGGATAAAAAGGAGTGGTGGTTCTATTGCCGGAAATAGCGGAAATGCGGAGTAAGCTGCAAATGTATGAAGATGTCTTTCAGCTTCTTTATGACGGCATCATCGTGGTAGATAAGCAAGGCTATGTTACGATGATTAGCGATACGTACGCGCGTTTTCTTGGAATTGAAGACTCCCATTCTGTCATTGGTAAGCATTGTACACATGTGGTGGAAAATACTCGGATGCATGCCGTTCTCCAAACCGGGCAAGCGGAGATGGGGCATGTTCAAAGGGTAAATGGCAAGGATATCATTGTCTCCAGAATACCGGTTTACAGAGACGGTGAACTGGCGGGCGCAATCGGAAAAGTGATGTTCCTGGATATCCACGAGCTGAAAATCTTGGCCAAACGCCTCAACTCGATGGAATCGAAACTGGAATACTACCGAACGGAGTTGAAACGGGTACAGGGTGCCAAATATTCCTTTGAGAATATTGTGGGGCTAAGCGAAAAAATCAAGGAAGCGAAGAAATTGGCCATGAAGGTGGCTAACAGCCGCTCTACCATTTTGATTAGAGGGGAAAGCGGTACAGGAAAAGAGCTTTTTGGGCATGCCATTCACCATAGCAGTCCGAGAGGTGATGGACCCTTTGTCCGAATCAATTGTGCGGCCATTCCTGCCGAATTGTTGGAGTCTGAACTGTTTGGTTATGAAGAAGGGGCATTTACAGGCGCGAAAAAAGGAGGCAAGCCGGGAAAGATTGAATTGGCTTCAGGCGGTACCCTGTTTCTGGATGAAATCGGGGACATGCCTCTGGATATGCAGGCGAAATTGCTTCGGGTCCTTCAAGAAAAAGAGTTCGAGCGAATCGGCGGAACTAAGGTCAATCAGGTGGATGTGCGTTTTATTTCAGCTACTCATTGCGATTTGGAGGAAATGGTGGAAAACGGGAAGTTTCGTGAAGATTTGTTTTATCGCCTCAATGTCTTTACAATCGAAATTCCTGCCTTACGAGAGCGAGCGGAAGATATCCTTGTCGTCGCTCAATTTTTGATCGGCAAGCTCAATCAGGAATTGGGCACGAATTTCACCACGATGGAAGACAGCGTGATTGCACTTTTTCAGCAGTATCCTTGGCAAGGCAACATCCGGGAATTGGAAAATGTGCTCGAGAGAGCCATGAATGTCTCCGATGGTCAGGTTATTCGGTTCGATGATTTGCCCGTATATTTGCGGAAATGGGTGGGGGGGGAAGAACCTCATGCTTTTGGAAGCTATCTTCTCCAGGTTGAAGTGGAAGGGGCTGAGAAGAAAGCGATTTTGAAAGCACTGCAAAAAACAGCGGGAAATCGTCAGCAGGCAGCTGAACTGCTAGGCATTCACCGAGCGAGTCTTTACCGTAAGATGGAAAAATACGGGATAGGAGAGGAAGCTACACCGTATTCAATTCGGATTGATCGATAAAAGTGGGATTCGAATACGAATGCCTCTTTATTCATGTTGCAAATCCACAACGGTGTCGCAAGTATACGACACTGAAAATGGTGCAATCTTCACCGTAATGTCACGTTTTTGCGACAAGGAATGAAAACGCTTAAATTTAAAAGCAAACAAACCCCTAAAAACCTTTGTATTCTGAAAATAAAATTTTGGCATAATAATTGCAAAATTAAAACAAGTGAGAAGCATTATAAACCTAAAGGGGTGTGTTTGATTGAAAAGAAAGCTTTCATTTGTTCTGTCCTTGTTCATGTCAGCCATGCTAGTTGCATCCGGCTGCGCTCCCAAACTGGACTCCAGCCAGCCTTCTGCGGGAGGTGGGCAAAGCAGCGACAGCAGTCAAACCCAAGGCTCAGGAACGGGCGGATCCGACAGTACCGGAGAGATTCCGATTGGACTCGCGATCTCTTTGACTGGTGGAACCGCTCTATACGGAGAAGGTTCCAAGCGGGGAGCGGAGCTTGCCATTGAAGAGTTCAATGCGAGTGGTGGATATAACGGCCAGCAAGCGAAACTCGTGGTTTATGATGATGAGGCTAAACCGGAAAAATCAGTAGAAGTGGTACAAAAGCTCATTAATCAGGATAAAGTGGTGGGGATTGTCGGACCGGCGAACTCCGGAAACGCCATGGCTCATATCAAACTCTCCCAGGAAGCTAAAATCCCGCAGGTTGTACCCGTAGCGACAGGAAGCAAAATCACAAGCCAATTTGCTGATCAGGAGAAAAACTATATCTTCCGGGTTTCTCCGTTGGATAGCGTTCAAGTATCCGCAATTTTGGAATCGTTGATTGCCGGCCAAGGATTGAAGAAGTTAGGCTTAATCCATGATACGGAAGGCTACGGACAAGGCGGAAAAGAAGATGTAGTCAATCAGATGAAGGAAAAGTACAATTTGGAGCCGGCTGCGTTCTCTGCTTTCGACCCGAAGGAGCTTAATCTGGAACAGTCGATTCGTGACATGAAAAAAGCCGGGGTAGAGGCTGTGGTCTTCTATGGATTGGCTCCTCAGTGTGTGAAGCTGTTGGAAGCGCGTAATAAGGAAGGATTGGACGTTCCGATTTACGCGACATGGACGATGGGAGATCCGACGGTGAAAAATCTTGTTGGGGATCTGGTTAATGAAAACGTATTCTTCGTCCAATCTTTCACGGCCGATCAATCGGATAAAGCTAAAGCATTTCATGATAAAGTGGTTGCCAAATACAAGGAAGACCTATTTCCCATTGCAACGGCTCAAGGATATGACAGCACCAAGCTTATCTTAGATGCGATTAAAAAAGTCGGTCCAGATGGGGAAAAGATACGTGATCAAATTGAGGGCTTTACGGACTTTGAAGGGGTAACCGCCATCAGCAAGACTCCATTCAGCAAGGATAATCATGAGGCTTTTGGTTCGAAGGATGTGTTTATTGCCACGTATAAAGACGGTGCGGTCAGTGCTGTGAAAATGAATTAGCAAAGCGGAAGGGGGAGGCTTCCTTCTCTCCCCCTTCCATTCCCTATAAACAGAAAGGGGACGAAAAATGGAATTTAGTGAATTGCTTCAAGCGATCATAAATGGGCTAGTATACGGCAGTGTTTATGCGATCATTGCCCAAGGATTTTATATTACGTACATCACAACGAATACCATGAATTTTGGTCAAGGAGACTTTCTCATGCTGGGAGCGCTCATTGGGATTACTGTGTTTAGTGGAACCATGAGTGCAGGGATGGGGGTCCTTCTTTCTTTCCTCCTAGCCATTGTGGCTGTATTGATCTTGCTTGGATTGGCCGGATGGGGCCTGGAACAGGTGGCGATCCGGCCCTTAAGGGGATTTCATTCGATCGGATGGATCCTGAGTACCGTGGCGGTGGCTATGATTGCCCGCAATATTGCCATGCTGATTTGGGGACGGGATGTTGTGGCCGCTCAGTCGCCGTTTGGGCGGAAAGTCATCGATTTCGGCCTTATTCGCATGTTGCCCCATGAAATTTTTGTATTGGTCAGCGGACTGATGATTATGGTCATCCTATACTATTTCCTGAAAAAATCGATTCTGGGTAAAGCTTTAGAAGCGGTTGCCTTCAATCGGGATGCCGCCTCCCTGATGGGAATCAACCCGCGCTATATGGCTGGATTTGCCTTTGTCATTTCCGGTGCCCTCGCAGGGATGGGAGGAATCTTGGTTGGCCCGTTGGTGCAGCCAGGTGCCTTCATGGGTGTGTCATTGGGATTGAAGGCTTTTGCGGCAGCCATTATCGGTGGCATTGAAAGCCCTGTTGGGATTTTTCTCGGTGGCTTGCTGCTTGGTGTAATTGAAAGTGTGTTTGCCATCTATAGTACCTCGCTGAAGGATGCCGCCTCTTTTGTCCTGATTCTGATCATACTCGCTCTCTTGCCACAAGGATTGTTCGGAAAAAGCATAAAGGAGAAATTCTAATCATGAAAAAGTGGAAATGGGCTTTTACTAATTTGTTGCTGCCACTTCTGGTCATTTATGCTTTTCCATGGATCTTTCCGAATGAATTCTATATCCATTTGGCTCAAAGCTTTGGGATTATGTATATCGTGATCGTTGGATTAAACATTTTGGTCGGCTTGTCAGATCAGCTGTCCTTGGGTCACGTCGGCTTTTATGCCATTGGTGCTTACATGTCCGCTATTCTCACGGAGCTTGGAATCAACTTTTTTGTCAGTATCATGCTGTCGAGTTTGGCGGCAGCCGTTTTTGGAGCCATCGTAGCCCTGCTTTCCCTCCGATCTAAAGGACCCTATCTAGCTATGGTTACCATTGCATTTGGAGAACTGATTACGATTGTAGTCAACCGTTGGGTCGATGTAACCGGCGGACCTGCTGGCTATTATTCTCCAGAGCCATCCCTGTTCGGTTTTTCTTTGCATACGGTGGAGTATTTCTGGTTTATCGGGCTTTTGGCCGTTTTGGTGACGGTTGGCGCTTCTCACATTTTCAAAGGCAGATTTGGCCGCACGTTTGTCGCAATTGGGAACAGCCCTATCGCGAGTGAGGTGGTAGGGATCCATGTGAAAAATTGGAAGATCCTTGCATTCTCTATGAGCGCCTTTCTAGCCGGTATGGGTGGCGGTCTGTTTTCTTTTCAAAATGGATTCATCAGCAGTACCACATTTGAATTCGATAAATCTATTCTATTTTTAATTGGTGTGATCGTTGGTGGCTCTGGAACCAAATGGGGACCTGTTGTCGGTACGGCTATCGTCGTTCTCCTGCCTCAGCTTTTCCAATCGCTTGTAGATTATCACCTGATGATTTTCGGAGGGATTTTGCTCTTCGCTCTCATTATTTTACCGGACGGTATTGTGGGGGAACTGTCCAAACGATCCTTCTTTCAAAGATTCCAGAAGAAAGAACAGCAGCATGCTGCTCTTAGGGATAAGGGTGAGCCGGAGCTTGAACTGCCACCGGCAGTGCAGGGGACCCTGTTGGAGATAAGAGCGATGGGGATGCAGTTTGGCGGGCTCAAAGCTGTAAATGATGTGGATCTTAACGTAGACGGCGGTTCCGTACATGGGGTAATTGGACCTAACGGATCCGGAAAAAGTACGACGGTCAATATGTTAAGCGGTGTTTATACTCCAACCAGCGGGAAGATTCTATGGCGGAGCAAAGACATCACCCGGTATGCCCCGCACCAGATCGCACACGAGGGGATTACGCGAACGTTCCAAAACCTACAGCTTTTTCATGACCTAACCATCTTGGAGAATGTGATGATCGGATTTCATCAGCATTTTCGAACCGGTTTTATTTCGAATCTTATTCATACTCGTGCGGTTAGTCGAGAGGAGGAGTCATTTGCCCAGAAAGCGTTTGAACTTCTACGCATCGTAGGACTGGAGCAGAAAGCTTATCAGAAAGCATCCGATCTCTCTTATGGCGAGCAGCGCTTGGTCGAAATTGCCCGTGGGTTGGCTATCAAGCCGATGCTGATGATTCTCGATGAACCAGCTGCAGGGGCGAGTCCAGTGGAGATCGAGAAAATCATGAATGTCATCAGCCGGTTGAAAAAGGCGGGATTGTCTATCATTCTGGTTGAGCATCACATGGAAATTGTCATGAACATTTGCGATCACCTTACCGTGTTGGATTTCGGGGAAAAGATTGCGGAGGGAACTCCAAAAGAAATCCAGCAGAATCAGAAGGTGATTCAAGCGTATTTAGGGGGAGAGGAGGTATCGGAGCTTGTTGCAGGTAAAAAATCTGTCAGTTAATTATGGCCATGCCAGGGCGCTCCTTGATGTCAATCTGGAAGTGAATCAAGGAGAGGTTGTTGCGGTTGTCGGCAGGAATGGGGCAGGAAAAACTACACTGCTGCGAACGATCACCGGCTTGGTAAAACCGCGGGACGGTGAGGTGGTCCTGAGCGGGGAGACAATCACTTCGCGAGCAGCGCATAAAATAGTAGAATGGGGTATTTCTCACGTTCCACAGGGAAGGCAGGTTTTTGGTGATCAAACCGTCGAAGATAATTTAATTCTTGGCGCTTACCGGAAGGCCAAGAAAGAGCCGAAGCGGGTCAAAGAACTCATCGCACTTGAATATGAACGATTTCCCCGTCTAAAGGAGAGACGACATCAATACGCAGGGACATTGAGTGGGGGAGAGCAGCAAATGTTGGCCCTTTCCCGCGCCCTGATGAGTGAACCCAAATTGCTGGTGCTTGACGAACCTTCGATGGGGCTATCTCCCTTGTATGTGAAGCACATCTTTGACACGATTATACAGCTAAAAGAAATGGGAACCACGATTCTTCTCGTCGAACAGCTTGCCATGGCGGCCCTGTCTATCTCCGATCGTGCCTATGTACTGCAAATGGGTTCCGTATGCCTGGAAGGAGAGTCGTCCGAGCTGCTTGGAAATGACAAGGTTTTAAAAGCGTACCTGGGGGAATAGATTATGCGCAAGTTACTTGATCAAAAAGTGGCACTGGTTACAGGATCAGCCAGCGGTATCGGGCTGCAGATTGCCCGTACCTTTGCCGGCGAAGGATCCACCGTCGTCATTTCCGATATCAACCAAGAAGCCGCGGAAGAGTCGGCCTTGCAGCTGAAAAGTGAAGGTTGTCAGGCCTATGCGATGAGGCTTGATGTAACAGAAGAAGAACTAATGAAAAGCGTGCTGGAGAACATAATTGACCGGTTTGGACGCCTGGATGTTTTGGTCAACAATGCGGGACTCCAGTTTGTATCACCTTTAGAACAATTTCCAACGGAAACCTTTGAAAAAATGATTAAGATTATGCTGACCGCGCCATTTATAGCCACTAAGTTGGCATTCCCCATCATGAAGCTGCAGGCTAGCGGGCGAATTATCAATATGGCTTCGATTAATGGGCTCGTTGGATTTGCCGGAAAGGCTGCTTATAACAGTGCCAAACATGGAGTCATTGGTTTAACCAAGGTAGCTGCATTGGAAGGGGCTCCTTTCGGGATTACGGTCAATGCGCTCTGTCCGGGATATGTGAATACCGCTCTCGTACAGAATCAGTTGCAGGATTTGGCGGACACCAGACATGTTCCCTTAGATCGGGTGCTCGAAGATGTGATTTTCCCAATGGTGCCCCAAAAACGATTATTATCCGTTCAGGAAGTGGCGGATTATGCCGTATTTTTAGCTAGTGATAAAGCAAAAGGAATTACGGGTCAGGCCGTTGTACTCGACGGAGGGTACACGGTTCAGTAGGAAGCAATGGTTGAGTAAGGCTTTGACTAGGTCGAAAATGAAAAGCAACCGCTCTAGCCAAACAGCGAGCGCATGGGTTGCGGGGAAAAAATAAGGCTAAAAAAACTAGAATGGATTCCATTCTAGTTTTTTTATTTTGCGATCGACATTTCCACAATACAGAGCTAACCCTATGGACCTAGTAGTGATCAATAAGCAAACTATTCCCGATTCGGTGTCTTATATCGATAGGTAGAATGGTCAGCACGAACTTTTCGAATGGCCAGTGAGACTGGAAGACCCCGGGCAATCCACCTTAGCGCAGATAAAATATTGGCTTCATCTTCAAATTGTTCAACCACAATTACTGATTTTTCATTAATGAATTGCTGAAGTTCATCCCAGCCCATGGCTGAATACAGATCATTACCATAGGTTTTTAAGTCCACAAAATCAGGGAACTTCGGATTCTCCATTTTGAGGATGCGCTGTATAGCTTCTGCACATTGAGGATGAATATTCGGATTCGTTTTCATATCATATACCTTTTGCCTTTGATGATCAGAACGAGTTGCTTTCATCTTACCATTAAACTAGTGAGTACAAAAGCTCGCTTGTTATTGTCATCCTTCCTAAGGTAGTTTATAGTAAAATGTGATAAATGACCCAGTCCAAATTACGATTGGAACACCTTAACTCAGGAACAAGTGAAATCAGGAAAACGAGAGGATGAGAATGTTGTCACAGTTTACGAACGTTAACATTATCAAGAAAGCAAATATTTATTTTGATGGAAAAGTCACAAGCAGAGCAGTTTTGTTTCCAGATGGAACTAAAAAAACGTTGGGAATTATGCTTCCAGGTGAATATGAATTCTCTACTTCTGAGAAGGAAGAAATGGAGATCCTCGCTGGACACTTGGAGTATAAATTGGAGGGACAGGATTGGAAAAGGATCGAGGGTAATGGAATTTTCTATGTACCTGCGAATGAGAGCTTTTTATTAAAAGTTGATACAGTTGTCGATTACTGTTGTTCGTACCTGAACGAAAGCGAGTAAAGCTAGTCATTTCGTACGAACAAAGAAAGACTGCCAATAAGATAGCGATTCTTTTTGGCAGTCTCTCTTATGGATAGCGGAATTATTTTCTCTTATTTTTAAGTTTTCGGTCTGGTGAAGGTCTGATAAGGGAAAAAATGTCCACTACCCCGATTTGTATGCGCTTTCAATGTGTTGGAATGAGGGGTTAAGGGAAATTTTAGCCCCTATTCATCCAATTTTCCTTCCCGTTTAAAGAATAGGGGAAATTTTTTCCCTTAAAACATCTTATCCATAGAACATCAGAGCTAGCCCTTGATGGTTAATCATCATTCAAATATGAATAATAATTATTCAAAAATGAATAAATGATGTTAAATGCTTACTATTTCATAGCTCCAAACGTTATATCATAACCTACTTTTGAAGTTGGCACGATAATTGCTAAATAGTAGTTTAGTAATGTTTAGGATTTGAACATTTAAAGAAGTCTAAAAAATTAAAAATAGATAGCGAGGACATATACGATGAAAAAACACTTATTTATTAACGGGGAATGGGTAGAAGCCAAAGCATATCATCCTTTGTATAGTCCATATAGTGGAGATCAGATCGCAGAAATCCCTTTTGCAGATGATGCGGAAGTAGACTTGGCTATTGAAGCGGCGGAAAAAGCAAGGCCCTTTATGGCTAAAATGCCTGCGCATGAACGAGCTTCCATTTTGGAAAAGTTAGTAAAGCTGCTGGAAGAAAACCAAGATGAATGCGCACATCTTATTGCTCTCGAAGCAGCCAAACCATGGACAACAGCAAAAGGTGAAGTATCGCGCACCATCATGACCTATAAATTTGCGGCCGAAGAAGCGAGACGTATTCACGGGGAAACCATTCCGATGGATGCAGCTCCGGGAGGCGAGGACCGGATTGCCTTCACTATACGACAATCCTTGGGTGTGGTTGCTGCCATTACCCCATTCAACTTTCCAATGAATCTCGTCGCACATAAAGTAGGTCCTGCCATCGCTGCAGGAAATACTATTGTGTTGAAACCGGCTACTCAAACACCACTTACTTCTATGTTTTTAGCAGAATTACTGCAAAAAGCCGGACTCCCTGACGGAGCCTTGAATGTGGTAACCGGTATGGGGAGTACGGTAGGGGAACGATTGATTCAAGACGAACGGGTAAAAGTGATTACATTTACCGGCAGTCCAGCTGTTGGAATTGGGATTCGAAATAAAGCGGGGTTGAAAAGGGTCACCCTGGAACTGGGTTCAAATGCTGCTCTTATTGTGGATAAAGGTGTCGAGGTCGATTCGATCATCTCTAGAGCAGTAACTGGTGCTTTCGCTTTTGCTGGGCAGGTCTGCATATCCTTGCAAAGGATATACGTGCATGAAGAGCTATATGATCAATTTGTGGAGAAGTTTCTTGCAAAAACTAGAACGCTACGGCTAGGAGATCCGCTTGATCCTGAAACGGATGTGTCGGCTTTGATTAGTCTTAAGGATGTCGAACGTTCTTTACAGTGGATTGAGGAGGCAGAAAAATTGGGTGCAACCGTTGCTATTGGTGGAGAGAGGGACGGGAATATTCTCGAACCAACAGTACTGCTAAATGTAAGTCCGAAAGCAAAGGTTTCATGTCAGGAAGTATTTGCTCCGATTGTATTGATCAATAAAGTTTCCACCGTAGAGGAAGCGATTGAGTATGTGAATGATTCCAAGTATGGGCTCCAAGCGGGTATTTATACATCGAATGTGGCAACTGCATTTCAAGCGGCGGAAGCTTTGGAAGTAGGGGGAGTCATGGTGAATGATATTCCGACATTCCGTGTGGATCATATGCCTTATGGCGGTGTTAAAGAAAGTGGAGTTGGGCGGGAAGGAATAAAATACGCCGTAGAAGAAATGACCGAAATGAAATTGATTTGTTTTAAGAAATAAGAGCCGGAGGCAACGTTCTATGTTGCTGACGTGGTTAGTAGGGAGTCATATAAAAAAATACATTTAAATGAAAGGGGAATATCCAAGATGAATAAGACGATGAGAAAGTATATAAACTTAACAACTTCGATTCCAGGACCTATATCTTCTATGTTGTTAGAAAAGAGAAAGATGCATGTCCCTCAAGGGATATCCAATACGGTTCCTTCTTTTGCAGAAAAAGGGCTAGGGGCACTTCTTACCGATGTAGACGGTAACACATTTATTGATCTTGCGGGTGCGATCGGAACACTTAATGCGGGGCATTGTCCGCCGAAGGTCGTGGAAGCACTGATTGAACAAATTCAACAATATATTCACCCTGGTTTTAATGTTATGATGTATGAACCCTATATCAACTTAGCAGAGAAATTAAACCAAATGACGCCTGGAGCTCATGCGAAGAAAACTTTCTTTTTGAACAGCGGAGCGGAAGCAGTGGAAAATGCGGTTAAGTTGGCCCGGAAATATACGGGTAGAAAGGCCATTATTTCTTTTGACCGTGGATTCCATGGACGTACCTTATTAGCCATGTCTTTGACTAGTAAAGTAAAGCCGTATAAGTTTGGGTTTGGACCTTTTGCACCGGATACCTATAAAATGCGGTATCCTTACTACTACCGTGCACCACTGGGCGTGAGTCCTGAGGAGCTAGATCAACTTGTGTTAAGTCAATTAGAGGATTTCTTCTTATCTGAGGTACCAGCGGAAGAGGTAGCAGCGATTATTATGGAGCCGGTACAAGGAGAAGGCGGATTTATCATCCCTTCAAAGTCATTTGTACAAGGTGTGAAGAAAGTTTGTGAGAAGTACGGGATTTTGTTTATTGCCGACGAAATCCAGACGGGATTTGGGCGTACAGGTAGAATGTTTGCTATGGAGCATTTTGATATCGTACCCGATCTGATGACCATGTCGAAATCGATTGCGGCTGGATTGCCCCTTAGTGCGGTAACAGGAAGAGCAGAGATTATGGATTCAGCAGCACCAGGAGAAATCGGCGGAACCTATGCTGGAAGCCCATTGGGGTGTGTAGCGGCACTCAAAGTTATTGAAATGATGGAAGAAGAGAGACTTGCGGAAAAAGCGCAAGTCATTGGACAGATGATTGTTTCACGTTTTGAGCGGATGAAGGAGAAGTTCTCTGTCATTGGGGAAGTAAGAGCATTAGGCGCTATGTGTGCGGTAGAGTTGGTGAAAGAGCAGGCAACGAAGGAACCGAATAAAGAATTGACGACTCAAATTGTTCAAGAATGCTACCGTCGAGGGATTATTGTTCTGAGTGCCGGATTATACGGTAATGTATTGCGGTTCTTATCTCCCTTGGTCATCACCGATGATCAGTTAAATGAAGCTTTGGATGTCATTCAAGAGGTGTTTGAGGATTTAGTATAGTAAAGCCTGCTAGAGTTGCTTATATAATATAAATAGGCAACTCTATGGAGGGTTTACCATTCTTGCTTCGATAACATCTCTTGGAAGGGGTTCAATAAAACAGCAACATCATGTCATGTGGACTGGAGGAAGAGAAGGTTGCACAACATTAAAGATATTGATAAAGATTTTATCATTGTAGATGCGACATTAACGGTGAAGGAAGCCGTTAGCTTGGTTATGAAAACAAGATCAAAATTAGTGATTGTAACCAAGGGAAGATTAATAGTTGGTATTTGTGATAGTTATCTACTTCTTATGCAAAGTGATACACCTTCTAAACTATTAAGCTACAGTACAGATTTTAAAATCGTGAATCAAGACAAAATTCTATCAAATGCGGATCTTCAGTTTCATTACTTATTGGTACAAAACGAGGAAGGCCATATCGTGGGGTGGTTAGATCACCAATCTTCTGAAATCCTATATATCAAACAGACGTTTTCCCAAGAAGTGCGGAATTTGACAACAGATCTTGAAGCGATTGTAGATTCTATCTATGATGAAGTATTGGTAGTAGATGCGAATGGGACCATTCTGAGGGTTTCTAACCGTGGCAGTATGAATCTATGGGGAGTGAATCCAGCAACGGTGGTCGGGGAGAATATTTTAGATTTAGAAGAGAAGGGTTGGTTTAAACCATCGGTAACTCGGCGAGTGATTGCCGAAAAAAAGAAAATTTCAGTCGTACAGCAAAATCGATTGGGCAGGAAACTTCTTGCAGTCGGCAATCCTATTTTTGACCGGAAGAAGCAGCTGGAACGGATCGTCATTGCTTCTCGGGACATTACAGAAGTGACAAATCTAAAGGAAGAACTAGAAGAAGCAAAGGTTCTAACGGAAAAGTATCGGAAAGAAGTAAATATTTTACGGAAAATTCAACATGCCAACGAAAAACCTATTATATATCAATCTGAACCGATGGAAGAGCTTATGTCTGAAGTGGTTAAGGTGGCACATGTGGAGTCAACTGTCACGATTTATGGGGAATCTGGTGTAGGTAAGGAATTAATCGCTGATGCGATTCATCATCTTAGTTTTCGTAAGGCGAAACCATTGATTAAAATTAATTGCGGTTCCATACCGGAAAATTTGTTGGAAAGTGAATTGTTTGGCTATGAGAAAGGGTCATTTACCGGAGCGCTGAATCAAGGGAAAAAAGGGTTATTTGAACTAGCTCATCATGGTACATTATTTTTGGATGAGGTTGGCGAATTATCTTTAAATCTGCAGGTTAAATTGCTTCGAGCCATACAAGAACGCGAAGTTATGAAAATAGGGGGAATACGACCTATTTCCATTGACGTTAGAATTGTGACAGCCACCAATCGGAACCTTGAAGATATGGTAGCAGCTGGGACTTTTCGAGAAGATCTTTTTTATCGACTCCATGTCATCCCATTATATGTACCCGCATTGCGAGAAAGAATTGATGATATTGGACCGTTAGTCTATCACTTTTTGGATTATTTTAATGAAAAATTTTCAACAAAGAAGCACTTTTCCGAAGATGCATTAGAAATGTTGAAGGCTTATCACTGGCCAGGAAATGTGAGGCAGCTCCAAAATGTCATTGAAAGAGCGATGGTGGTAACTGCTGGCCAGTTAATGATGGCAAATGACCTTAGCAGGATCTTAAGCAGTAAAAATCGAAATGTGCCCCCCGTACAGGTAAATCAAATAATACCATTAGAAAAGGCCATTGAACTCACTCAATATCAATTAATTAATATGGCTCTTTCTGAATATAAGACCATTACAAAAGTGGCAAAGGTTTTAGAAGTTAGTCAACCTACGATGAGTAGACATATCCATAAACTCATGGGAAAATGAGACATGGAACGAGGTTTCTGGTACTCATGATCCCCAGGTCAAAAAAGGTCAATGGAACCATCTCCATCGGCCCTTTTTCGTACTGCAATAGTTGAATAACCATCTTACGTATATTTAATGTGGATATCCCATAAGTTCAAAATTATTTTAATACATAAACGATATTATTTATTTAAAAATATATTGACATGTCTGATAATTTACGGCAAAATAATATCATAGGAACTTTGGTCAAAGGAGATATATATGGGGGAAGAACGAATCTATCAGATACTAAGAAATGCCATTTTTAACGCGGACCTTCCTCCAGGCACCCAGTTGGTTGAAACCTCGCTGGCAGAAGCGTTTGGAGTCAGTCGTACTCCCATTCGAGCGGTTCTTCAACGACTGAAGTATGAATCGTTAGTACAGATCGTTCCCAACCGGGGAGCATTTGTATATTGCCCCAGCCCTGATGAGGCGGAGCATATTTTTAAGGTTCGGCAATTACTGGAGCCAGAGGCCGCGCGATTAGCAGCTTACCATGCAACAGACGTACAACTTTCCAAAATGGAAACGCTTTTACAACAAGAGAAAGAATTGTATCTGCAAGGTGAACCGGTACGGGCATTAGAAGTGATTCATGAATTTCACTTGACCATCGTGGAAGCCTGTCAAAATCCGATTCTAATCCGGTATTTACAGGAGATTTTATCTCTATCTCATATCCTGTTTACCTTTTATGATGTGTCGGATGCAGATCATCCCCATAGTTATGAGGAGCACTTGGCTATCTTTGAAGCCATTCGAACCAGAGATGGCGATCGAGCGTACGACATCGCCTCGCAACACGTACCGTCTATGAAGAACGATATCGATTTCAGCCGCAAGCTCAATCGGTCTCTATCAATGGAACAAATTATAATACGCTACGCGGATTAAATTTTTTTACCCAAGATTGTATACAATTATTGTACACCGTACTTGGAGCTTCATTTTTAGTTAAAAATTGTATACAACCATTGTACACAGGAGGGATGTTTGTGGGATTTATTCAAATGAAAACATCAGTGCCAGGGCCTAAAGCAAAAGAGTTATTGAAGCGAAAAGATGCGGTTGTTGCACGCGGACCTTTTAACACGGTTTTATCCTTTGCTGAAAAGGGGGAAGGTGCATTATTGACAGACGTAGACGGCAATACATATATCGATTTTGCTGGGGCAATCGGTACCTTAAACGTCGGGCATAGCCCCGATCGAGTCGTTCATGCTGTGAAAGACCAGCTCGATAAATATATCCATACCTGCTTTAACGTTATGATGTATGAGCCATATATCGCTTTAGCTGAACAATTGGCACGAATAACACCTGGAGACCACCCGAAAAAAGCTTTCTTTGCCAATAGCGGAGCTGAAGCAGTTGAGAACGCGATTAAAATTGCCCGGAAATTTACCGGTCGCAAGGGGATTATCTCCTTTGAGAGGGGATATCATGGGAGAACCTTATTGACGATGTCGCTCACCAGTAAAGTCAAACCCTACAAATACCAATTTGGACCATTTGCACCCGAGACTTTCCGGATTGGACATCCATACTATTACCGCAAACCGGAAGGAATGACAGACGAACAGGTAGACCAAGAGCTGCTTCAGCGTCTGGAAACATTCTTCTTGGCAGAGGCTCCTGTGGATGAAATTGCAGCCATTATTATTGAACCGGTACAAGGGGAAGGTGGATTTATCGTTCCTTCTGTCCCTTTTATGCAAGGATTGAAGAACATTTGTGAAAAGTATGGGATCCTCTTTATCGCGGATGAGATACAAACCGGATTTGCTCGCACAGGTTCTATGTTTGCCATAGAACAGTTTGGGGTTGTTCCGGATTTAATGACCTTATCTAAATCCATGGGTGCTGGACTGCCGATTAGTGCCGTTGTAGGTCGTGCAGAAGTCATGGATGCTCCGGCTCCGGGTGAAATCGGAGGAACATATGGCGGAAGCCCGTTAGGTTGTGTGGCCGCTATGGAAGTAATCAAAATTATCGAAGATGACGGATTGATTGATCGTTCTTGCCAAATCGGAGAAGTGTTGATGGATCGTTTCCGGAAATGGCAGGAGCTGTTTCCTCAAATCGGGGACGTTCGCGGTTTAGGGGCTATGGTCGCTGTGGAGTTTGTGAAGGATCCTTTAACGAAAGAGCCGGACAAAGACACGGTAGGAAAGATTATACAATTGGCGCAGCAAAGAGGGCTTATATTGTTAAGTGCCGGAATTTATGGAAATGTCATTCGTGTTCTCGTTCCATTAGTGGTAACGGATGAACAGCTTCAAGAAGCCCTGCAAGTATTGCAAAACGTGTTACAGGAAGTTCTCGTACCATCGGTAGCTATCTAGGAGGGGTGGACTCGCCGTATATAGATAAACATTGATCTAAACCATTAAAACAATTCAGGGGGAAATGATGATGAAAAAGTGGGTAACTATGTTTTCTACAGCAGCGTTGTCTTTACTACTTCTAGCTGGTTGCGGTGGAGGAAGCGACAGTGGCACGACGAGCGCTCCAGCAGGCGGAACTTCATCTGCCAGTAAACCTGCCGCAGGCAGTGGCGCCTTAGAACTACTGAAGCAAAAAGGAGTGCTGGTTGTCGGTTCTTCTAACGATGCTCCTTTCGCTTTCATAGACAAGGACACGCAAGAGTTTACGGGAATTGATGCTGAGATTATCAAGGAAATTGCTAAGCGTTTAGGCATACCGAAGGTAGAAATGAAGGAAGTCAAATTTGAAAACTTGTTGCTTGAATTAAACAATAAGAATATCGACTTCGTAGCTGACGGGATGTACATTAAAGCGGAACGTGAGAAAATCGCCAATTTTACAGACATCTGGTATACGGAAGGAGAAGCTTTAGTTGTAACCAAAGATTCTCCAATTAAAGGAATAGATGATTTAAAAGACAAAGTGGTCGGAGGGCAGAAGGGTACAGCTTTCCTTGAATTTGCTGAGAAGTTAAAAAAGGAAGGGAAAGTCAAAGACGTTAAAGTGTTTGGTTCCCAAGCAGAACTTTTTCTTGGTGTGAATACGAAAAAAATCGACGCGTGTATTACAGATAGCGCGGTTGCCGGATACAGTATTACCAAAGATCCTACCTTGTCATTAAAGTTGGTATCGCCATATAAACCTGAATCGGCTGGTAACATCGGAGCGGCCATTCGCAAAGACAATCAAGAACTGCTTGATGCCGTTAATGCGGAACTAGATAAGTTGAAAGAAGAAGGATTCGTCCTTGATGTTTTGAAAAAATATGGTTTGAACGAAGATAACTTTGTAAAATAATTTCTTCTGGGGAGCTTTGGCTCCCTATTTATTTAAGGGGGTGCAATGATGAACATTTTGAGTAAATTGGATTTTACAACTGCATTCCAGGATCTGCTCCCAGTTCTTTTAGAAGCATCTTGGACTGTTATCCAAGCTACTGTGTGTGGTTTTGCCTTGGCCTTAGCGTTGGGAATATTGATCGCATTAGGAAGAATCTCAAAAATGAAGGCTTTAAACAAGTTTTTAGTTTTCTTTTTAGAAATTATTCGGGGTACTCCCTTACTCGTGCAAATTATTTATATGTATTACGTTGTTCCGTTACTGATTGGCTTGATTGCAGGAATTTGGATACCTGATTACCAGATGAATATTTCTCCTTTTGTGGCAGGGTCAGTCGCTCTAGGGATCAATTATGGGTGTTATATGTCCGAAGTCATACGCTCTTGCATTTTAGCCATTGATAAAGGACAAATGGAAGCAGCCTTGGCACTTGGATATACGAACCGGCAAGCGATGTGGTCGATTGTAATTCCGCAAGCGATTCGGATTGCGATCCCCACCTTTGGAAATTATCTGGTTATGATGGTGAAGGATACTTCCCTTCTCGCGTTTATTACCGTCAGTGAATTGCTCCTTAGGACGCAAGCTTATGCGGCTCAAACCTTTTTGACTATTGAATCTTATACGATTTTAGCGGCAGCTTATCTCGTTCTAAGTCTTCCACTGGCTCAGCTGGCTCGTGTTTTGGAGAGGAGTTATGGAAAACATGCCTAAAGTGATGATCGAAGTAAAACAATTGCGAAAATCATTTGGTTCTAATGAAATTCTGAAAGGAATCAATTTAAACATCAACCAAGCGGAAAAAGTGGTCATCATTGGTCCCTCAGGATCTGGGAAATCGACTCTGCTGCGGTGTTTAAATTTCCTTGAACAACCGACAGAAGGTACGGTCAAAGTCGATGGTCACTTTTTTGTAAACCCGGGAGAAAAATTCAATGAAAAACACGTGGCTTCTTTGCGTACAGAAGTCGGGATGGTGTTTCAGCGATTTAATTTATTTCCCACGATGACCGCACTTGAAAATGTGATGGCTGCTCAAATGAAGATTCGAAAAAAATCGAAAGAAGCAGCACGGGAAACCGCAGAAAAATATCTGCGCAAAGTTGGCTTAGCTGAGAGAATGAACCATTATCCTAGCCAGTTATCCGGTGGACAACAGCAGCGAGTCGCCATCGCCAGGGCCCTCGCGATGGAGCCGAAAGCGATTCTATTTGATGAGGCAACGTCAGCCCTAGATCCTGAATTGGTTGGAGAAGTTTTAAACGTCATTCGGGAATTGGCAGAGGAGGGAATGACGATGGTTTTGGTGACACACGAGATGAAGTTTGCAGAAGAAGTGGGAGACCGGGTAATCTTCATGGATGGCGGCGTCATTGTAGAGGAAGGTCACCCGAAAGAGTTCTTCCATAACCCGAAACATGAACGGACTCGTGCATTCATCAAAAAAGTCGAACATTAGGAAA
>JAKFCU010000028.1:0-70419 GCA_036676475.1 Brevibacillus sp.
CAAATTGGATTCGTGTACCTCAGGTCGAGCATTTGCCTCCAGCTTCCTTCAGATTCCACCTCACGGTAGACACCCTTGCTCTTGGCTAACGGTAGGCGTTCGCCAGCCCCCGTTCGGGACTCTCACCCTATAGACAGCGCCCATGCTGGGCACACATAAAAAACACCCTATGCAATCTGCATAAGGTGTTTGCTTATGTTCTAAGGAAGCAATTCCTGAACAATTTTGTTAACCAGGTTCCCATCAGCTTTTCCTTTAACTTTAGGCATGAGGGCACCCATTACTTTTCCAAGATCCTTTTTCGAAGCAGCTCCTACTTGTTCAATCGTTTCCTGGACAATTTGACGAATTTCAGCTTCATCCAATTGCTTCGGAAGATAGAGAAACAGCACTTCGATCTCGGCACGGTTTTGTTCAGCCAAGTCATCACGACCCGCTTTTTCAAATTCTTGGAGGGAATCTCGTCTTTGCTTCAACTCACGATTCAATAAAGCCAACACTTGATCATCAGTAAGCTCTTTACCTTGGTTAATTTCTTCATTTTGGACCGAAGACTTCACCATGCGGATGACGGAGAGTTTGAGCTTATCCTTATCTTTCATTGCTTGCTTCATATCATCGTTAAGTTTACCAATTAGACTCATTTAATACCCCATCCTCCTAAACTTTACGCTTACGTGCAGCTTCAGACTTCTTCTTACGTTTAATGCTTGGCTTTTCGTAGTGTCTGCGCTTTTTAACTTCAGCCAAGATACCAGCTTTACCAGTTTCACGCTTAAAACGACGAAGAGCGGCATCAAGAGATTCGTTCTTACGTACGCGAACTTCAGACATTGCTTTCCCTCCCTCCGCATTAACCATTGAAGACAATCCACAGTCAAGACTGTCAAAGCATATTATAGTATAGATGCCTATCAGGGTCAACACGAAACTCACAAATTATTCTTTCCAACCCCATAAGTGATAGTGCAGGTGAAATATTTCCTGACCGCCTTTTTCACCACAATTGTTAATAAGGCGCATTCCAGTCAGATTCAATTTACGATACATCTCCTGCGCAACTTTATGTATATAAGCTACAATCAAAAGATCCTCTTCCGTAACATCCATCATAGTTGGGATATGGTTTTTAGGAATAATGAGCAAGTGAACAGGTGCCTTGGGATTAATATCATGGAACACCACCACTTTTTCATCTTCATATTCCACTTTAGCAGGAATTTGTTTATTAATAATTTTACAAAATAAGCAATTCGATTCCATCTAACATTCCTCCTGAAAAAATATAATAATAATGGTACCGCTTGTTGGAGAAAAATGTCAAGAAATTAACAGTTAGTGCAAGAATTATCCTCTGTTAAAGAAGGAAAGATTGCGCAATCGTTAGTACAGAAATTTCCCTACAGGAGTCTCATTTTTCCGCCTAAGCTGTAGGCCTGGCAGCCTTAGGGGGTCATTCTCACCCGATCGATCAAATCATTAAAGCGCTTTTTTCTTTGTTTTGGTGGCACTCCCTTATCATCCTCATAATTTTCTTGCTCCTATCGTAGTGTTAGTGATAGCATTACTACTGCAAACTGAAAACAGCACCCGAGGGGCACAACAGTTGCATTTCAGCAAGTAGAATTTTCAACGTAGTTGGAATGCCAAGAGATGAAGGAGGTCTAATATGTTAACTCTCCAAGAAATATGTGAAGCAACCGGGGGAACGTTGATCGGGTCCCCCCAGCATGAAACCATTGATTCTTTTCACTTTGATACTCGCATGATTTCTCCTGGTTCCATGTTCATCGCCCTGACAGGAGGAGCTAGAGACGGCCATCTTTTTTTATCCCAGGCCCAAGAACAAGGGGCAAGCGCTGCCCTCATTTCCAATCCGGATTATGCAAAAGAAACATCATCTAAGATGGTGTATGTATTGGTTGCCGATTCCCAGCAAGCTTTTGCTCAAATCGCTCAATACTATCGTAATAAGCTAACGATTCCGATAATCGCTGTAACAGGCAGCAATGGAAAAACCACAACGAAAGACATGATCGCTCATGTTCTGACTCATAAAAAGAAGGTTTTCAAAACATATAAAAACTACAATAACCATCTTGGTGTTCCTTTATCGCTCCTTCAAATTAAAGCGGATGATGAAATGGCTGTTTTGGAAATGGGAATGAATCATGCCGGTGAAATTGATTATTTGGCTAATATCGTGAAACCTGATGTTAGTGTCATCATCAACGTGACAGATGCTCACATCGAACACTTAAGATCTATAGAGAACATTGCCAAAGCAAAAGCAGAACTGTTGCCTCATACCTCACCTTCTGGTTTTGCCATACTCAATGGCGACAATCCTTATGTCAGAGGAATCAGCCATTTGAATCCTGGTAAAACTTACTTTTATCAACTGCATGAGGAAGCGGATATTTACGCATCGGATATCCGAACGAATGATCAAGGAACGATCTTTAACGTACATTACCGAGATAAGTCCATCGAGTGCAGCATTCCGATGTTTGGCGTTCACAATGTGTCTAATACATTGCCCGCCATCTTCATTGCACTTCAATTTGGTTACAGCCTAGACGACGTGAAACAGGCGCTTATAACACTATCCATTTCACCAATGCGGTTTGAATTAGTTCGGGATGTGGGGGACTGCATCATCATTAATGATGCTTATAATGCAAGTCCAACTTCGATGAAAAGTTCCATCGAAACCTTTAGCGGAATACTCCCTGAATACAAGAAAGTGCTAATTTTAGGAGATATGTTTGAATTGGGTGAAAAAAGTGAAGCCTATCATAAGGAAATAGGCCAATTTATAGATACCTATGTGCAACGATTTGAATTTCTGGTTACAGTAGGAACGGCTTCGAAAAATATCTCAGACCAAGCTAGCCTTCCCTCTCGCCATTTCTCCGATAAAAAAGAAGCAGCTTTATTTTTAGCCAAATATGCTAATTCTGAACATGCGCTTCTCTTTAAAGCTTCCCGGGGAATGAAGCTAGAAGAACTGATTCAGGAGATAAAAGAATCGATTTCCAAGCCTTGAATATTAAAAACCCACCTTTTCGCTTGCCAATTAGGTGGGTTTCTCTATGAGCGTTATTCAAACTTCTCCGCTTCTACTGCATTTTTGCTTCTCTCCTGATATCTCTGTAGCCCTAATTGCACCAATTCATTAATCAACTCCGGGTATGTGATCCCTGCCTTCTGAAATAGCATAGGATACATGCTAAATGGGGTGAAGCCAGGCATGGTATTGATTTCATTAATTAAGATTCGGTTATTTTCCTCATCCCAAAAGAAGTCAATTCGGCTTAGACCAGAAGCATCTAAACCAAGAAACGCTTTTTTGGCCATCTCCTCTATACCTTGCACCACATGGCTAGGTACTTCAGCAGGAATATAAAGCTTGGTTCCGGTATTTTTATATTTCGCTTCGTAATCATAAAATTCATTCACCGAAACGATCTCTCCAACGACCGAAGTCTTGAGACTTTCGTTGCCGAGCACCCCGATTTCCAATTCCCTGCCCTTAATAAATTCTTCTATAACAATCTTCCGATCAAATTGAGCAGCCGTTTTTAAAGCCTGAATGAGAGAACCCCTATCCTTTGCTTTGGAGATCCCCACACTGGAACCCATGTTAGCCGGTTTGACAAAGCAAGGGTATCCTAAGTACTCTTCGATTTGGGACACAATCAATTCCATATCCTCTGCAAATCGACTTCTAAAAAAAGATAAATACTTGCATTGAGGGATCCCGATTTCCCCAAAGACATTTTTCATAGCCACTTTATCCATTCCTAAGGAAGACCCTAAGACTCCAGACCCTACATAGGGAATATCCGCCATGTCCAATAATCCCTGAAGCGTTCCATCTTCCCCATTAGGACCATGGATAACGGGAAAGGCAATATCAAATTCTTCTTTTAAAGTAAGAACATTAGGTTGATTCGCCTTGGTTCCTGTAAACCGCAGCTGGTCAACAGAATGTAGATCCACACTGGATACTTGGCCTTTAGTCCATGTTCCATCCAGTTGAATATAAATCGGGGTAATGTCATATTTCTCCTGATCCACGGCCTTCATAATGGCCAATGCCGTGTTTAATGAAACTTCATGTTCACTTGATTTTCCCCCATAAATAATACCTAATTTAATTTTACTCATGCAAAAGTCCTCCTTTTTTCCTGCTGCCCCGTTCATTTCATCTTTTTCTTTTATAGTATGATACCTATTTTACTGAAAAATGGTTCCAAATAAAACAATACCTAACGATACCATGAAGACAATCCTCTTTTCCACAATCAAACCAATAGTAGGTGATTTTAATCTATGTTTACTATACCTGATCTTTGTCCTGTATGCCAGAAGCCGCTTGAGTCCTCATGTACCGATTTTTTCTGCGATACCGTAAAACAATGCCCTGACGGCCATTATTCTGAAAAGATCTATCCCCTTCTTGACACTGTGTTTATTTAAAAAGAATAAGTCATCTATATGACATACTATATTGGACAAGTTTTCACCTTCTCCTGAATATACATGGGGAGAAAGGAGTGGATAACCATGGCCATCATGTTGCGAAAAATGAAGGGTAAGACGATTCAAAAAGAAGGTCAAGGGACAGAGTGGGAGCATATCATCAACTTAATTAAAATCCTTACAATCCTGTTCATCCTATTCAGCAGCTTCCACTGGATCATTAAGAAGCGTGTTCAACATTTACCCGCTCAATTAACACCTGCTGCTCTCGTTCAACAAGTGACCCCTGCTAAACTTTATAAAGTAAAAGAAGGAGACACTTTATGGAAAATCGCCTTACAGCATTATCCAAATGAGGATCCGCTCAAAGCCATCCATGAAATAAAGCAATTAAATAAGCTTTCCAGTGATTCCATTAAACCAGGTCAGTCCATAAAGCTCCCCTAAGAAAGCTACTAGCGTAGCGTTATGCGTATAATAACGATAAGCATAAAAAAAGAAGCTGTTCCTAATGAAGGAGCAACTTCTTTTCTATTACAATTATTTAATTTCCAAAAAGCCAACTAAGAAATTGAATATGCGGAGGCTTGCGGTTCTTAATGGAGTCTTGCCAACGGTGGATATCAGTCAGAGTTTTCTTATAACTACCCATTTTCACATCACTTACTCTTACTTTTTCTTTACTCAACATAAACCGCACCTCTCCTTCGCAATGGGCTTGTCCACATGAATAGCATAACATACCCACCAAAAGAAGATTGTCACATTGCGTTGTCGCAACTGCGCTATTTTTGTCAAATTACCTTTTGCTTAGAAAATAACCTAATCCCCCCATGGCTACACCAAATAATGCTCCTGCGATCACTTCAGACGGCAAGTGGCCTAGCTTCTCCTTAAGTTCTTTTTCTCTTTTATGATTGATTTCAATCTCCGGATGACTTTCAGACAACTTTTCAATGGATTCCTCTAAATCATTCACTGCAATCGCTGTTTCTCCAGCATGATACCTTACTCCTGCAGCATCATACATAACAATTAATCCAAGCAAAGTTGAAATAGCAAACTCGTGGGAGGAAAAGCCCTTCTTCAATCCTATAAAAGCAGCCAGTGAAGTGACCCCAGCTGAGTGGGAACTCGGCATCCCACCTGGAGTAAATGCTGTTTTCAAGCTCCACTTTCCCGTTTTAACATATTCAAAAGGAATTTTGAGCCCTTGTGCGAAAATAATGCTCGAAATAGCAGTTAGAATGGCTCGGTTCATGCGAATATCACCTCTTATGTAGAATTCCCACTATACAATCATCCCATTCGATTCAGCTACCTAATACTCCCTTGTGTAAGTCAAAGGAATTAGGTTCACCTTAATAATGGGGGTGACAGCATGAACCAAGAGCAAATGTCACAGCTACGCAGCATCATTTATGAGGAAAAAAAAGGCCTGGAAGATATGCTTCAAGAAAATGATCATTTTGGCATGGAGCATGCAGGTGTGCATGAATCCATTGGGGAATTGTCAAGTTACGACAATCACCCTGCCGATTATGGTTCTGAAATGTTTGAACGAGGAAAGGACCTGGCTCTAAATGATCATGAAGAAAAGCATTTGCATGAACTGAATGAAGCCTTAAAAAGAATGGACAACGCCACATACGGAGTGTGTGCAAAATGTGGAAAGGAAATTCCTTTTGAACGTCTGGAAGCCATGCCAACGGCTGTTTTTTGCATTGAACACCAATGGGACGACGAAGTAAGTCAACGCCGTCCAGTGGAAGAACAGTTTCTTTATCCGCCATTTGGGCGCACCAGCTTTGACGAGAAGGATAATGAAACCGAGTATGATGGTGAGGATTCCTGGCAAGAGGTTGCTCGCTATGGCACCTCAGAATCCCCATCAGACATGGAAGCCGGGCGGACCCTTTCTTACAATGACATGTACATTGAAAGCGATGAACCCATCGGGTATGTTGAAGCATTGGAAGGCTTCATCGTGACGGATTTGGATGGCGGGGCAGGAGAAGATTATGACATCGTTCGCAACGACATTTACAAATCGTACTTGGAACGAGGAGAAGGAGAAGGCATTTTAGAATACGTGACATTTGATGAAGAAGATAACCGTTTATAAGAAAAGCAGCAAAGAAGGGGGACACCCCTTTCCTTGCTGTTTTTATCTTTTCAGACAAACATGCCCCATGGCGACACCACTGATGAATGTAAGTATTATACGCATAAGCTTCCGGCATTAGTAGCTTTCTTATCGCGACCGGACTTCAAAAATGGCAAATTTCAAATAATGTCCTTCATTAACTCCGAGAATTTCCGGATGGTCAATACCTGCTCCTGTCCAATGTACCAGACGTAATATCTTTTTGGCATCCACAGCTGCCTCTTCAATCGTGTCTCTAAACAACTCAGGAGACATATGAAAAGAGCAGGACGCAGTGACCAAAAATCCGCCTTCATTAACCAGCTTTAAGCCCTGTAAATTGATATCCTTATACCCTCTGCAAGCCGATTGGACTGCCCCGCGTGATTTGGCAAATGCAGGTGGATCGAGGATAACCACATCCCATGTACGTCCTTTCTCGACTTGTTCACGCAAATAATCAAAGGCATTCGCTACCACAAACTCTACCCGATTGGAGAAATCATTGAGCTCCACATTACGTTTTGCCGTTTCAATAGCATGCTCAGAGATATCCAGGCATGTTACTTTCTTAGCGCCATGTTTGCATGCATTCAGTGTAAACGATCCTGTATGGGAAAAACATTCTAAAACCGTTGCCCCATCCCAATAAGGAAAGGTGACGATTTGTCCGTTTTTATTAACGGGAACCACTTTCGGCTGGCCATGGGGAAATGTAGGATTATTCGGATCGCCCTCCATTACCTGATCTATAGGAACTAAGTGTATTCCGCTTTTTCCTCCCCATCCTTTCATTAATGGAGCAATCGCTGCACGATTTTCCCTCTGGTCAAAAAAGTATCCTGTTTTTTGACCTTCTTTGATATCTACGAAATAGCGCAATCCATTCTCCTCAATTTCCACCTCGGTATGAAATTCTCCATGCCAAAAGCCTTTCTCTTGCTGTAAACCCTCAAGCTCCCTTACAGGCACATCGTTGCGTAAATAGATCCCTCTAGGTTGGAAAACATCAAGCAGTGCCTGACGGATGTGCTCCTTGCGGACTTCCATTCCAAGTGAGAGAATTTGGACAACCAAAATATCCTCAAATTTATCAACAATAAGTCCTGGCAAGAAATCTGCCTCTCCATATACCACCCGATAAGAACCAATGTCCCCTAACAAGCGTCGGCGATACTCTGATGCTGTATGGATTCGATTCTTGAAAAAAGCTAAATCGATTTCTTCTTCTGGATTATAAGTGAGAACGCGAATGATAATTTGAGATTTGTCATTGATATACCCTTTCGCAAGAAACTTCCCCTTGTGATTCAATACTTCTACCACATCACCGGGTTGATGTGATCCTTCAATTCGCTCCACTTCGGATTGAAATATCCATGGATGTCCTTTCTCCGTTCTCTTTTTACGATTGCTCGCTAAATATACCTGTGTCATGTTTACATTCCTTTCGATTCGTTATTCTTCCATTTGCTTGTCATGCCTGTCTCCTTTTATACATACCTATAATTATCATAAACTATTTCTCTTTCGAATTATCCCTTTTAGGAGATGAACCATGAAAGAAATGATTATTCCTTTTGCTGTGGGTATTACTATTTTTCTATTTGGTATGCAAATCATGCGAATCGGCTTAAATAATTTGGCGGGAAATAAGCTAAAGGATATTTTGACCCGCTTTACCAAAACCCCTGTACATGGTTTTTTCACAGGAACAGTCATTACCATGCTGATGCAAAGCAGCAGTGCTGTCACCGTCATCACCATCGGGTTGACCAATGCCAGGCTATTGACATTCCCCCAAACCATTGGCATTATACTTGGAACCAATATCGGGACCACTGTGACCACGCAGATCATTGCCCTTAATATTTCTGATTATGCCCTTCCACTCTTTCTCTTAGGGGCCTTATTATGGTTTCTTCCCATACATGCTCTGCGTTGTACCGGCCTTGCTATAGCTGGATTTGGCTGCATTTTTTTGGGCATGGATGCCATGCAGATGATTGCTGAACCCATTCGGGATACAGGGATCTTTCGCGAGCTCGTCCTTATGGGCTCTGAAAACAGCGTGATTGGCGTTTTAATCGGGACGGCCATGACAGCAGCGATACAAAGCAGCACAGCGACGACAGCGATTACTATGAGCTTTATTGGGGATCATTTGATTCCTTTAACCATGGCCATTGCGATTATTTTGGGGAGCAATATCGGAACCTGTATGACTGCGCTGATTGCCTCATTGGGAGGGAATACGGCGTCGGCAAGAGTAGCGTGGAGTCATATCATCTTGAATGTGGCAGGGGTTCTCTTCTTTATCCCCTTGATTAGCGTGCTGGCTTTAATTACCACAATGATGTCCGATTATCCTCCAGCACAGGTAGCCCATGCCCAAACGATCTTTAATGTCATATGCTCCTTGGCCGTTTTGCCCTTTGCCCATGCCTTTGCTAAATTGATCGAGTTCATCATCCCACATAAAAGGTCTTAAGAAAGCTACTAATGCCAAAAGGCGTATGCGTATAATACTTTCCGATAAGTGTAAGAAAGCTACAATTGGCCTAGCCATTGCGTATAATACTTTCTGATAAGTGGTAAATAAGTATAGCGAAAGTAAAAAAGATGCCCCTTTATCACTTCTGGGTCATCCTTTTTTAATTAGTATCCTTGATCTTCAGCCTTTGTTCCCGACACAATCGACACTCCCGCACTAGCCCCGATACGGCTTGCACCGGCTTCAATCATGGACATTGCTGTTTCAAGATCTCGTACTCCACCAGAGGCTTTCACGCCTATTTCCGGTCCAACCGTTGCACGCATCAACTTGATGTGGGCGACGGTTGCCCCTCCTGGTCCAAATCCAGTTGAGGTCTTCACATAATGGGCACCTGCTTCAACGGAGATTCGGGATGCCTCTTGAATTTCTTGGTCATTTAGAAGCCCCGTTTCCAGGATAACCTTCACAAGAGCTTGATTGCCAGCTGCTTGCACAACGGAGACGATATCCCTTTTCACTAAAACCTTATCTCTCGACTTCAAAGCCCCAACATTTAATACCATGTCAATTTCCGTTGCTCCGTGTTCTACCGCCTGCTTGGTTTCAAACGCTTTCACTTCTGGGGTTGTGGCTCCCAAGGGAAATCCAACCACCGTAGCTACTTTTACATCCGTACCTGTTAATTGCTCAGCGCAGAGTTTAACCCATGTAGGGTTTACACAAACTGCAGCAAAATCATAGTCCTTTGCTTCCTGACACAACTGAAGGATTTGCTGTTCTGTTACTTCTGGTTTTAATATCGTATGATCTATGTACTTGTTCAGTTTCAATTCGTTTATCCTTTCTTCAAATTTAATAAGGTAAATGCTTTATCGATGACAGAATGGTTATTCTCATAGCCATTCTTCATTTGCATCGTCCATGCTTCAGAGGGTTGCATCCACTTTACCTTATTAATTTCTTCTAGTTGCGGGACAGGATCCCCGGAGATGGCTTCAACTAAAAAATAATGCACTTCTTTATTAATCTGCCCAAATTGAGGATGATAATATTGATAGTAAATAACTTCCAAGGCTTCCACGATCCGTCCTTCAATTCCGGTTTCTTCCTTCACTTCCCGAAGGGCAGTCTGCTCCATGGTTTCGCCTGATTCTTGTTTACCTTTAGGTAGGGATACCTTCATGTAACGATCTTCAATAACTAATAATTGCAGCCCTTTAGCTTCCCTACGGTATACAACTCCTCCTGCCGATATCTCCTTCAATTCGATCACCCTTTTCTGATCCCAGATCTGCAATGACTTTCTCTTATTTTAACCTTTATTAACCAAGAAAAAAAGTAAGAAAGCTACTAATGTAGAATTTATGCGTATAATACTTTCTGATAAGTACAAAGAAATACAAATAAGATATCTTGATTAACATTATCAAGACCTAATTTAAAAGAAATACAAGAAAATAAGGGGGCATGACATATTAGCTATGGCTAATATGTCATGCCCCCGTTTTTTTATTGAACTTTCGAATCCCGTCCATGAAGCCCTACTTCACCACAGAATATGAAAGATTATTTCGTTCTTTCATAGTAGCTTAATAACTTGCGGAACTAATCACTGAAATCTTTAAACAGTGATTCTAACTCTTTAACATCATAATAGTTTCCATCACTTATGAATTTTTCAATATCCACCGTACCATCTTCCATAAATTCGATTTCCCACCGTTGACCCGGTACTGCTACCTCAACCATAATACTTTCGTTTCTTACTTTGTTCAGTTTGTAAAATATACTGCTTTCCTCTAATTTATTAAGAAAATTGATAAATTCTTTAAGACCAGCCAAATCCTCACCCCACATCCACATTCTTATGGCACTATCGATCCTCGTTAGCGAAATAAATGATCTACAAGATCTTATCATTTTATCTTTCCTTAGTCTCATTCAATCGCTTAGACAATAGTTCCTTAAGTTCCTCAGTAAATTCAACATAAAATGTATCCGAAGCAAGTCCACTTCCTTCCCACCCCATACCAGTGAATAAGACATTAACTCCACTTCTTATCTCAATCAACATATCTCTGCCTGAACGTTCAAGGAATGATAATGGGTCATTGTGAGATGTTACCTGAACAATTTTGCCTTTTTTCAATTCTCCAAATACAAACCTAATCTCATTAGGGTCTGTTACATCCACAAACTTCCGATTACCACCTTCTGTATGATAATAGCGAATTTGCATCGGCAACTTGTAATCATCCCAATCAGCGTTTGTTATGTAGTCTCGCTCGAAATTAAAAGGACTGTATAAGTAATTATTAAAGTAAATCAATACACCTAGTATCGAAATTACTACAACTGAAGCCGAAATAAATAATATTTTTTTCATGTAGCCTCCAGTAAGCGAATAAATGTATCTTTATTTTAATTGTACATTATTTTTACTTTAACCAGAGCTATATCGAACAGTTCTTATTGAAGTAACCTGCCAGTTAGCAAAGCAAAAAGCAGGGGACGGATGCCGATCCCGTTCCCCTGCTATCGATCTCCGTTAGTTCAATATGACAATAAAATAACTTTTATAGTAAAATATTAGTATTTGCAAAAGGAGGCTCGTTCTTATGAATATTTTACTTTTAGGTGCAACTGGACGAGTTGGAAGTCAAATCGTTACTTATGCCCTGCATGACAGACATCATGTTACTGTATTAGTTCGCACTCCAGAGAAGATTCAACTAAATAATGAAAATTTAACCATTATTCAAGGGAATGTTTTAATTAAAGATGATATCGTACGTGCAATGCATGGGATTGATGTAGTTATTAGTGCACTAAATACTGATGGCACAACCACTCTATCAGAAAGTATGCCACTTATTATCGAAGCAATGGAAAACGAAGGTATAAAACGAATAATAACTATAGGAACTGCAGGTATCCTGCAAAGTAGAACCACGCCAGATTCTCTGCGTTATCAATCAAGTGAATCAAAGCGTAAGTCAACCCGTGCAGCGAAAGAACATCATAAAGTTTACGATATGCTCAAACAATCAACCCTCAAATGGACGATTGTCTGTCCTACGTACTTGCCGGATGGAGAAAGGGTAGGCAAATATCGAATAGACCGAAATTTTTTGCCGGAGGGTGGAGTTGAAATATCCGTACCGGATACAGCAGAATTTACATTTAGACAGATAAAAACAAGCGATTATATAAAATCACGTGTAGGTATCGCCTACTAATAATATTCTTAAACTACTTTCAAATTGGATTAACTCGTTTGTTGAAAAAGAAAATAAGATGCGGCAACAATCTACCATCTTCAACTAAAGTCCCTTTCTGTTATATCTAAATTATGAATTAGAGTCTAAAAATCACAAGGAATTATAAGTAAAGGAGATGTTGTAAAAATTTAACGGGTTCTCTTTTGAGGTGCAAAATTAAATTCCACAATACATTTTTAGCGTGAATTCACACATGAATTCACGTTTTTTATTTCCTTGGTATTACTGCACTCTTTGGTATTTTTCTTTAAATTCAAGCAAGAATTCGCATACTATTTCTCGAATATGGAAAAAATTATTGTACAGTGTGAATTTAACTGTGAATTATTATGTGGTTTTCTTTGTGAATTTGGAAGGAGAACAGATATAGAGTTTATTAAACCTAAGAAAACCCAAGGACGAAAAGTTAACTGGATAATGTCTGAACACACCAGAGCAATCGTTAAATACTATGCTCAATACACTGAATATAGCGAGGATGAAGTTGTGGATACATTTTTAAAAAAATTACTCAAAGATGAAGATTTTATGGAGTGGATTCAGAAGAAGCGTTTTAACAAACGAATTACAGACCAGCTCTTAATCAATGTTGAGGAAAAGTCCCCGCACCATCGTGAATTCATTCATGAGTTAGTGGGCTTTTTTAGTGGTTTAAAAATACAGATATTTATATGAAAATTAATTTAAGGAGGAAGAAGAACAACTTTTCTAAATTGAAAATACTTGCTACCAAAGAAGATAATATTGTTGTTATTGAAAGTCCCATCACTGGCACCGAGTTGTCGGAGCGTAAAAAAGATTATCCTCTCCTTTTCCCCTCAGACTTTGCAAAAAATTATCGTGACCTACTGTTTCAACCCGTGAAATTTCACTTCAAAGGTCAACCCTTCCTCATTCAATTTAATCGTTGTACAAATCCCTTCTACAAATGGTTTGGTGAAACCCAAAAGAGATTCGAGGATTTAAAATACAAGCCTAGCCGATATAAAATTGCCGGAAGTGCGAAGCATAATACTCTGGCTATACAATGCAACCCTGATCCTACTGGTTCAATATTAGGCACAACTTGGAATTGTACTTTCGTTGAACAAGTTTTAAATTTAACATTTTAAAGTAAGAGCATTTCTTTGTAATGAGAAATGCTTTTTATTTTTGTCAAAATCAAAGGGATATTTAAATAACAATAATAATATAACAAAAAACAATATTAATTTATTGTAAAACGATAAATGATATGATAAAATCATGTTGTCATTAAATAAGTGAGGTGTTTTAAATGAATGTTAAACGAGGTTCAACCACTTTCTTAAAGGTAATTATTTTTCTGACTGGAATTGCATTGCTTGCCGTGTGTATATTTTTGTTGCCTGAAGCAGCCAGAAGAGACGCGATAGAGCGTCCGGGTGATTATTCGCTATATCCACTTTTGGTATGTGCATATGGAATATGTATTACATTTTCTGTAGCGTTGTATCAAGTATTTAAACTTTTAACCTATATCGAAAAGAACAATGCTTTCTCTGAGTTATCTCTTCAATCTTTGAAGGTAATAAAAAAATGCGCTTTTACTGTCATTTTCTTCATTTTGTTAGCAATAGTTTATTTAAGGGTGCGTGCTCAATTCACAGGTGATGATGCAGCAGGTCCAATATCACTAGGTCTAATGGGCATTTTGGCAACAAGTATCATCGCAGCCATTGTGGACGTACTTCAAAAGCCATTAAAAAATATCCTAGAATTAAAACCAGAAAATGATTAACGATTTGATATAGATTTAATTAGTGGGTGATATTTTGGAGTACAAAAGTGACGAAGACACTTAATAAAAACAGACAACAACTTTCTTCAACCAACGGGATTAGATAGTGAAATTAAGATGAAGGGATAGCGATTCGCTATCCCTTCTCTGCGTTTATTATTGTCATTTACTTAGAGAATTGCATTGATATTAGTGACAAAAAATGTGATGTGATTTTCAATGTTTGCACCTCAAAAGGGAACCCGTTAGTAAAAATTAACATCTCTTTTTTTACTAAACTGCCCATTAGCTCAGTAAGATTTAAAAAAAGCTCCATCGTTGTACATATATACTATACACAACGAAAGAGCCCAAATTTTTCGGTAATTTATTATGTCTTAGTCTTGATTTCCTTTATTGAACTATCTATCCTCTAATAATTATAGTCTATTTAATAAAAACCAAGATATCCTTGTGATTTAAGATAGGACGACAGGATCATATTCTCTAACAAATGTACCGCGACAAAATTCAATTCCTGGTTGCTCTACACGTACACGGCATATCTTTCCAATCATATCTGGAGAGCCTTGGAAGAAAACCTTCAAATAATTATCAGAATAACCATAGATGAGCCCTTCTTCATTTGATTCCGCATAAATGCTTTCAGGGATAATATCGAGCACCTCTCCTACGAATTTTTTCGAGTACTCCAGTGAGGATTGATTAGACAATTCAATCAAGCGATGAACACGATCATTTTTCACTTCTTCTGGTACCTGGGCATCAAATTTGGCGGCAGGTGTCCCCGTTCTCTTCGAATAAGGGAATACATGCATTTCCGCAAATTGAATGTCATGAATAAATTGAAACCCATTTTCAAAAAGTGCATCCGTTTCTCCCGGGAACCCGACAATCACATCCGTAGTAATGGCAATGCCTGGCATCGCTTCACGAATTTGTTCTATCTTTCTGCGGTATTCTTCGGTGGTATATTTCCGTCTCATTCGGCGCAATACTTGATCATCGCCCGCTTGAAGCGGAATATGGAGATGACGGCACATTTTCTCCGAAGTATTCAAAACTTCCAACACATCATCGGTAATTTGACTCGCTTCAATGGAGCTGATTCGCACTCGCTGCAAACCTTCCACCTGATCCAAGTCCCTAAGAAGCTTGGCTAAGTTATACTCCTCCAAATCCTCTCCATATCCTCCGGTATGAATTCCAGTCAATACAATCTCTTTATATCCGGCGGCGACTAGCTTCTGGGCTTGCTCTATGACATTTTCCGGTTCCCGGCTTCTCATGAGTCCCCGAGCCCAAGGGATAATGCAAAATGTACAAAAGTTATTACAGCCTTCCTGGATTTTCAGAGAGGCTCTCGTCCGGTCACTGAAATCGGGAACTTCCAATTCCTCAAACGTCCTGGTTTTCATGATATTCTTAACGGCATTAATGGGCTGGCGGTCCTGGCGGTAATGATCAATCAAATCTAACAATTGTTCTCTTCCCTGTGTGCCAAGAACGATATCCACCCCGGGAATATTGGCTACCTCAGCGGGAGCTGTTTGAGCATAACAGCCCGTCACAACCACAATCCCTTCGGGATTTCGCCTTACTGCTCTGCGAATCACTTGCCGACTCTTTTTGTCTCCTGTATTCGTTACGGTACAAGTGTTAATGACATAAACATCAGAAGTTCCTTCAAAAGAAACTTGCTCATATCCAGCCTTTTTGAAAATTTGCCAAATGGCCTCGGTCTCATAATGATTGACCTTGCACCCTAATGTATGAAAGGCAACAGTAGGCATCTCATGCCCTCCTTCCTTTTAAGAATGCTACTGAACGTAGCTTATGCGTATAACACTTGACTGATAAGTATATAAAAATCGTCCTAGGTCGAGCCTTCTTCGAGCTGTTCGTAGTAGTAAGATAAGGCGGCTAAACCATACAATCCAGCGGTTTCCGTACGCAAAATCCGCTTCCCTAGCATAATGGGATGGAAGTTGTGCAGGGTGGCTTCTTCAATTTCCTGTTCGGAGAATCCACCCTCCGGTCCGATAGCAATCAAGATCCGCTTGATCCCATTAGGGAATTCCCTTAATTTCGCATGTATAGTTGACGTCTTTTCATTTTCGTAAGCAATCAAAGCTAGGTCGTAATCCTTACTTCTATTCATTAATTGTTTCCACGAATGAACAGCTGAGATTTCAGGAAGGATGGATCGATGGGATTGCTCTGCGGCTTCCTTCGCAATCTTGCTCCAGCGCTCAATACGCTTTTGCTCCTTTTTGCTATCCAGTTGCACAATGGTTCTAGATGAAATGAAAGGAACAAACACATGAGCACCCAGCTCCGTTCCTTTTTGGATTACTAGCTCCATTTTATCCCCTTTTGGAAGTCCTTGGGCAATGGTGACTTGCAGAGGGAGCTCCCGGTCTTCCTTCAATTCATGGATGATCCGGCAGCCTACCTGGTCTTTCTCCATTTGCATGATTTCAGTTAAAAAGCATTGAGCTTGAGAATCACAACAAATGAGTTGATCTCCAATAGACGATCTCATTACCTTCGTGATATGACCCACATCATCACCTGTTATGGTGATTCTAGATTGCTCCCGCTCTACAGCATTTGGCAATACAAAATATCGTTGCATGTATGCACCTACTTTTTAGCGACAATCGATACCCAATCTTCTAAAGACTGAGTTTCTACTATCTTAAATCCAACCTGAATAAGTGCTTCTTTCACTTCCTCTTCCTTTTGGGAAATAATACCTGAGGTAATGAACAGCCCTCCATCAGGCAGCAAGGCATAGGCATCATCCACAAATCGGACAATGATCTCTGCCAGGATGTTTGAAACGATCAGGTTGGCCGGTCCGGAGATCCCTTCTAACAAATTGTTCTGCCTAATGGTTAGTTTATCCGATATTCCGTTAAGATCTGAATTCATCTTTGTGGATGTAACTGCAATATCATCCAAATCAAGGGCTAAGACAGAGCCGGCACCTAGCAGGATAGAAGCAATGCTTAATACCCCTGATCCACAACCTACATCAATCACCTGATCATCCTGTTGGATATATTTTTCAAGCGCTCTGACACATAAAGCGGTGGTAGGATGAGTACCCGTTCCAAATGCCATCCCCGGATCTAATTCAAGTATCATCTCGTTGTCGCTTTTTGGCGTATACTCTTCCCAAGTCGGTTTAATTGTAATCCGTTCAGTGATATGAACGGGTTTATAATATTGCTTCCATGCGGTAGCCCAATCTTCTTCCCGAACCTCAGAAAAGGTAATTTCTCCTTTTCCGACAGGAATTCCAAAGAGATGAAGATTGTTGACCGCTTGTTTAATTTCTTCAATGATTGTTCCTAAATCCAAATTCTCTTGAAGGTAAGCCTTAACGATGACTCCCTCCTTGGGATAATCTTCTGGGGAAAGTTCATAGATCTCACCATAGCTCACATCCCAATCACGCAGGAGAATTTCCGGATCTTCAATAACAACGCCGCTTGCGCCAGCTTCATGCAAAATATTAGAGACGGCTTCTACCGCTTCCTGTGTTGTATGAACACTAATTTCTGACCACTTCATCCCTACCACCCTTTACTCTTTAGAGCTACCAGCTGTATATCTTCCAGCTGTTTACGTCACCCTTGTTATTCCCTATTCACCGCGGAAAGCACGCTTCATTTTATCAAAGAACGAAGATTCCTCTTCTGATGGCTTCAATCCGCCCATTTGGCTGAATTCCCTAAGGAGTTCCTTCTGATGATCGGTCAAATTCGTTGGGGTAACCACAACAACCCGAACATGCTGATCTCCCTGCCCGGACCTGCGCAAATGCGGAACCCCTTTTCCTCTCAGACGGAAATAAGTATCGGTTTGCGTTCCTGCAGGAATTTTCAACTTTACCTTTCCGTCCAGTGTAGGAACTTCAATTTCATCTCCCAATGCAGCTTGCGAAAAGTTAATCGGCACTTTACAGTAAATATCATTTCCATCTCGCTCAAAGAAATCGTGCTTTTTCACACGCATAACGACGTATAAATCTCCTGGAGGTCCCCCATTTACACCAGGTTCTCCTTCGCCGGGAACCCGCAACTGGGCTCCTTCATCTACTCCCGCCGGAATATTCAAATGAATTTTCCGGCGTTTTTTTACCTTTCCGACCCCACGGCACTCAGAACATTTTACCTTAATCAAAGTCCCTTTTCCACCACAAGCTGAACAAGATCTGCGATTCACCACACGTCCAAAAGGGGTGTTGGCTACTTGCTCCTGCTGCCCCGTACCCCGGCATGTTCCACAGGTTTCGGTTTTGCTGCCAGGCTCTGCACCAGAACCATGACATTTATCGCAATCCAGGTCTTTAGGAATTTCAATATCAAGCTCTTTTCCAAAAACAGCTTCTTTAAATTCCATACTTAGTGTGTATTGAAGATCCGATCCTTGACGAGGAGCATTCGGATTCCTTCTGCCCCCGCCGCCAAAAAACATGTCAAATATATCTCCAAATCCGCCTCCAAAGTCCTGACCGCCAAATCCGCCGGCATTCGGATCGGTTCCTGCATGGCCATACTGGTCATACATCGGTCGCTTTTGGGGATCGCTTAGAATATCATAGGCTTCCTTAACTTCCTTAAATTTTTCTTCCGCATCCTTTGCTTTATTCACATCTGGATGATATTGCCGTGCCAGCTTACGATACGCCTTTTTAATCTCTTCCTCCGATGCCCCTTTAGATAAACCGAGAACTTCATAATAGTCTCGTTTACTCATCGTCTCACACTCCCAAACCCATCAAATTTCATTCCATTATAACAGGAAAAAAGTCAAAGCCAAGTATGGCCCTTGACTTTGACTTCCTACGGTCTTTGGTTACTTCTTGTCTTCGTCTACTACCGTATAATCTGCATCTACCACATTTTCCTTGCTGTTGTCAGATGCTCCAGGATTAGCTCCGGCAGCTTCCTGGGAAGCCTGCTGATAAAGCTTTACCGAAAGCTCCTGAACCACTTGGGATAATTCATCTTTTGCCGACTTGATGGCATCCAGATCATTGCTTTGAATAGCGGTTTGCAATTTATCCTTTGCTTCGTTTGCTTTGGTTATCTCTGCTGCATCGACTTTACCTTCTAATTCCTTCAACGTTTTTTCTGTGGTGAAAATCAGTTGGTCAGCTTCGTTACGGGTTTCTACTTCTTCTTTAAGCTGTTTATCGGATTCCGCATTGGCTTCCGCTTCCTTGACCATGCGCTCGATTTCGTCGTCACTTAAGCCAGAGGATGACGTTATGGTAATCTTCTGCTCTTTACCGGTTCCCAAATCTTTTGCTTTTACGTTTACAATCCCGTTCGCATCGATGTCAAAGCTAACTTCGATTTGTGGAATTCCACGAGGAGCAGGAGGAATATCCGTAAGTTGGAAACGACCTAGCGTCTTATTGGCAGAAGCCATGGAGCGTTCCCCTTGCAGAACGTGAATATCTACTGATGTTTGGCTATCGGCAGCAGTAGAGAATACTTGGGATTTACTCGTAGGAATAGTTGTGTTGCGGTCAATCAGCTTCGTCATCACGCCGCCTAATGTCTCAATTCCCAAGGATAAAGGAGTTACGTCCAATAATACAACGTCTTTTACATCTCCCGTTAATACCCCTGCCTGAACGGCTGCTCCCAAGGCAACCACTTCGTCCGGGTTCACTCCCTTATGCGGTTCTTGACCGACAAATTTCTTGATCGCTTCCTGAACGGCTGGGATTCGAGTAGATCCACCCACAAGTAAAACCTTGCTAATTTGACTAGGTGAAAGTCCTGCATCTTGAAGAGCTTGACGAGTAGGTCCCATCGTTCTTTCCACTAATGGAGCAGTAAGTTCATCAAATTTCGCGCGGCTTAAATTAATTTCCAAGTGCTTAGGACCCGTTGCATCCGCTGTAATAAACGGTAAGGAAATGGTCGTAGTAAGAACGCCGGATAGATCTTTCTTAGCTTTTTCCGCTGCATCTTTCAGGCGCTGTTGAGCCATTTTATCAAGACTCAGATCAATGCCATTTTCCTTTTTGAATTCAGAGATTAAATAATCCATAATCACTTGGTCAAAGTCGTCTCCACCCAGCTTGTTATCGCCAGAGGTAGCCTTTACCTCAAAGAATCCTTCAGACAATTCCAAGATGGACACGTCAAATGTACCACCGCCAAGATCATAGACAAGGATCGTTTGATCATCAGACTTTTCAAGACCATAGGCAAGTGCCGCTGCTGTCGGTTCGTTGACAATTCGAAGAACTTCAAGTCCGGCAATTTTACCGGCATCCTTTGTTGCTTGACGCTGACTATCATTAAAATATGCTGGAACCGTAATAACGGCTTTTTCTACTTTTTCTCCTAGATATGCTTCCGCATCTGCCTTTAATTTTTGCAGGATAATGGCTGAAATTTCTTGTGGAGTATAATCTTTTCCCTCGATATTTTCTTTATGACCTGTACCCATATATCTCTTGATGGACATAATTGTATTAGGATTGGTGATCGCTTGGCGCTTAGCCGTTTCCCCAACAATTCGTTCTCCATTTTTGAAAGATACAACCGATGGAGTCGTGCGATTTCCCTCCGCATTGGGGATTACAATAGGCTCGCCGCCTTCCATTACCGCTACACAAGAGTTTGTTGTACCTAAGTCAATACCAATTACTTTACTCATCGTGATACTCCCTCCTAAATTACCTCATAGTTTAATTGTTCTATTCTTTTCCTTAAGAGCTTACTTTTACCATGGAAGGACGAATTACACGGTCCTTCAGCACATACCCTTTTTGCAGCTCTTGAATGACGACCCCGGATTCATGATCAGCACTTTCTTCTTGCATAACTGCTTGGTGGTACTGCGGATCAAATGGCTGGCCTTCTGCTCCAATCTCTTGCAAACCTTCCTGTTCCAAAATCTGCTTCATTTGGCGGAATACCATATCCACCCCTTTCAGCAAGGACTCGGCCTGGTCTGAACCTTGACCCGCCGCAAGTGCCCGTTCGAGATTATCAACAGCTGGCAACAACGACTCAATTAAAGGCTGTGATGCATACTTCAATAAATCTTCTTTTTCTTTTCTCGTTCTTTTGCGGAAATTATCAAAATCCGCCTGAACTCTTAAATAGCGATTATAATTCTCTTCCACTTCTAGTTTTAGCAAAGCGAGGGGATCAAGCTGTTCACCTTCATCTGCCAGTGCAGACTGATGGGATTCCTCCTGGTCAGCCGCATTCGCTTCAACTTCCAAATTTTCTTGCTCAACCTGATTTTTTTCATCAGCCATGACTCTCAACTCCTATTCCTGATCATCGGCAAGGGATTTCATCCGAATCACAGTATGAATTCTTAATATACTTTCAGCTACCTCTGCAGCAGCCTGAAGTGCATATTTCTTGACTAGGGTAGGATCAAAGATACCGATCTCCCCCAAATCTTTCACTTTTCCATCGGTAAAATCCAATCCAATGGACGTCGAGGCAGAACGGAGCTGAGCCGATCTTATGGCCTCCAATTTCTCCAATGTATTGAATCCTGCATTGATGATCATTTGGGCAAGAGGCCTTTGCAAAGCGGCAATAACGGCTTCAACCCCATAGCCTTCAAGTCCCTGGATGCCGGTTCTCCAAGCTTCCAAATCTCTGACTACGGCCATCTCTGCGCTTCCGCCTCCAGAGACAATTCCGCCTTTAATGGCCGCTTGAACAGAAGCGGCTGCATCTCTGGCAATTCTTCCGCGTTCACCGACCACTTCGGATGTCGAAGCTCCTACCAGAATGGTAGCTGTCGGCTTTCCGCTTCCGTTTTCAATTCTCACCCGTCCCGTACGTTCATCCGCTCGAAAGCGTTCCGCTTTACCTAGCAAGACGAGAAGATCTTCTTCCGTTTTATGCAACCCTGTACGCTTGATGGGTTTTGCCCCTGTATGCTCCGCTAATCTTATGATCTCTTGCTTCGATGTTCTATGTAGTACCGTTATTCCATGATCAGAACAAAATTCTTCAGCATAGGGATCACAGGTTCTCTGGCATACAATCAAATGGATGCCCAGATTAGCTATCCTCTGAAGATTATATTTAAACGTTTCCTTGTAATCAAGAAAACGTTGGAATCCGATTTCTGTTCCAAGCGCTTCATCATCGATCTCTTCAGGGGCCAGAGCATCTTCCATTATCAAAATCATCGGTTGGTCGATTTCCATAGGCATTTGTTTGGAAATAGGCAACTTACTCAGCAAAACACCGGAAAGCACTTCGCTTTCTTCCCCTTCGTAAGGATGAACAAGGTCAGATAATGTCCTTTGCTCATCAAGCAGCGAATCCAAGCCAACTGCTCTTGCTCCTTGCATAACTAAGTCACAAATATCCGCATTTTCCCTGGCTGCAATCAATGCCACTCTTTGCAGATGAGGATCATCCAAATGAGAGATGGGAGTGGACAATTGTGCAAATCGATCCAGTGCAAATGCCACTCCTTTACTCATTCCGGTTATGACTTGAACCACAGGGACACCCCTTTGGACCTGGGCGGCACCCTCTTGTACCAAGGCACTTCCAAATATGGTAGCCGTGGTGGTTCCATCCCCGACCTTTTCCTGTTGGGCCATAGCAATTTTGATTAGCATTCGGGCCGCTGGATGCTTGACTTCCATTTTTTCCAGGATGGTAACCCCATCATTGGTGATCATGACCTCGCCTAAATCATCTACTAGCATCGTATCCAGACCTTTTGGCCCCAAAGTCCCTTCCACAGCAGAGGAAACGGCACGAACGGCATTTACGTTATGGAGCAAAGTCATTAGCCGTTCATCACCTGTTTTATGCCCATTTTCATTCGTTCGGCTCATATTAACCTTCACCCTTATAAAAGCGGTCCAATAGCATCGAAAGATCTTTGGACAGAAAATCGACAATACTAATCACTTTTCCATATTCCATCCTGGTCGGGCCCAGTATGCCTATTGTTCCAACCGGCTTGCCATCCACATGGAAAGTGGCACTGATGATACTGCAATGACTGATTGCATCTTCTCTATTTTCTGTGCCGATTTTCACTTGAAGTCCATTCGAAGGATGAAAATGTTTCGTCAATAGTTCATTCTTTTCCAAAAAATCCAGAATCTCCTTCACCTTTTCCACGTCACGAAATTCGGGCTGCATCATGATGTTTGTCGTTCCTTTGAGGAAGACCTTTTCTTCAGGTTCTGAGATGAATGTATTCTCCAGTAATTCAATAGCCATTTCATAGTTTTCAAGCAATCGTTGCAGTTCTTCCATTAATTCTTTTTGAATGTGCATGCGCAATTCATGTAAGGGCAAACCCGCTAGCTTATAATTCAAAAAGTTAACGAGTTTCTCAATTTCATGAATCGATACACCTTCCGGAACATGAATCGTTTTATTCTGAACTTTCCCCGTTTGGGTAACGATAATGGCGACTGCCGTCGTGGCATTTAAAGGAATGATCTGTATATGTTTCAGCTTCGCATCCTTCACTTCATGTCCTAGCACAATCGATGTATAGTTCGTTAAACCTGAAAGAATCGCGGCGGTTTGCTGCGTAATTTGTTCAAAAGCATAGTATTTATCAGCGAATAGCTGCCTCATTGATTGAACATCGGAGTGGTCAAGTTGAATAGGCTTCAGCAGGTGATCAACATAATAGCGATATCCCTTCTGCGACGGAATGCGACCGGCTGAAGTATGAGGCTGCTCTAAGAAGCCCAATTCCTCTAGATCGGCCATTTCATTTCGTATAGTAGCAGAGCTAAAGCTGACGTCTTCCCTTTTTGAAATTGTTCGTGAACCTACAGGCTCCGCATGACGAATGTAATTATCGACAATGGCATTCAAGATTTGGATTTGACGCGTTGATAACAACTTTTTCACCCCTTGTTAGCACTCCTTATTAACGAGTGCTAAAACCTTCACATTAAAAATACCAAAATGTACAGTCCCTTGTCAACTATCCCAAAAACCGTACAAATACTTCATTTCCTAGCGGAATCCCCTTTTCCGTCAAGCGAATCCGGTCTCCTTCTTCCACTAGCAAACCAAGTTGGGATAGGTCCTGCAAGGGAGACTGAAAGCGTTCAACTAGAGATTCCTGATAACGGTCAAAGAACTCTTGCTTAGATATGCCTTCCATAAGTCGAAGGCCCATAATCATAAACTCTTCCATGGCATCTTGCTTGCTTACAGGAAATTCCTCAACCCGGGGCAATCTCTTTTCCGTTACGAGCTGAATATACTGTTGGACCGGGCCCGCGTTCACATGTCGCTTTCTTTCCACATATCCATGCGCTCCGGCCCCTACCCCATAATAGTCATCATTTTTCCAATAAGTTCTATTATGCCCGCTTTGAAATCCCGGTTTTGAAAAATTGCTAATTTCATATTGAGAATAGCCGTGTTTGTGCATTTCATTTCTGACCAACTCATACATAGCCACCTCTTCATCTTCCGGAGGCAGAACCAACTGATTTTTTTCGTAAAGGACATGAAACAAGGTGTTTTCCTCTACTTTCAGGCTATAAGCGGAAAAGTGCTGCAGATCGAAGGAAAAAGCCGTATCTAACGTATCTTGAAAGAGATGCATCGTTTGTCCAGGAAGTCCAAAAATCAAATCAATCGAGATATTATCAAAACCCGCTTTTCTTGCATCCTCAATACTCTTGTAAACCTGCTTTGTATCATGGATGCGCCCCATTCGCTTCAATAACTCATCATCAAAAGCTTGCACGCCGTAGCTGAGGCGATTGACTCCCCCTTGCTTCATCAAGATTAGTTTATCCAAGTCCGTTGTACCTGGATTCGCCTCCATGGTAAATTCCAGTTCTTTCGATTGATGTGGAAAAGCCTGCTGGACTGATCTCAAAAAATACTCCATTTGATCTCCACTGAGAAAAGTGGGGGTCCCACCCCCAACAAAAATGGTTTGGATGAATTCAGGAGGCGCAAGTCGCACGGTTTCCTTCATTTCTTTCTCTAAAGCATAAAGATAGTCCCAAACCAATTGCTGATTTTGGGTGACATAAGAGTTAAAATCGCAGTAATAACATTTGTTTGTACAAAAGGGAATGTGGATATACACGGACTGAGGCAACGCGTCATCCTCCTTCATTGGTCAGGATAAGAAAGCTACTAGCGTAGCCTAATGCGTATAATACTTTCCGATAAGTATAAAGAAAAAGGCCTTGGCATAAAGCCAAAGCCTATCATCAGCTTCTTCTTCCGCAAAGGAAAGTTTATGTTCACTAAAGAATTAATGTGTGTGAACAAAACTTTTCTTTCGGCATAAAAAACTTCCTCTATAGGCGGTCTGGCTACCTCGAAATACTTCGAAGAAGTTTTTTTACTTTTTGTCCATTTTCAATACCGCCATGAAAGCTTCTTGAGGGACTTCAACGCTGCCCACCTGCTTCATGCGTTTCTTACCCTCTTTTTGCTTCTCTAATAGCTTTCGCTTACGGGAAATGTCCCCACCATAACACTTGGCTAGAACGTTCTTGCGAACCGCTTTAATGCTTTCTCTTGCAATCACTTTCTTTCCTATGGTCGCTTGAATCGGCACTTCAAACATTTGCCGCGGAATCAGTTCCTTTAGCTTTTCACAAAGCACACGGCCGCGATTATAAGCAGTATCCTTGTGGACGATAATCGACAGGGCATCAACGACCTCGCCATTCAGCATAATATCCATTTTAACCAGCTTAGACGCTCGATAACCGACCAATTCGTAATCGAATGAAGCATACCCTTTTGTATTCGACTTTAATTGATCAAAAAAGTCGTACACAATTTCAGACAACGGCATTTCATAAGTAATTTGCACCCGATTTTCATCAATGTACTGCATATCAAGGAAATCCCCACGTTTTCCTTGGCATAGCTCCATGACCGCCCCAACAAAATCTTTGGGAACCATGATAGCGGATTTCACATATGGCTCTTCTACCTTATCAATAAATTGGGCATCCGGCATTTTTGACGGATTATCAATAATTAGCTCGTTCCCATTCGTTTGGGTAACATGATAGATCACGCTTGGCGCAGTAGTAATAAGGGTAATATTAAACTCCCTTTCAATCCGTTCCTGAATAATTTCCATATGGAGAAGACCTAGAAAACCGCAACGGAATCCAAACCCTAAGGCCTGGGAGGTTTCCGGTTCAAACTGTAAGGAAGCATCATTTAACCGGAGCTTTTCCAATGCATCACGCAAATCATTGTATTCTGCTGTATCCACAGGATACAGGCCACAGAACACCATCGGGTTAATTTTCCGATAACCTGGCAATGGTTCGCTCGCTGGTTTATCTGCGCCCGTAATGGTATCCCCCACTCGCGTATCACCAACGGTCTTAATACTCGCTGATACGAACCCCACATCTCCAACGGTTAACTCTTCCACAGCCCTAGGAAATGGGGCAGAAGCTCCTACTTCTGTCACCTCAAAGATCTTGCCCGTCGCCATCATTTTCATTTTCATCCCTTTGCGGATCGTTCCGTTGATCACGCGGATGTTAGCAACAACCCCCCGATATGAATCATAGTAGGAGTCAAAGATGAGCGCTTGCAATGGCGCATCCGGATCACCCGTTGGAGCCGGAACCTTCTGAACGATCTGCTCCAGAATGTCCTCTATCCCAATCCCGGCTTTCGCGGAGGCAAGCACAGCATCGCTGGCATCCAATCCAATCACATCTTCCACTTCCCGCTTGACACGATCAGGATCAGCACTAGGCAAGTCAATTTTGTTAATGACAGGAATAATTTCCAAATTATTATCAAGGGCTAGATAAACGTTAGCCAGCGTTTGCGCTTCGATCCCTTGCGCAGCGTCCACAACCAATAAGGCCCCTTCACAAGCAGCCAAGCTTCGGGAAACTTCATAAGTAAAGTCTACATGCCCAGGCGTATCGATCAAGTGAATGATATATTCCACGCCATCCTTCGCCTTATAGGTTAACCGGACCGCATTAAGCTTAATGGTAATGCCACGTTCTTTCTCTAAATCCATCGAATCCAGGAATTGATCCTGCTTCTCACGATCGCTGAGCGCTCCTGTAAACTCGAGAATACGGTCGGCCAATGTAGATTTGCCGTGGTCTATATGTGCAATAATAGAAAAATTTCTTATTCTTTTTTGTCTCTCTCTTTTATCCATGTTTCGTATTTACCTCCCTGAGGGGAAAAAATGCACTAAGTTTGATTATATCAGGGATAATTAGGAGAGGCAATCATTCTATTAGCAATAAAATAAAAACACTCCGGTTGAAACGACATCGTCTCAGGTCCGGAGCGTTCTTCTAATTTAATAGAACAACCAACTAAGGAGCTTTTGGGAATAGGAAGCCATCCAGTTTCCAATCAAATATCCTACGGAACCGGAGGGCTGTTCCTGGTTCGCACCTGAAACACCTGCAGCCGGAAGGGTTTGGAATACAGGCATGATAGCTTCGTTTTTCAAGGAATAATCTTTCCCTAAAACCGTCATATCCAGTATCCCATTCTCCAATCTGGTAATATGAAAGGACTGAGTAGGTCCATCCTGCGTTCCTTCCACCCGTTGGATTCCTTTTTCAGCTAGATGGATGCCACCCATAATCAAGCCAAACATGGTCACGACAAGAAATATAAACTGGATTCTCCATTTCATCCTTTATAACTCCTTCATCTCTTGGCATTCCTGCTGCGTCGATTTCTCTGCTTGTTGGAATGTGTCAGGGTCTTTATGCATCAGTGCGTATAGGCCGATACATTATCCATATCAATAATGTCGTGTAATGCCGCATTCAATCCATTGGCAATCATATTCGCAATGTCTTCTACAAATTCATCTACTTCTTTAGGCGTAACAATTAAATTATGACCGAGCGGCTGCAGAACCTCATGAATCAACTGCCGCTTTTCCTGTTCAGGCAATGTCCCGACCAACCCCATAATCACTTGCTTGCCTTCATTCGATGGATCATCCTCCTCGGTAAAAGGTGCAGTCTTCCCCGGTAAGTTAAAGCCTGCAGGAGTTAGTCTGCTGGCAGGCGCTGGATTCGCACTCTGATTCATTTGTCTCCCCATATGCGATAACACATAATCAATCGTATCACTGGCAATAGACACAGCGTCTACCACGGTCGGCACACCAATGGCAATCACCGGGATGCCAAGCGTCTCCCTTGTCAGCGGCTTTCTTTTATTCCCCACGCCTGAGCCAGGATTGATTCCCGTATCAGAGATCTGAATAGTCGTATTGACTCTTTCTAATGCTCTTGAAGCTAAAGCGTCCACTGCGATCACGAAATCAGGTTTCGTCCGTTCAACTACTCCAAAGACAATCTCACTGGTCTCGATTCCGGTAATCCCAAGCACTCCAGGAGATAAGGCACTGACGGCTCGATAACCTTCATCTACATGCTCGGGCATGAGTTCAAATAAATGTCTGGTCACGAGCAAATTCTCTACCACCATCGGTCCAAGCGCATCAGGAGTCACGTTCCAATTTCCCAGCCCCACAACTAAAGCCTTGGCTTCCTTGGAAATCCCTAACTCTTGTAAAAATTCATGGAAAGCATGAGCAAATTGGGTCGCCACCTCATTCTGCAGTTCGGTATCCTTTCGACGTAACCCCGGAACTTCCAGAGTAAGATACCGGCCAGGCAGTTTACCGATATATTTGGAGCCTTGTTCATTTTTTATTTGAACCCTTGTCAGACGGACCCCATTCGATTCTTGGGCATCCATCTCCACCCCAGGAAACTGAGGCATCCCCGTCCGTTCAGTGGCCAACTGGTGGGCCTCCAAAGCCAGATCCGTACGTATAGCATAGCGGCTTAAATCGAGTTCATGTTCACGCTTTTGTTCATCCATTTCTTTTCAACTCCTATCTACCATTTTTACACATTTTTTCTATATTTATAATGGAGTAAACCACCGACTTTTATTCCAGTCTGTTATTGCATTTCTTTTTTCGACATGATAAAATGATTTTTGTTGCTAAATTTATTGAATGTTAAAAGATACACCAAGGAGGTGAATCTGATGCCAAATATTAAATCCCAAATTAAGCGTACCAAAACGAACGAAAAGAAACGTGTACAACGCGGAGCTCAAAAATCTGCACTTCGTACCGCTCTTAAGGGCGTAGAATTAGCGGTTGCAAAAAATGACCAGGCTGCAGCTCAAGAAGCTTTCAAGCTTGCTACTAAGAAGCTTGACAAGGCTGTAACAAAAGGTCTTATCCATAAAAATGAAGCTTCTCGCAGAAAGTCTCGTCTTGCAATTAAAGTAAACGGCGTTACTGCTTAATTTTAAGAAAGTTGCTGGCTTAGCCAAATGCGTCTTATACTTTCTGTTTAGCTATGGCCAAGCTATTTCTTACCTCTGAAAAAAAGAGTAATCCTTTAACTAGGATTACTCTTTTTTCATGTGGATCAAATCTTTTATTTTCATTAAGAAAAGCTCAAGTGACAGTACTTTATTGATTTGACCTGATTTAATCCGATAATCCTCTTCTGATAAATAAGCAAGGATGTTTCGCAGGGCTGTCTCCCCAAAGCGTCGAGACTTTTCCGCAGCCAATTTTATAGGATAAGGATGAACTCCTAATTGGGCAGCCATTTGCTGTTGAGAATATCCTTTTTCGGATAACACTTTAACTTGCAGAATCATCCGAAATTGACGAGCTAGCAAATTCAATATAGTTAAAGGTTCTTCCTTATTCTTCAGCAAATCATAGTAAATCCTTAAAGCTTGATCAATCTCCAATTTAGCTACTTTATCAATCAGCCCAAAGATATCCTGTTCGAGTGTTCTTGAAGCTAAGATGTACACTACATCTTCCGTAATCCTTCCCCCGGTTCCTGCATAAGCAGCCATCTTCTCTAATTCTTGCTGTAGCCTTCTTAAATCATTACCAACAATCCGTTCTAGCATTTTGGCTGCTTGATCTTCCATATCTACCTGCAGTTTTTGGGCTCGCCGAATAATCCAACTCCACAATTCCCGATCCTTCAGGGGAAGAAAAGGGAAGAGTGCTCCTCTGTCCTTTAAGAGCTTTACTAGTTTCTTTCGCTCGTCCAGCTTTTCTCCTGAAACAGTAAGAACCAAAATACTCGTATCCATCGGCTGCTCCAAGTATGCCTGCAAAGCTTCAAGCTGATGTTCAAGTCCGCCGCTTGGCTTTGTTCCTGTTAAGAAAAATGCATTCTGAGCCACCACCACTCTTTTGTCCCCCATGAAAGGCAAGGTTTCGGTATCCATCACCACTTGTTGGATCGGTGTCTCCGCCAAATCATAAACACTGTAATTGAAATCAAACATAGCCTCATCCAATACCTTTTTCTTTACAAAATGAATGAATTCGTCTATCAGAAATTGTTCCGTTCCATATAAGGCATATACGGGTTTAATTACCCCTTGCTGAACTTCTTTCCATACACTGCGGTTCTCCATTTTTTCACCTCTTGGATCAGCGTCTAGAACATTATACAAAACATATCAGGCTTCTGTCGAAATGAATAAAAACCGCTCATCCTTAGGTCAGGAAGGCGGTTTTGTTTCCCTCAGCGTTTATGTAAACGCCGACCACTGAATCCTAGGTTACAGTAGCCGGACGGTAAGCAGAAGTTAATTGCTTGATACACTATACGCTGAAGTTACAGCTTTTGTTCCAGTCTATCTTGGATATTTATTCTCCACGTTTCCGCATCAAATGACAAATCTTTTTTCTCCTGATCAGTTTTAAGGGTCAGGGTATATTGCAAGAGTTGCTCTTCTAGCCACTCCACCTTGACTTCCATTTCAGCTGGCCATGAATGGCTTCGAAAAACTTCCACTCCACCCTGATCGATAATGACTATGGTCTGTACATCCATTTGCGCCACCCATTCTCCACCCGGAGAAGGATACGCTACTTCACCTCTAGAAGCCGCTTCTTTCGTATCGCTTAACTCAGGGGCCATAAACGTCTGGATCATCTCTGCCGATTCTTGAGGTGCCAACGCCAAGGGCGGTGGTGTTGTCTCTTCCTCATTAGGAGGCAGAATCGCTGCGATGGAAGGCATTTGCTCCAGAGCTGTTTTCTCTTGCGGTGCCAATGCCAATTGTTGATCTGCTGCTTCTTGATCGGTTGACTGCAGCTTGGATGATCCAGGTTGATCCTTCCTATTCGTTCGGTCTGGTGCAGACTCAAGGACAACTGCATCTTTTTTCGGAGAAGGTGATGCTTGCTTCTCCTTCAGAGCAGGTTGCTTGCTATCGACAGAAGGCATTATCTTATTCTCAGCTGCTTGTTCAGGCTGTATATCTAACGAACGGTTCTTCGCCACTTCAGGGTGAGCCGATTGTTCTAGTGCAAGATCAGGCGATGATGCGGAATTTGAAGTTTTATCGGTTGCGCTTTGCATCTGTATTTTTAATTGATCCCATTCAGGGGTCCATAAGTTATCAGCCAATAACCAAATAAATAACACAGCTGCCGCACTCCCAGCTGCTAGTGCCCATCCTTTCCAAAGGAGGGGTCCCTGCTGAGCCTTCGCTTGATGCATACCGACCACGCTAATAGAACCCGCCTGATTCATGACTTCCAACTGAGGCAATATACGATCTACTATGCTGATCGGAGGTTCGATATCAGGTAGATTTTCCAGGTCCAAAGATAAATGACTTAAGCTTTCATGAAGGCTTTGACATTCCTGGCATGAACGAAGATGCTCATGCATATTTGCCGATTCACTGGACAGATCGCCATCTAGATTTCGCTGAATCAATTCCATCACCTCTTCACATCTCATACGCGAACACCCCCCTTCTGATATTCTGGAAGTAGTTTTTGCAAATGTTGTCTCGCTCGAAACAGATGGGACTTGACCGTATTAATCGGAAGCTGCAGCGCTTCGGAAATTTCTGCATAAGAAAAATCTTGAATATACCTCAAAACAATAACGGTCCGGTGCTGATCGGGAAGAAGGTTAATCGCTTCGCGGACGTCTTTAGCCATATATGCCAGTTCTACTTCTCCCTCAACATCCGCCTTGTCTTGTAAAGAAATGTCGCGCTCATCAATTGATGTGCTTTCTTTTCGTCTTCTGCAATGGTCAATGCAAATATTCGTTACAATCCTCTGGACCCAAGTGGAAAACTTCGCTTTCTCCTGATAAGTATCTATCTTCTTATATATTCTTATTAATGCTTCCTGCGAGGCATCTAGGGCATCCTGTTCATTTTTTAGTATATAAAAAGCGGTACGATAAACCGATTTTTCTATGTCTCTCAATAATTGAATTAGGGCGTCGCGATCGCCCGCTTGGGCAGCTCTGATCAGATCTGCTTCCATCACTCGAGTTCCCCCCTCTGTTTGAATTGACGACTCTTTTTCTCCAAAGGTTGCAAAAAAGTCCCGATTTCCATATTTTCCTTGCTAAATTCAAATGTAATGGCTCCCATTTGGTCCGTTCTAAGGATTCGACTGCCTGCTCTTTCCAACGTTTCAATCGTTTGGGGGTGAGGATGTCCAAAACGATTCTGTTCCCCTACCGAGATCACCGCAAGGGACGGAGTCAGTCTTTCAATCCATTTGGGTTCAGTAGACGTTCGACTGCCATGATGACCAACTTTAAGGACATCTATTTGTGAAATGGAGTTTTTAGCTAAAAGTTCCCTTTCCCCTTTCATCTCCAGATCTCCTGTGAAAAGAACCCTTCTCCCAAACGCATCAAGCAACAGTACAATGGATTGATTATTATCCGTATCGGAAAAAGGGGAACTAGGGTGAAGAATGGTCCATTTGACACGAGGATGGTCTTTCCAGGTTATGCCGCTTTTCCCCAATCGAAGAGAGATATTTTGAGCTTTAATCATTTTCAACAACTCTTTTTCGAAGGAGGAAGATGGCGTTCTTCCATTCCAAAGGACCTGGTTCACTTTCATTTCTTGAATAACGGCTGTAAGTCCACCTATATGGTCCATGTCTCCATGGGTCATAATCAGCAGATCAATTTCTTCGATCCCTCTGGATTTCAAGAAAGGGACAATGATTCTCTTACCGGGATCATATGGATTGCTGCGCTGTTTCCATGCCTCTTTTTTCTCAGGATGAAAAGGTACTCCTCCTCCATCAATCAAGTAGACTTTATCTCCCGGTGCCTCAATTACGATGGCATCCCCCTGACCTACATCCAAAAAAGTCACCCTCACCGTCTCACCCTTGTAGGAGAGAAAAGGCAAAAGTACATATAAAAGCATCATCCCGATGATCCAGATTTTTCTCTTTTCATTTGCTATCCACGAACCACGGATCAAACCTAACCCATAGATGATCATCCACCATGGCGGAGGACTAGAAAGATAAAATAATAAACCCTTCCATAAAGCTGTTCGTTCTAATGTACCATTAATCCAGTATAGAAGGAATGTAACAATGTGTGCTGGAATGAGAGAAAGAGCTGGATGGAGAAGTCCCAATAAGAGGCCAATAAATCCAAAGGGGGTAATGATAAAAGAATAAATGGGAACAAACAAGAGATTGATGACAAAAGATAGAATATGATATTGATGAAAATAATAGATAGTTAGTGGAAAAGAGACGAGCTGAGCGGCTAAGGTGACACTGAGAAGGCTGCGAAGGGGCTCGGATGGAATGGGAATTGCCTGTTGAAGAGGGGAAGACAAGGTCAACAGTCCCCAAGTCACAGCAAATGACAATTGGAAACCAATGTCCCATAACTGATACGGATTACATAAGATCATAATAAATAACGATGCTCCCCAAATATTGAGCCCGTCTCTTGGCCGGTTTAGGAAGTGACCATATAAGACTGCTACAGCCATGATACCAGAACGAACAACCGAAGGGGCTGCCCCCACTAGAACCACATAGGCCGGTATAAACCCCATAGTTGTCAAGATCGAGGTTTCACGCGAAAATCCTATCCCTCGCATGACTGCTAAAAGTCCGCCAACTAACACTGTCATATGTAATCCAGAAATGGCTAAGACGTGAGTAAAACCCAGTTTTGAATAAGCATCCATCGTATCTAAAGAGATATCCTGACGAATTCCAATCAGTACTCCCTTCATGATTTCGGCGGCAGAAGCAGGAAATATTCGATCTATTGTATCAGATAAAATGGCCTGTACTCGTTGAAGAATAAACCTGGGATGAAGACTGGATGGGGGGTCAATGGTCAGTACGGAGAAGGAAGAAGGTCGAGCAATCCAATGAATTTTTTTGTAGTATAGATAATTCTTGTATTCAAAGTTGCCTGGGTTCCGTGCGGCTTGAGGGGAAATGAGACGAGTGTTGAACCGAAGATAGCTTCCCGCCCTTAGTTCTTGGGCTTTCTTAAGATCATTTCGTGTTTGAAGGGGTACATAGCAATCCACTTTTTCTTCCAAAGGCACGCCATTTGCTTTCTTAATTTGCAGGAGAAATTTAACTCGATCCCCATCTATGGTACCGCTAGAGATCATTTCACCCTCTACCCTCAGCTCCTCCTTGGTTAATGATAAGACGGTCTGATTACTTTGATCGTAAAAGCTGTAATAGCAAAACCCCATTCCTCCAACCACGACAAGCAATAAACAGCTTTTCCATCGATGAGATCGAATGGCATACACACCATATAGAACTAAAATAAGCGAAATCCAAATCCATGCTTCGCTTTTCTCTGTGATCCATACGTGGGCAGTAACCATCCCTAAGGCCAGAGATAGGCTTGTCCAATACATGGGTCTCTGTTGCAATCGATTCACTCCTTTTGCTTGAATAAAAACAGGTCAAATACGATTCCTATTGACTCTCGGAAATAAGGGCATTTTCTTCCCTTATTATTAATTTTCAGTCTGGAGAAGGCTTTATAAGAGAAATAAATTCTTCTATTTCTTAATAGAAGCCCCTATATTATGCTGAAGAGGACTGTTAAGGGTAATCTTCCGCTATTCAGTCTTTTTCCTACCCAATTTTAAGAATAGCGGAATTTTTTCCTCTATGTGACATGGCTCTAGGCAAGAAATCTTCATCAAGGCTTCCTTAATAACTCAAACCCTTACAAAGAGTTATAGAAGAAATTTCAATACCTGATGCAAGCCTGACAACAGGAATTTGGATAGATAATCATATGCGATAAAGGCAACGATCGGGGATAAATCAATCATTCCCAGCGGGGGAATGAAACGGCGAAATACGGCCAAATAAGGTTCCGTAATGCTATTTAAATACTCGGCAATTTTATTTTCCTGGAGCCCAGGCAGCCAGGATAGAAGTATGCGGGCAATCAAAGCGAAGTAGTATAAACGAACGAGAATAACTGCCCCTTGCATAATCGTATAAATAATGGTTTCGGACAACTTTATTTTCCTCCATATGTTTTATTTTCCCTGTTTATTATACGTTTTTTCCTAATAAAACAAAAGTCTTAGCCCTGCTGTTGGAGATGAACGATTTCAACACCACGTAAAAAAATGCGGTTGCGTTCATTTTTATACTGATTTCGGAATACAATGCGCTTGATTCCCGCTTGATTCAACAGCTTTGAGCAAGTCTCACAAGGCTCATGGGTCACATAGGCTGTCGCTCCCATGAGTTCATCCCTTTTCGCATGGATGATGGCGTTTTGTTCAGCATGAATCGTGCGGATGCATCGCCCATCATCACTTAGGAGACACCCCACCTCCGTGCAATGCTCATGCCCATGTATCGAGCCGTTATAGCCAGTTGAAACAATCATCTTGTCCTTTACAATGACACACCCTACTGCAAGCTTGTTGCAGGTGGAGCGAGTAGCCACAACATCAGCAATATCCAAAAAGTATTCATCCCATGATTTACGCACGAGCGCTTCCTCCTATCTCTACAAACTCCGGTAAATGAATTCATGACAATTGTACCATAGATGGTGTCTTTTCGCCCTGATAGATTGATTATAAAGGGAAAGCATGCTAAAGTTTAGTCTGTACATTTGCTGAAAGAAGGGTCTTTACCTATGTGTGGATTTGTAGCTCTTTATAATAGAAAAAAACAGCCGGTTTCAGCTCAAGACTTGAGCCAAATGACCGATATCATTATTCATCGCGGTCCGGATGACCATGGGTTTCATCTGGATCAGCATGTGGGGCTTGGCTTTCGCCGCCTGAGCATTATTGACCTCGAAGGCGGAAAGCAGCCATTATGCAATGAAGATGGCGATATTTGGATTGCTTTTAATGGTGAAATCTATAATTATCAAGAACTGCAGCAATGGCTAAAGGATCGTGGCCATCAATTCAAAACCGAATCGGATACGGAGACCATCGTCCATCTGTATGAAGAAGTCGGCTTCGATGCCCCGAAGCATCTAAGAGGGATGTTTGCTTTCACGATCTGGGATCGAAAAAAACAAATCCTCTTTGGGGCAAGAGACCATTTTGGCATTAAACCATTTTATTGGACCGAAACATCCGAGGCCTACGCCTTTGGCTCCGAGATCAAAAGCCTGCTTCGTGCAACAGGCGTAAAGAAAAAGGTCAATCCAACCTCTTTCTATCACTACTTAACCTTTCAATATGTTCCTGATCCGGAAACGATGTTCGAGGGGATTCATAAGCTGCCTCCCGGACATTTTATGGTGATCCAGGATGGAAAGATGAAAATTGAACCTTACTGGACGGTAGAATTCCATCCCGAAGACCAACCCTTTTCCTATTATGTAGAAGGAACTCGAGAGATCCTGAAGGATTCGGTCAACAAGCACCGGGTCAGCGATGTTCCAAGAGGGGCTTTTCTTTCAAGCGGAATTGACTCTAGCAGTATAGTCGCCTTATTGCGCCAATCCGAAGAAGTCAAAACGTTCACGGTAGGATTTGATATTCCAGGTTACAGCGAATTGGATATTGCACGAGAAACAGCCAAATATTTAGGATCCGATCATCATGAAGTGAAAATATCTGCTGACCGTTATCTGGAGGAACTGCCTCGATTGATTTGGCATCAGGATGAACCCGTTGCCGACCCTTCTGCCATTGCTCTCTATTTCGTTGCTGAGTTAGCTAGCAAGCATGTCACGGTGGTCCTGTCCGGGGAAGGGGCAGATGAATTTTTTGGCGGTTACAATATCTATCGGGAGCCTCACTCCCTTCGTTATTTCAATGGAATGCCCGGAATCCTAAAATCTTCATTGCGTCATTTTGCTGATCTTCTCCCTGAAGGAACCAAGGGTAAAAGCTTTCTCGTTAGGGGTTCAAAGAGGGTGGAGGAACGATTCTTTGGCAATGCCCTGATCTTTTCGGAAGAGCTAAAAGAAAAGGTAGCAATGAAAAGCCTGGCATCGGATCCTTACTATGTAAATGCCCGATCCATTACAGCCGAAATCTATAAGAATGCCCGCCATTATGATGATGTGACGAAAATGCAGTATCTCGATATCCACACTTGGCTGCGTGGGAATATCTTAATGAAAGCCGATAAAATGACCATGGCGAACTCCCTCGAACTGCGCGTTCCTTTTGTTGATCCCAAGGTGTTTGAGTTTGCGGCTACCATTCCAACCCAATATAAGATTGCCAACGGGACCACCAAGCATGTCTTGCGGGAAGCGATGAAAGACATCCTGCCTCCGCAAATCAAAATGAGGAAAAAGCTAGGTTTCCCTGTTCCTACCCGCCATTGGCTAAAGCACGACTTCTATGATTGGGCAAAGGAGCTCATCTACCAGTCTGAGGTGGATGAATTTATTAATAAGGCGTTTGTTCTCTTTATGCTTGATGAACATAAGGAAGGAAAAGCAGACTACGGTCGCAAAATTTGGACCATTCTTGTATTCATGCTTTGGCATCAAATCTACATGGAAGAGAAAATTTCCTTTGGCCCATACGTAAGCCCCTACCTCGAAACGAGGCGAAAGAGCTCTGCCATTTAAATGGCAAAAGATAATACCCGACCAATGGGTGTAAGACATGAAAGAAGATCCCCGTTTTTGGAGATCTTCTTTTTATTTTATCTATTATCAATCAAATTCACATTTGAGGATTTGCTGTTGTTATTATGCTGAACTTCTGGTCAGAATCGGACCTGTTTTTTCGATTATTTGCCACTCCATTCCCATCGTCTTAACCGTCTGCAGAAACGGTATCGGATCAATTAATTCCGGCGGAATGCACCCGGACAGACCCTTAAGAGTCCCGATAGCCAACAGCTCTAATGCCGCAACCGGAGGAACCCCTGTCTGCCAAACGGTTGCCTGGAAACCTGTTCTTCGAAAGATTTCATCGTGATTTGCTATCGTGTAAACATATATTTCTTTCTTTCGCTCTCCTGCTGTCCCTCTAACCAGGGCCCCAACGCATGAATAGCCATGAATTTTGCCAGCCAGATCTGAAGGTTTTGGCATCGTTCGAACTACCACATCCCGAGGAATCACCTTTGCCCCGTTTACATCAAATACTTCGTCGCTATCTAAGCCAAGATAGGCAAGCACTTGCAATGTATTCACAAAATCCGGGTGCAAAGCATATTTAAAATCAATGTATTTACATCCCTTTTGTTTCCCGATAGTCTCTCCTAAAGTCGTTACTTCTTCATGCTCAACATTATAGCAATCCAGCCAACCAATCGGTTCCGGAAATTCAAATTCTTCTTTATTAAAGAAAGGATCAGGGAAAAACAGCTCTCCTTCTTCTGCTGTCCAATAATTAGGTTTAGCTAAGCATTCTTTAATCGCTGTTTGTGGACTAAAGTAGGCACAGAAGCCATCGTAGTCAACGACTGAATTGTCCCCATCCCGAACCATTATGGCCTCTACCGTATCAAGCTGATCCACCGCATAGCGAGCCGCAATATTAGAAAAACCCGGATCACAGCCAATCCCCATGATCCCAATGATTCCTTTCTCTTTAAAAAGTCGATCCCAAGCTAACTGCTCCAAAAGCCATTTCGGTCCATTCGACGCCATATCAATATAATGGGTTCTGCTTTCAAGACATGCCTTCATCACCTGGATATTATAGTCAGGCAGACCAGCATGAATCAACACATCAGCTCCTAATGCTACCTCGATTACATCCTCTACATAATTGGCATTTACTTTTTTAACTTTTATGGATGTTTCTGACTTTGAACGCAACTTTGCCGCAAATTTTTCCGCACAATCGCTGGATATATCCGCTAAAATTAATTGTTCAATATAAGGCTTTTTTACAAGTTCAGCTGCACACACTTGACCTACTCCGCCAACGCCGAGAACTACCACTCTCAAACAAGTCGTCCTCCTTAGAGATGATAAAATCCTGCACATCTATATGCGTTTTCTGAACAGCCAACGGTTTACATTCATCGCAATAGGTTTCGTCGAAATCGCCCCCCTTCTTTCACCGGGTAAAAACCCAGATCTATGTTTTATACTATATGCTTTATCTTCAGGAAATAGCTCTGGGTGGTTTCCTCAAGACAAAAGAGGTAGTTTTCGGCCACCTCTTTCTTTATTAATAGGGTTATAAAACTTTGGTCAATTCTTCTTATCCCTGACTCGCTTGAAGCGCCTGATCCAGATCATGAAGAATATCATCAATTGTCTCTAAGCCGATGGATAGACGAATCATATCCGGTGTTACCCCAGCTTTTTTCTGGCTTTCTTCGTCAAGCTGCTGGTGTGTAGTGCTAGCCGGATGAATCACGAGCGATTTAGCATCCCCTACGTTAGCAAGGTGGGAGAATAGTTCTAGACTATTGATAAATTTCTTTCCTTCTTCGATTCCGCCCTTGATCCCAAAGGTAAAGATAGAACCAGCCCCTTTAGGCATATATTTATTGGCTAAAGCATGATAGCGATTATCTTCCAAGCCAGGATAATTCACCCAAGAGGCTAACTCATGCTTCTCCAGGAACTGAGCTACCTTTAACGAGTTTTCTACATGACGTTCCATACGCAGATGCAGCGTTTCCAATCCCTGCAGGAATAAGAAAGAATTAAACGGCGTAGTAGCAGCACCGATATCCCGAAGCAACGTAACGCGAGCTTTCACAATGTAAGCTAACGGACCAAGAGCCTTAGTATAGACAAGACCATGATAACTTGGGTCTGGTTCTGTAAGCAGCGGGAACTTCCCGTTACTCCAATCAAACTTACCGGAATCAACAATGACCCCGCCAATGGAAGTTCCATGACCGCCAATAAATTTAGTAGCAGAGTGTACCACAATGTCTGCACCATGTTCTAAAGGACGGCAGAGGTATGGAGAAGCAAAAGTATTATCTACAATAAGCGGAACCCCATTCTCATGGGCTATGTTCGCTATTGCTTCTATATCCGCAATATTAATTCTAGGATTGCCAATGGTCTCTATGAATAGCGCCTTCGTTTTTTCGTTGATTTTGCTTCTGAACTGTTCGGGTTCATCGACATCAACAAACTCGACCTTAATCCCCATCTTGGGAAGGGTATGGGCAAACAGAGAATACGTTCCACCATAAAGACTGCTCGAAGCGACGATCTCGTCACCTGCTTGCGCAATGTTCAAAATCGCATAGGTGATCGCAGCTTGTCCTGAAGAAGTCGCTAACGCACCAACACCTCCTTCCAACTGAGCCACTCGCTGTTCAAAAGCATCTTGAGTCGGATTCATGATGCGGGTATAGATATTTCCGAATTCCTTCAAAGCAAAAAGGTTGGCTGCGTGTTCCGTATCGTTGAAGACAAAAGAAGAAGTCTGATAAATCGGCATTGCACGGGAATTCGTGGCTGTATCAGGCTTTTGCCCGCCATGTAAGGCTATCGTTTCAAAGCCAAGCTTGCGTTCTTGAGACATCTCTCATTCCTCCCATATCTTTACCAAAAAAACAAAGTTGCTTGAACTATCTGTATATTAAGTAGATGATAACGTTTTCTAATCCGATCTGTCAACTGTGACCTCGATGCCTCCCAAAGCTTAATCTAGAGAAATGAGATCCTTCATCCGTCCAAATAATTTTTCCCCAATCCCACTCACTTCCATGATTTCTTCCTTGCTGAGAAAAGGTCCATTCTTTTCCCGATAGGATAAGATGGCCGAAGCCTTAGCCTCCCCTATGCCCGGCAGAGAAGTTAGCTCTTCTGCCGTCGCTTTATTTATCGATATAGTTATTGTATCCTGCCCAGAATCTTTCCTTTCCTTCTGTTGCGTGATAGATTGCTTCCACGCCTCTTCATCCCATTCGTCCTTCCGGGGGATATAAATCACTTCTCCATCCTGTATAGATTGTGCTAAATTAACCGCTCTTCTTTCGGCAACAGGAAGTAGTCCGCCCGCCAACAGAACCGCTTCATGCATGCGGGAACCGGGTGCCAACTGATACACACCAGGTCGCTGTACAGCCCCTTGAAGGTCAATCCAGATCGCCTCCATTTCTTTGGTTTCTTCCTGCGTCTTGATATCACTAGAGATCCCCTCTTCTTCCTGTTGCACAGAATCATCATCAGGAGGGAGAATCAATGCTTGCTCATCGTTCATACGAGAATAAATAATCATACTGCCTAAACATACCAAAACAATAGCTAATAATATGGCAAGTTTTTTCTCCCTCGGTGTCCAGCCAAAATTCATAGCAATCTCCTTTCCATTCAAAGTGAGATAAGCTTGTCATCTTCTTGGGGTTTCTTTATAATCGAATAAATGTCAAAAGTATGAAACAGTGGGGGTCTAATCAATGAGTGTGCATCATGAGATATCTAAGAAAGTAAATCATACGGTAGGAAAACTCGAAGGGTATCGGAACATGGATCAATTGCGGGAAAATGAGATCGAACAAGTCATCATGAAGGCAAAAAAAGGGGAGCACTTCACGGTGGATGGAATCAATCAAATTACGGACAACATCAATCGATATGCGCTTAAGCATCATCTCCCTTCTCGAAAACTAGTGACAGAGCAAATGATTCTTGATGTGGTAAGAAAAGTATAGATGATTACTATCGTTCCTTCAACCAGGATTTCTTGTTTTCTTAGAATTTAACGTATGGAATCCGGTTGTAATACATAGACATAGTTATAATCAGATTGCCGGGAGGAGTCAAATCATGCGTGTGGGCTTTATTGGCACAGGGAGTATGGGGACGATTCTACTCGAAGCATTCATCGCTTCAGCAGCCCTATCCCCTAATCAAATTACAGCAAGCAATCGTTCACGGGAAAAAGTACAGAAACTAGAGCGAAGTTATCCTGGATTAAAAGTCGCGGAAAACAATATGGAGACGGTCACAGAAAGCGATCTTGTATTTTTTTGCATCAAACCCCTAGAATTTAAAAAGGTTTTTGATGAAGTGGCACCTTACCTAAGAGAGGATCAATTGGTTATCTCCATTACGAGCCCTATTCTTATAGATGATTTAGAAAAACAAGCCACCTGTAAAATAGCCAAGGTCATCCCAAGCATCACCAATTCCGTCGGTGCAGGGGCATCCTTAATGATGTTTGGATCTCGTTGTCAAGAAGAGGACCGCAGCTTATTGCGTGACCTTTTCGGGAAAATAAGTCGACCGCTCGAGATTCAAGAATCCCATGTAAGGGTATCGTCCGACATTGTTAGCTGTGGACCAGCCTTCATGAGCTATCTTCTGCAGCGCTTTATTACCGCGGCCGTAGAGGAAACTGGAATAAGCAAAGAGGAAGCCACCTTTCTAACCTCTCAAATGATTGTTGGATTAGGGGAATTAATTTCAAAAGGCGCTTTCGACCTTCCCACCCTGCAACAACGTGTTTGCGTTCCAGGCGGGGTAACCGGAGCAGGCTTAATGGCTCTAGAAGATATCGGTGAAGTATTTAACCGGGTTTTTCAAAATACGCATAGGAAATATCGTGAAGACTTAAAAGAGGTTTCCCACATGTTTTATGGAGACCAACCCAGCTAAGCGGCCGCCGTATCCCTCAAGGGATGCGGCTTATTTTATTTAGACATACTAAAACAAAAAGGAGATGAGTAAACTTGATTCAGTTACAGCTTAATCATGAAGCGTTGTACTCCATGTTTTTTGATGATATCAAAGGTGGTAAAGCCTCATTCATCCAGCATGGTGATGCCCTGGTTGGCAATCTTTCACAAGAAGAATTTGACGGTTTTCTCAAGGCCAATAATTTAATCACTTATCACAATACCCTCAAGGGCTATGAAGACGGAACGGTATATGGGGAGTTTGAATTAAAATAAATAAGCGGGAAATTCCGCATATTGCCTTATTGCCCTCCATCCTTAGCTGAATACACTATAGCAGGTGATTGCCAATGTCCCTGCTATTTCAAATTTCGCATAAGGATGAATATGCCATCCACCACATGGCAGTGAAGATCAAGGAAAGAATTGAAAATCATTCCTCCTACTCCAACCTCATCGTCTTTTGTATTGGAACAGACCGATGTACTGGTGATTCCCTTGGTCCGTTAGTAGGGATGTTGCTTCAGCAAGCAAATCCGCCTTCTCTGCAGATATGGGGAACCCTCGAGAATCCCATACATGCTCTAAATCTAAAAGGAGCGATTCAAAAACTTAGCTATACCCATCATCCGCTTGTTATTTCTGTAGATGCCTGCCTAGGTCTTCCCTACCACGTTGGGGATATTCAAGTGGTGGATGGTCCCATACATCCAGGAATGGGCGTAAAAAAAATTTTGCCTTCGGTCGGTGATTTTCACATTAAAGGAATTGTAAACGCTAGTGGCTTTTTAGATTCCATGGTATTGCAGAATACCCGGTTATATACGGTAATGAAAATGGCAGAAGTCATTGCCCAGTCCATCCTTTTAGCGTGTATAAAATAAAAGATAGCTTCTCGTTGGTAGAGGCTATCTTTTATTCTTAACACCACTATTTTGTACAGGAAAAAAACCATCTTTCACTTGTTTTCCCAGGGGGCAGCAGCTCAAAATCCGCATAACAATGAATATCTTGAAAACCGCTTTGCTTGAGCCATTTCGAGAGATCTTCCAAAGCATATCCCCGTTGTACATGAAGTTCATCAAAGCGACGATAAAAATGCCCTTCCTGAACAAATATGGTTAAATCATGGATGACACTATCTTCCCCATCACACTCACATTCCCATATATAAGAGATTTCGTCCTCGGTTAAGGTAAAGGTATGATCACCAAATACTTCCCTTATCTTATATAGAGAATGGACGTCAAAAAGAAATACCCCACCTGGTCTTAAAGCACGGTAGACTTGGTCAAAAGTTTGTCTTATACCTGCCGAACTGGTGATGTAATTTAAGGAATCACAAAAACAGACAATAGAATCCACTGGTACAGGAGACGTAAACTCTCTCATATCCTGTTGGTATAATTCCAATTTCAATCCTTTTTCTTGTGCCTTGTCCTGCGTAACGCAAAGCATTTCATCCGATAAATCCATTCCCGTCACTTCGTATCCAGCCTGTGTTAATAGAATGCAAATCGTTCCGGTTCCACAGGCCAAATCGATGACTTTTTGAGGTTGAAGACCACATCGCTCCCACTCCGTTTGGGCAAAATGAATCCATTGGTCATAGGGAGCATCGGCCATTAACCGATCGTATACCTGGGCCAGATGTGTATAACTAGTGGACTTGTACGACACCTGCATCTCCCCATATTCGTTCGATATTATAAAATTCCCGTTCGTCTTTATGAAAAATATGGACAACCACGTCTCCAAGGTCCACCAGCACCCATCGGGCATTATCAAAGCCCTCCACGCCTTTTACATCTACTCCTGCTTCATGCATCCTTTTCTTCAGCTCAGAAGCCAATGCCTGGACCTGTGTACCTGAATTTCCATGACAAATGACAAAATAATCGGCAATGACAGAGAGACCCTGGATATCCAAAACAAGGACATTGCCAGCCTTTTTATCTTCCATGATTTTCGCTGTCTTTTGCGCAATCTCAAATACAGTCATTCTCTTCACTCCCTTCTTTAGCGAACGGATTAACGTTCCTTTTCTCTTCTCCATTTCTTAAAGAAAACTTGGCTGGCGCCAAGCCTTGGCGCAGACAACGTCATTAACCTCCATATGGTCAATGATGTTACGCGGCATGTCCCCCCTCTTGACATCAAGGTTACACCTTCATTTTGATAAAATTACATTTTATCAAAATGAACCCAAAGGGTTGATGTCAAGAGGGGGGACTATTTGCCCTTATGCAGCGAAGGAAAGTGAAAAAAACTTATACTTTCCTAGTCGCCAAGCTGTAAATGATATCATTATAGGTTTGCAATGTAAGGGGATAAATTCTTTTCTTCTGTTTCACAAGAAAGGAAATCGTATTGCCCAGTGCCTGAGCTAATGCAAAGTCAAGATGCTGTTCAGCCAATTCTCTGATTTCTTCCACTCCGGGAAATTGGCGGCCTGGCTCAATATAATCGGCTAACCACAATATTTTTTCCAACCTGCTCATTCCAGGTCGTCCTGAAGTATGGTAAGCGATAGCATCCAAGACCTCTTGATCCTCGATTCCCAACTCTTGTCTAGCAACAATAGCCCCTACGGGGGCATGCCATAATTCTTTATCATAATCAAGTAAATCAGCAGGGATAGATGGTTCCCTTTCCATTATCCCTCTCATCTTGCTTTTCTCCCAATATTTGCAAAAATCATGAAGCAGACCTGCTAACTCTGCCTTTTGGGGATCGGCCCCAAATCGTTCAGCTAAAGTAACTGCCGTGGAGGCTACACCTAGGGTATGTAGAAACCGATGATCGGTCATTTGCTCTTTCACTTTGCTTAACAGCTCTTCACGATTCATACAACCTTTTCTCCTCTATGTATAGTCTAACCTCTTCTCTTACCATAAAACGAATGGAGTTTCCGCGATTGATTCGTTCCCGAATCATCGTAGAAGAGATATCTACTTGGGGAAATGCCATATTTTTTACATACTCCCGCGAAAAAAAATGATCCGGTTCATAACCGGGACGGTGAACGCCAATAAACTGGATTAACTTTACCAGGTCCTTTATTTGATGCCAATGAGGAAGATAATCGACCATATCTCCGCCAATAATGAAAAAGAATTGGTCTTCAGGAAACTGTTCCTTCAATGCCCGAACAGTATCAATCGTATAGGATGGTCCTGCCCGATCCAGTTCAAAGGAACTGGCTATAAAATAAGGAATCTCCCCGATAGCTAGCCTTACCATTTGAAGACGGTGAGAGGAATCGGTAACCTTCTTTCCTTCCTTATGCGGAGGAACATGGGCCGGCATAAACCAAATTTGGTCCAACTGAAATGTATCCCTCACCTGCTCAGCAATGATCATATGAACGATGTGGATGGGATCAAAGGTTCCGCCTAAAATTCCAATTTTCATGGCTTATCTGGGAAGCTCAATCTTCTTTTGCTCTTTTGATTCCTTATATAAGACAACCGTTCTTCCAATCAATTGCACCAATTCCGCATCGGATCCTTCAGCAAGCTTTTCAGCCACATCATGCTTATCCTCACTGCACGTATCAAGCATGGAAACCTTGATTAATTCCCTAACTTCCAACGCTTCTTCGATCTGTTTAATCAAATTCTCGTTCACGCCGCCTTTTCCAACCTGAAAAATGGGGGTAAGGTGGTGGGCTTCCGATCTTAAAAATCGTTTTTGTTTTCCCGTAAGCATTTCGTTTGCTCCCTTCTCCGTTTATTTGTTCATAAGGCGTTGCAAGACTAAGCTTCGCATCAGATCAATGGGAGGCCTGTGGCCTGTCCATAATTCAAATGCAAGTGCTCCTTGATGCACAAACATACCGACCCCATTGTGGATTTTTGCGCCTTTTGCTTCTGCAGCAAGCAAGAGTTTTGTCTGAATCGGATTATAAATAAGATCACTCACTAAAAGCCCACTATGCAGCTGTTTCTCTGAAATGGGCATCTCATCAATCTGGGGAACCATTCCAATGGATGTGGTATTTACTACAAGGTCGATTTCCTTAAGATCAATCCGTTCCAAGTCACCCAGTGACATGGCCTTACAGGGAACATGATTGGAGATATGCCGAGCCAGTACTTCCGCCTTATCCACAGATCGATTGGCAATGACCATATGGCTAACACCTCTTCTTGCCAAGGAAATACCAACAGCTCTGGCCGCTCCGCCAGCACCAAGAACTAAAACCCGTTTTTCCTCCACTGAAATCTGGGATTCTTCTAATAGCGATTGAATAAAACCACGTCCATCCGTATTATATCCAATCAGCTTGCCGTTATCGTTAACAACCGTATTGATAGCACCAATATCCAGGGCTTCCTCATCGATTTCGTCTAAATACTCCATAATGGCAACCTTATGTGGAATGGTCACATTGACTCCGCGAAAAGAAAGGGCCCGAATGCCTTCCACCGCTTGTCTAAGATTATCCTGGGAAACGGCAAAAGCAGCAGAAGCATAATTTAGACCAAGCTGCTTATAGGCTGCATTGTGCATAACTGGTGTCAGGGATTGTCTAATCGGATTCCCAAAAACGCCTGTCATTATGGTCTGACTATCCATATCTCTTTCTCCTCTCCTTATCTTATCTATATCAATGCTTTTCTAACTATGACGGATACCCCTTCCGGTGCATAAACATCCATATAAGCTCCGATTTGTCCAATAGTGATCCAGCCAAGCCCTGAAATGACAATATCTTGTTTCTCCCCAGGAACGATTCTGAAGGAATGCCTTTTCAACGGAGGCAATCGCTTGACTTCTTCTCCCGTAGGCGGAGAGAGGATCTCTGTTCCCAAATGGGTCCGATATAATTCATCTGCTTTTTCCAACTTGGTACGATGGATATTCATGCGGTTAGAAGCATAAACCACCAAGGGCTGTCGATCTCCTCGCACAAAATCGATTCGAGCCATCCCCCCCAAAAACAGGGTTTGTTTATCATTCAATTGGAATACCTTGGGATTAATACGTTTCTCTGGGGAAATCAATTTCAAATCCTCAGGAGCCACCATATGAACAATTTGGTCTTTATTAATGATGCCAGGTGTATCGAACATGGAGGTATGATCATCGATTGGAATTTCAATCATATCCAGGGTTGTACCAGGAAATCTGGAAGTGGTAAGCTCAACATCCACCTCTCCATACTGCTTAAGCAAGCTATTTATTAATGTCGATTTTCCTACATTAGTTGCCCCTACAATATAGACATCCTGCTTCTTGCGATATGTAGACATAGCCTCCACTAACCGTTCCATTCCGTTTCCGCTTTTGGCGCTGCAAAGAACCACATCTACTGGCTTTAAGCCAAGCTGCTTCGCCTCATACTTCATCCAATTGACCAAACGATTTGGGTTGATCGCTTGAGGAAGCAAATCAAGCTTATTCCCTACCAATAAAATAGGATTGCTGCCAACAAAACGATGAAGCCCCTTCAGCCAGCTTCCATTAAAATCAAAAATGTCAACGACTTTAACCACCAAGGCTTTAGTTGACCCAATGCCATTAAGTATCCGGATAAAATCATCATCATCCATAGATACTTGAGCGACTTCATTATAATGTATAATTCGAAAACAGCGCTGACAGATGAGCTTTTCCTTTTCCAGTGCACTTTGAGGTGCATACCCTTGTCTTTGTTCGTTTTCGGTTTGGATGATAACGCCGCATCCGGCGCAGTGTCTTGCTTCTGTTAATGCTGTCATCCGATCTAATCCTCCCATGTTATCAACCCTTTTTTCCTTAACCAGGATAGGGCTATTCGTTCCAAACGGCGATTGAAGCGGGTAAAAAAACCGTCCGTTTGGGCAACTGGCACCACTAAGATGGTGTATAGACCTGAACGGTTTCCGCCTAAAACATCTGTAAACATTTGATCTCCAATCACCACGATTTCCTCTGGAGACAATCCTAACCGCAGAATACCGTCCTGAAATGGGGCTCTTGTCGGCTTCTTTGCAGCGTGAATATAAGGAATACCTAAGGGATCTGCAAAAGCGGAAACACGCACCTGATTATTATTCGATACCACGATGACTTGGAAGCCTTCCTGCTTTAACCGATTTAACCATTCCATCAGCTGTGGCGTTGCATTGGGACGATCCCATTCAATCAACGTATTATCAAGATCCGCAATAATTCCCTTTACTCCGCGTTGTTTCAACGCTTGTATATCGATATCATAAATCGAATACACGTGTAAATCAGGAATCAAATTTTTTAACCACATGGCCTCCACCTCGCCATTACTTGTCTATTTTCTGCATATTTTTTCGGAGTTGCATCTCCTCTATACATAAACGCAAAAGATCATAAAAGACGAAAAAACTGCGGACTTAAGCCGACAGTTCACTAGAGAAGGATGATAGCACCATTACAATGAGATCATCAAAAAGATCAGCATTAAACGGTCTTTGATAGTATAGCTCAACGATGTTTACGTTGGTGAAGGGAAATCGGGTCAATGCCATAAATTTAATGGCTGCATGGCTAGGATTCTCGATTCCCATTCTCTCAAAAAATGAAATCAGCCTATTATTGAGGGAAATATAGTGGGGCCTTATCACTTCATCAAACCGTTCCGTTTCCAGCGTGATTTCTCTCATGACAATTCTCGAAGAATCAAAATTGGAATACATATATTCAATATTATTTCTGGTTAAGTTGCAAATGGCATCTTTTTTATTCAATATGGGTCCATCTAATATAGGATAAAGGCACTCAGATAATCCTAAATAGAATTGATCTGCAATACGATGAAGAATTCCAATTTTATTGTGAAAATAGTACGAGATGGAACCAATATTGACATTCGCTTCTGAAGCTATCTTTCTAACGGATACGTAATCATAGCCGTATTTAGCAAACAGTAAGCGTGAAGAATCTAAAATTTCCTGCTCAGACATGTTGTCACTCCCTTCGGCTTAAATTTGTCTATTTTCACGGGGTTCATTTTTACTGCTATACAAGAAGAATATAAATCAAAACTCATTATAGCCCATCTATACTATTTGGTATATACTTTACCCCAAATCTTAGATAGTTAGCCTAATCCTGACGTAGAAAGAAAGGATAGAAAAACCAGGCAAAGCCTGGCTGCAACGTTGCTATCCTTCACATTGACTGCAATAACCATAAATTTCAAATTTATGCCCTGTAATGGTGAAATCATCCAGATTCCCAAACATTCCATCTAATGGACAAGCTTTTACATGCTTTGTTTTCCCGCAACGCAAGCAGATTAAATGATGGTGATGACTTGTTTCACTGCATTGGAAACGGTATTTCCTTTCCCCATTCAGCTCGGTATCCTCGAGAATTCCCAAATCCGCAAAGAGTGAAAGGTTTCGATAGATCGTGTCAAAGCTAAGATTCGGATATTCATCCTTCATAAGATCAAGCAAATCTTTAGCCGACATATATCTCTTCTCTTTTGCAAAAATACGAATCATCTCTTCCCTTTTACCGGTATATTTGTACCCCTCATTCTTGAGAAGCTCCAACGCTTGATCCAGATTCATTTGAAAATTCCCCTTCCAATTGCTTATCCTCTATTTTATCAGAGCCGTAAATGGAAGGTCAATTTAACATCCCAAGTATCCGCTTTATGCGAACCTCTTTTGAATAAAAAGAAAGACCCCGTTTTTTCACCAGGATCTTTCTCATGTATATCTATTCATCATTCGACTTTTCTTTATTCGTTACATCTGTACTTACACGGCAGTCTTCACATATCCAATGGTCATTGGGTTGTCCGTCTTTTACCGTTTTATTACAGGATTCACATGTTGGCATTGGAATCACCTCCGTTAGATATTAATATTATCTTAACTTATCTACTCTTGTATGGCAGTGATTTAATTCACACGAAAAGCCCCATCCGATTATCTTGGATAGGACTATGAGATACCCACTCGATTTTATCTGGCCTTCGTCGCCGATTTCCGATAGAACTCATTAAACAGCTTCATCAAAGCTCTCTTTTCGATCCGTGATACATAGGAACGGGAAATTCCTAATTCTTTTGCTATCTCCCGCTGCGTCTTTTCCTCCTGCGTCTCCAAACCAAATCGTCCAATAATCACTTCTTTTTCCCGGTCATCCAATACATGAATATGCTTGTAGATCTTACTCTTCTCGATCTGCAGCTGAACCTTGTCGATGACTTCATTCACGTCCGTCCCTAAAACGTCAATGAGACTAATTTCATTTCCTTCCTTATCGGTTCCGATTGGATCATGCAAAGATACATCTTTTTTCGTCTTCTTCAAAGACCTTAAATGCATTAAAATTTCATTTTCGATACAGCGGGCTGCATAAGTAGCCAACTTCGTACCCTTATTGGTTTGATAACTTTCGATTGCCTTAATCAGGCCGATCGTCCCAATAGAAATTAAATCCTCACTGTCTTCCCCTGTGTTTTCAAACTTCTTCACGATATGCGCGACCAGCCGAAGATTATGCTCGATCAGCATATTTCTTGCATAGTCATCCCCTTGTTCCATCTGCTTTAAGAATTTTAGTTCTTCATCTTCCGGAAGGGGTTGAGGGAAGGCGTTATTTTTTATATAAGAGATAAAAAGAACCAGCTCTTTTACCAATAAAGAGATGGCTGTCAACAATCCAGGCATAGGCTTTCACCTCCAACACGATTAAGGGAACTGTTATAATCCTATGCGAAGGTGAATTTGTCCGTGCCTGTACGCCTAATTATTATATTCAATTAAATTTTTAGCCTGCTCTTCCTGGAAAGCCAAGTGGTCCATAATTTTTTTAACTACAGGGAGCACCTTATTCCTTGAAGAGCTATCAACCTGTTCGGCTACTACGGCCACAACGTATTGAGGATGATCCGCGGGACCGTATCCGATAAACCATTGATTATTTTTTCCTGAAACAGGGGTCTGTGCCGTTCCCGTTTTTCCTGCTAGCTTCCATTTTGCATCCTGCAGGACTTTTGCTGTACCATTCTGTACAACTAACTCCAACATTCTCCTCAGCTGAAAGGCTGTATAGCGATCGAGCTTTTCACCCGGAAGGTCCGCTTCATCAAAGGAATAAAAGAGCGAACCCGTTCTATAACGAATTTCTTTCACTACCCGTACCTCTTGCTTTTCTCCGTCATTGACAATCGTAGCGATCATATTGGCCGCCTGCAGAGGAGTAATTTGCACATCTCTTTGACCGATGGCAGTCTGAATCAGAACCCCTTCATCATTTTTCGCTGTCCCCTTGGAAAAAATTTGCCCCTTATCTTCACCAGACAATTGCTGGAACGACTTTATTTTAAAGAACGGAGCTTCACGCCACCCAACAGGCTGAGTTAATCCCAATTTTTCTGCATAATCCTCCAACTTTTCGGGAGAAATTCGAAGAATGGCTTTGGCAAACGCAATATTACAGGATTGGGCAAAAGCCTCCTCAAACGTCAATACCCCATGTCCGCCTTCCTTCCAGCAGGAGAAGCCATATTTCCCATAATGACCTTCACAAACAAATTCCTCGTCCGGCTTTACTATCCCTTCCTCCAAGACAGCAGCAGCGATAGCTGTTTTAAATACGGAGCCTGGTACTGTTTGCTTAATTGCATGATTCACCCAATTCCCCTGAGCTACATCCATTTTTGATGGATGGAACCCAGGGCGGCTCGCCATGGCCAATATCTCCCTGGTCTGAGCGTCCAAGATGACAGCAGTCCCTGTATCGATCCCTTCCTCTGCCAACCATTTTTCCGCCTCACCTTGAAGTTCGTGATCGATCGTTGTTATGAGAGACAGCGGATAAAAGGGATTATCCTGCTGTATCAAACGCGCTTCCAACCCATTCAGGGGGTTTCCTTTTCCATCTACGAAGTATGATACCGAAGTGGGACCTACCCCCTGAAGAAAGCGATCAAAGCTTCTTTCCAATCCCGATGCGCCTATTAAGCTTTTCCTCGTTAATTCTCCGTTCTTTAATTCCTCGGCATATTCCTTCTCGATATATTCGGGGTTTTGGCTAATGTAACCGATTAGTTGGGCGGCCACCCCATCGGTTTGATATCTTTCCGTAATGGGCAGAGCAAGTATTCCGGGCAGGCGCAACTGATCGACTGCCTCAGCATCCTGATCATATAAAGAAATAATCTTGCCCTCCCTGTTTCGGACAAATGTAGGCTCCTTCACTTCCCTGATAAAATGAAGCAATTCATCCTTGTCAATGTCGAGCCTATTGGCCATGGATGCCACTTTTTCCTCATCCACATACCCCCGGACTAAGGGAAACACAGCCACTCCTACAACCTCGCTGCCGGTCAGAGGTTTGCCATTTCGATCCTTGATATCCCCACGTCCCGTATGTAGAACCACTTCTTGCTTTCGCTGTGAAACGGCCTCCTCTATTAGGTTTACCTCATGCTTGGAGAATTTCTTTACATCAAGAATCTGAATCCACAGGAGCCTCGACAGAATGCCGCCCCATAAAAGAACGAGCAGGATGAGCACAAAAAATATTCTTCGTTTATTTGAATTGTATACTTCCGATTTAGACAAAAAGAACACCCCCAGACATCACCATTGTTGCCTGAAAAAGGGGTGTTCATTCTCTTTTTATTTTTGCTTACGCATCATATCCCATGGACGCACTGGCTGATCGACCTTCAGCTTTACGATCATCAAAGGATGAGGTGCTTTCTCAATTTCCTTACCCTCCTCATTCCACATTTCCTTCACTGTTTGCCGGAAGAATAGGCCACCTGGCCCAAAAAACTCAACCTGCTGTCCAAGTTTAAAGTGATTTCGCTGTTGAATCGAAGCAATCTGGTTATCCGTATCATAATCCAAGACTAACCCTGCAAAATCATATTCTGTCTGTTCTGCTGCTTCTCCGTACAAATGATCCTCTGTACCAGGGACACCAAAGAAAAATCCAGTCGTGGTGGAGCGGTGAGCAGCCTTGTAGACTTCATCTACCCACTCCTGTTTCAGCTCGTAGCCGTCTGGATCTGCACAGTAAGCATCAATCGCTTGGCGGTAAGCATTGACTACCGTGGCCACGTAGTGGACACTCTTCATGCGACCTTCAATCTTTAAGGAATCAATACCCGAATCCACAATTTCAGGAATATGTTCAATCATGGCCAGATCCTTCGAGCTAAAGCTGAATGGATCCTCCCCTTCGGAAAAGAGCGGATTTCCCTCATTTTGCTGTCCCGGATTCTCAAACATATCATAGCTCCAGCGGCAAGAGTGGCAACATCCTCCCCGATTGGAATCGCGCGCGGTCATATGATTCGATAGGACGCATCGTCCGGAATATGCCGGACACATGGCTCCATGAATAAATTGTTCAATTTCTACATCCACGTGCTGCTTGATTTCACGAATTTCTTCAAAGGAAACCTCGCGGGCCAACACGACCCGAGCGATTCCCTCTTCTTTCCAAAATTGCACAGATTGCCAATTAGTTGTAGATGCTTGGGTGCTTAAGTGAACTTCCAGATGGGGCGCTCCCCTTTTGCAACTCTCAATCAACGCAGGATCAGCTACGATAACCGCATCAATCCCCACTTCATACAGCTTGGCGAAAAATTCCTCAACACCTTGCAAATCTTCATTGTGGGCGATAATATTAGCCGCCACATAGATCTTCGCGCCATGAGCATGGGCAATCTCTGCGCCTTCCCTCATCTCATCATAACTGAAGTTATCTGCATTCGCCCTCAAGCTAAACATCTGAGCACCGATATATACAGCATCCGCCCCATAATGTACCGCTATTTTTAGTTTTTCCAAATTTCCGGCTGGAGCTAATACTTCTGGCTTTTTCAGAATCGGGCCACGTTTGGTTTTTTCATTTATCTCCATCGTTTCCAACGCTTTTTCACCTCTATTTAAAAAACTAATTCTTTAAAGTAAAACCCAGTGGAAAGCGGGCGATTAGGATCCTGCTTCTCTTCAATATTCTGCAACATCTGATCTACTTGCTCATAGTAGGTGTCTGGATCTTCTGCATATAAATCGATAGCTGACCGATAAGCCTTTACCACGGCAACATTATATTCCACTGATTTTAATAAACCTTCAATTCTCATGCTGTCCACACCATGGTCCATTAAATCATCCAAATTCTCAATGATACAAATATCCTCACTGCTCATAATGTGCGTACCGTTTTGATCCTCATAAATCGGATAAGCAATGTCCTCCCGCTTCTCTTCCCGCAGATAGAGTCCCCGGTCCATATGCTTTAATTCTTTGCACGCATCTTTCCCCTGATGTTCAAAATAGGAGTGAACAAGCGGGCGCTTAGAATGGAAAATACAGGAGATGCCATGAACCTGAACCCCAATTTCGATATCCGTTTCGTCCTTGATGGCTAAAATTTCGTCCATATTCAACTCACGGGATAGCCATGCGCGCTTGATCCCTTTTGAAGCCCAATAATTTACCGTATGTGCACTCGTTGCAATGATCTCCGGATTCCAATGAAGCACAAGTTCAGAAGCTGTCACTCTTGTTGACATGAGAACAGCAGGATCTGCATATTCAATGCCGTCCACTCCCATACCGGATAGCTTCTTTAGAAAGTCATCAAGCCCCTCTAGCTTCTTGTTGTGAAAGAGAGTGTTAACCGCTACATAAAGCTTTTTCCCTCTTTCATGAACGAGAGAGATAGCCTGCTCCATTTCTTCGAGTGTAAAGCTGCCGGGCAAACGCAAGCCGAATGGATCCTGGCCAATCACAATAGCATCTGCCCCTGCTTCTAAAAATTGATTCAACTCATCTATACTTCCAGCCGTTATAAGCAATTCAGGCTTTTTCATCCTCATTCACCTTTCTTTACCGAAAACGTTAATCCATCCCCAATCGGGATCATAGAAGTTTCCAAGTCAGGGTGCCCCATAATATAATCATTGAAGTCACGCAGCTTTTTAATCATGGGAGCCCATCTTTTATTCTCGACTTTATCTTCCACAACCAATCCCTTAAACAGGATATTGTCACAGATCACAATCCCTCCTGGTTCAAGATGAGGAAGATATAAGTCCAAATAGGCTTGATACTGCCCCTTCGCCGCATCAAGAAAAAGGCAATCGAACCGATAATGGGAGGGAAGTCCATCCCCGGCATCACCGGCAATCAGTTCAATCCGTTCACGCACCCCAGCCACTTCAAAATTAGCAATGGCTCTCTTGATCCGTTCACAATCAATTTCCATCGTTGTAATTCTGGCCATGGGGGATGCTTCTGCAAGCCAAATCGCGGAATATCCAATTGCTGTTCCGATTTCCAGTATTCGTTTCGGCTTATAGGCCAAAAGAAGAGTATGAATCAATTGTATACTTGAAAGCTGAATGATTGGGATTTTCTCTTCTTTTGCCTCTTCTTCCAAGCGAGCCAACAAGGGACTTCTTGGTGGAATTAACTCTTCTATATAGTTATTAATCGAATCATTTGTAATCATAAAAAGACATCTCCTGTGCCGTTCCTTTTCCCATAAGAAAGCTACTGGCGTAGCCTTATGCGTATAATACTTGACCGATAAGTACCCTTTCAATGTCTAGCTGTCCCCATGTTATGGGTGGGAATTCATCCAAAGGACCTAATTTATCTTATCATAGTAATATGGGATTTACTATTTATTGGTCTTGCTGAGTGCGATATTACGCAGATGCTCTTGGTAGGTTTTAGAAAAGTAGTGTTCGCCAGAGCCATCTTTTTTCGTTACATAAAACAGATATCCATGCTGATCCGGATGAATCACCGCTTCAAGGGATGATTTTCCGGGAGCAGCGATCGGACCAGGGGTTAGTCCTTCATGCTTATACGTATTATAGGGATTGTCCAACTCTAGATCCTTATAAGTCAACCGGCCCTTTGTCTGCCCTAAAGCATACTGTATAGTGGCATCAGCCTGAAGAAGGATTCCTTGGGCTATGCGATTAAAATACACGCCGGCTACAATCGAACTCTCTTTCTCCACGGCTACCTCCCGCTCAATAATCGAGGCAAGGGTGACTGCTTGATGAAGAGACATCCCACGTTTTTTAAGTTGGGAATCCCAGTCAGGATTCCATTCCTCCTCAAACTGGGCTAGCATCCGCTCGATGATTTCATGTTCTGTCGCACCTTTTTTCATCTCGTAGGTTTTGGGAAAAAGATAGCCTTCGAGACGATAGGAAATGGACTCTTTATCGGGGATCGCTTTAACGAATTCGTAAGCAAATTGTCCATGATTGACTTCATGCAAAAATTTATCCTTATTCACCCATCCTTTTTCTTCAAGGAGGGAAGCAATTTGAACAATCGTGAGCCCTTCGGGAATGGTGAACTGGATCGTATCTACATATACTTCACCTTTGATCAATTTGTTCACAATCTGCTCCATTGTCTGTCCAGGAGTCATTTGATATCTTCCCGCCTGGAGCTGGCTTCCTTTTCCCATTTGCCGAACATAGATGGAAAAGGTTTGACTATTTCTAACAATGTGGTGCTCTTCTAGTATTGATGCGATTTTCTTGGTAGAACTTCCTGTAGGGATTTCAACCACCACTGGCTCATCCGGTTCGGTCGGTTCTAATGAGGCTAAGTAATATTGATAAATCCCTACCGAACCGCCAACCATGAGGATCAAGATGACCAAGAAAATTTTTATCGCATTTTTCATTGAAGTTCCTCCTACCCTTAGGATACCCATGATTAACAGAGTATAAAAAATGACAACATTCTACATTATACTTCATTTGTGTATCTTTTGGGTATCTTAGTGAGGTATTGGAAAAACGAAAAAGCTATGTCGATAACTCGACATAGCTTTTTCGTTTTTAATCATTAAATTCGGCTTCCAATGTTTCAAAGGTGGCAATGACATTCTCCTGTTCCTCTTCCGACTCAATCGGGTAAAGGAGGCCGTCCGTCTCATCATAGCGGAGGAAATGAACTTCCACTTCCTCTTGTTCACTTTGATCGTCAGGTACCAAGCAGAGATACGTACGATCTTCAATATCAAAAATGTACATGATTTGAAAATCCTGCTCTTCACCGGTCTCATCATCTTCCAAAGTAACCACTTCGCCTACTTCCAATTCATTCATTTCTGCACCTCCTTCCTTATTTGCGAAAATCCAAATATCCCTGCAAAATCATAACCGCTGCCATCTTATCAATTACTTGTTTTCTCTTTTTCCGGCTGACATCCGCAGCAACTAGCATTTTTTCTGCTGCCATCGTGGTTAGGCGCTCATCCCACATATGAACAGGAAGCTCAAATCGTCCTTTTAATAGTTCAGCAAATTCCTGACACAATTCTCCGCGATGTCCGATTGAACCGTTCATATTCTTGGGTAGACCCACCACAAATTCTTCTACTTGGTATTGAGCTATAAGCTCATCAAGCCTTTCCATGTCAGTTTCTAGGGTGTTTCGCTTAATAGTTTCCACTCCTTGCGCCGTCCAGCCCATTTCGTCGCTGACCGCCACACCGATCGTCTTATCCCCTAGATCCAACCCCATAATTCGCATGGTTTTTCACGATCCTTTGCTTTATGAAGTACGGTGTTGAGATAGATAGGAACGTACCAGTTCTTCAATCAATTCATCTCTCTCTAATTTCCGAATGATGCTGCGAGCGTTATTATGCCTAGGAATATAAGCAGGATCCCCGGAAAGCAAATATCCCACAATTTGATTGATCGGATTATATCCTTTCTCCTCTAACGCCTCGTACACCGTAAGGAACGCATCCTTCACTTGTACATCTGTTTCGTCTACCTTTAGATTGAATTTCATGGTTCTATCCAACGAACTCATCATCAACACCTCTTTTAGTTTCTTCAGTGCGATCATGACTAGATGATCTCCCTCATAGATGAGGTTCAAAAGCTTCCTTCTTACATAATTCGTTATATTAAGGATATATTCCTTTTTATTTTACAGAACTTTGCCATTTATTGTTGAGCAACCCAATCAAACACAAATTGAAGAGCTCCAGGAAGCTGATCTGGATTTTTCCCTCCAGCTTGGGCCATGTCAGATCTTCCGCCCCCGCCACCGCCACAACGTGAAGCCACTTCTTTAATCAATTTACCAGCATGCAGTCCCCGATCGATCAAATCTTTCGTAATGCCAGCCGTCAAATTCACTTTATCCCCTTGTACCGATCCAATAACAACGATGGCTGATCCAAATTTATTTTTCAGATCATCAACCATATTGCGCAGGTTTTCCATATCCATTCCGTTCACTTGGGCAGAAAGAACTTGGATTCCATTCACCTCTTTGGCTTGGTCCGTCAAGGATGAAGCTTCCATATGGCTAAGCTTTCCTTTGAGGGATTCATTTTCTCTCTCTAATTCACGGATTTGAGTTTTCAAGCCGTCCACTCGTTTCGGTACATCAACCAAGGTAGATTTAAGATCTTGAGCCATCTTACTCAATATATGATACTGGTCATTGAGATATTCATAGGCTGGCCTTCCGCTAACCGCTTCAATTCTTCTTGTGCCGGCTCCGATACCGCCTTCGCTGATAATTTTAAACAGACCAATTTCAGCCGTATTTTGAACATGACACCCACCACAAAGTTCTAGGCTATAGTCCCCTACTTGAACGACGCGAACCACATCGCCATATTTTTCTCCGAACAGCGCCATGGCTCCCATCGCTTTCGCTTCTTGGATTCCCTTTTGCATAATCGAAACATCAATCTGCTCCCAAATTTTTTGGTTCACAAGTCCCTCAATGATTTCAAGCTCAGATGGGCTGATGTTGCTAATATGGGTAAAGTCAAATCGCAGGCGATCCGGGGCAACCAGAGATCCCGCCTGGTTTACGTGCTCTCCTAATACATCTTTCAAAGCGCGATGCAGAAGATGTGTTGCCGTATGATTTCTAATAATGCTGGATCTAGATGAAAGGTCTACGATTGCTTCTACCGTGTCCCCAACTTTAATCGCTCCTTGTTGAACGATAGCTTGTTGAATATGTTGGCCATTCGGTCCTTTTTGAACCCCATCAACCATCAATTGCGTGTTCCCGCTTGTAATAATTCCTTTATCTGCGATCTGTCCGCCGCTTTCCGCATAGAAAGGGGTGCGATCCAAGATTAATTGGCAGATTTGTCCCTCTGAAACGAAATCTACAGATTGATTATTCAAAATGAGAGCCTCTACTTTGGAGCTTGTTACCAATTCATTATACCCAACAAATTCACTCTTAACCTTGATATCCGCTAGAATTCCGCCCTGAACTTTCATGCTGTCGACGTCTTGGCGAGCTGCCCGGGCACGAGCACGCTGTTCCTCCATGGCTTGCTCGAAGCCGTCCCGATCGATAGAGAATTGATTTTCCAAGGCAAAGTCTTCTGTTAAGTCGATTGGAAAACCATAGGTATCATAAAGTCGGAAAGATTCTTGCCCTGAAAGCTGATCTCGGCCTTCTTTTTTAGCTAGTTGAATCATTTCTTCCAAAATGGCCAAACCTTCATTCAGTGTTTCATGGAATCGCTCTTCTTCTCCGCGAACTACTTTTTCAATGAATTCTCTCTTTTCCACAACATCGGGGTAGTAATCACCCATAATATTTCCTACTACAGCCACAAGCTGATACAAGAACGGCTTGTCTATACCTAATACCTTGCCATAGCGGACAGCACGGCGAAGCAATCGACGTATGACATAGCCGCGTCCCTCATTCGACGGAAGCGCTCCATCCCCAATGGAAAAAGCCACCGTCCTTACATGGTCCGCAATCACCTTGAGGGCAATGTCGGTATCCACGCTGTTTTTATAACTTACTTTGCAAATCTCGCTCGCGGCTTGAATAATAGGAAACAATAGGTCCGTCTCATAGTTATTATCCACATCCTGTATAACGGAAGCCATCCGTTCAAGTCCCATTCCCGTATCGATATTCTTCTTCGGTAAAGGCGTATAGGAGCCGTCACTGTTATGGTTATATTGGGAGAATACCAAATTCCAAATTTCCAAATAACGTTCATTTTCTCCTCCGGGATAAAGTTCAGGGTCGCTCAGATCATTCCCGAAGCTTTCTCCGCGATCAAAGAAAATTTCACTGTTCGGGCCACAAGGGCCTTCTCCGATATCCCAGAAATTCCCTTCCAAACGGATAATTCTTTCTTCTGGAATTCCCACTTTCTTATTCCAGATTTCAAAAGCTTCATCATCCTCAGGATGGATGGTTACAGATAACTTTTCAGGATCAAAGGCAATCCAATCCGGGCCCGTCAAAAATTCCCAAGCCCAAAGAATAGACTCTTCTTTGAAATAATCACCGATGGAAAAGTTTCCAAGCATTTCAAAAAAAGTATGGTGTCTGGCAGTTTTCCCTACATTTTCAATATCATTGGTTCTGAGGGACTTTTGCGAATTGGCAATGCGCGGATTATCTGGAATCACGGTTCCATCAAAGTATTTCTTCAATGGGGCCATTCCACAGTTAATCCATAATAAAGACGGATCATCATGGGGCACTAGCGGAGCACTTGGCTCGATTCGATGACCTTTAGATTTAAAAAAGTCTAAAAACATTTGTCGAATTTCACTCGAGTTTAGCTTCTTCATCCTATAAACCTCCAAAAAATAAAATAAAAAACCCTCATCCCAAAATCAGGGACGAGAGTTATTCTCACGCGGTACCACCCTGGTTGCTATCCGAAGAAAATATCCGGGAAGCCTCCTTCAGGACCATAACGGGGTCAACCGGCAGGGGTTAGCTGCTCTCTGGATTAGCATTCAACCAGGTTCTTCTAGACGCCCTTACACCCGGGGAGCATCCTCTCTGCAAAGAAGAATTCAAGGTTTACTGGATCCTTCATCAATCAATCATATTCTTTTGACATTATAATTTTTCCAATTTACAATGTCAATGTTTAACCAAATGTAAGATAACATGGTGAAGGGTGACCCTCAGGATCGCTACTACGGGAACCGCAAAAATCAAACCCAACAAGCCTCCCACTGCCCCTCCAATTAGAAGGGCAAAGATGATCAAGATGGGGTGAAGATGTAGTCTCTTCCCCATGATCCAAGGGGAAATGAGATTCCCTTCTAATACTTGGACGATAAGATTCACTACGATAACCCATAATGTTATTTTCCATGAAATGGTCAGAGCGACTAAAACGGAAGGAGCTGCTCCAATCATAGGTCCAAAATAAGGAATGATATTCGTGATAGTAATCAGAAGGGCCAAAATTAGGGCATATGGCATGTCAATCAACCAATAACCAATGTACGCCAGTACACCCACAATAAAACATACCAACAATTGTCCAGCAATATAATTACCTAATGCTTGATCAATATCAGCAAATAGCTTGGCAAATTCCTTTCTCTTCTGTCCGGGAACAAGTAAAAGGACACCCTTTTGTAGCATTTTCATGTCCTTTAACAAATAAAAAACCAAAAAGGGGATCACCAAAAAGTGGATCATGCTCGATAAGACTTCACTCGCTCCATTCAGGAGCCTGGTAAAGAAAGCAGAGGTTTTCTTATCGGCATTAAGTAAGGCTTGATCGACGCTAATCCGCATACTATCGGGCAAATCATGCTTGTGATTATTGACTTCATACATCCAGCCTTGGTAGGTCTTCACGAGGTCTGGAACGTGCTCAATCAAATCTTTCGATTGCTTCATGAAAGCGGGTATGGCATTCATGAAAAAAACGATGAATAATAAAGAAAAAGAAAAATAAATGAGGATGACAGCTATTCCTCTTGGAATATTCCGTTGGTGCAGTAAAGTGACAATAGGGTTCAACAGATAGGCAATAATGACAGCTATGACTAAAGGGCTGAAGACCGCTTTAAAAATCACCCAAACCCATCCAAAATAAGGGGAAAGCTTCATCACCAAATAGATAGATCCTAAAACCATTAGACATAATGTCAAATAGATCAGGAGCCTGATAAGCTTTTGATGAGATTCCTGCTCCACATATCATGCCCCCGATTCTTGAAAATTTCTTTTTATTGTTTCCACAATAGATTAAAATATAAGAAAGCTACTGGCGTAGCTTTATGCGTATAATACTTGACCGATAAGTATGAATAGGGGGCCATTTAAGAGGCCCCCCTAATCTTACCGCAACATTCCTTTAACCATTCGAAATCCGGATTTGATCATCATGGGTGATATGGGCAGTCGCATCCCCTTAATGCGTTGCATGCTGTCTGTGCTCCATTGCATCGCTTTTTGCATCGGCGTTTTTCTTCTTCGCGGAAGCATCCAGCTAACGATTGCTACAGCCACTGCTCCCATCCCTACCATCCAAGACATGCGTTTGTTTCTCATATTCCATCCTCCCCTTCGCATAGATCGGTGCTGCTGTTTTCTATCATGGAACCACTTGTGATGGGCAGTACGACAGCGTCTTCGCCGATTTTGGTCCGTTCGACGTGTTTGACCGCCTTTCGTCCCTCCATGATATCGGAAAGTAAACCATCTGATAATTCATAGCCTACAATAGATCCAAACTCTGTTTGAAAATAGATATCCTCGACTTGGCCTAAGCGGTGACCATTGGCTGTAATAAGAGGTTTACCCATCATTTTTATGGGACCCGTTTTCACACCATTTAAATGATCGATTCCTTGGATAGGCAGCATCATTTCCTCATCCGCGATCGTAACATAATCATGGCCTATGGCATGAATGGAATGCGTTGGGATAAATCGGCCCCTGCGAAACATGGCTTTGACTTCAATGAGAAGGCCTTGAAATGTCAAATCCTCGTCAAACAAAACGTCGCGAACAACTCCCCGTTCTTCTCCCGCTTCCAGGTCAAGAACAGGCAAGCCAATCACATCATTCGCTTTGTACACGGGAAGACCCTCCTTCCGCTTCCTTAGTGTATGGAAACGGGGGAGGGTCTATGATCTACAATTTCTGCAATTGCTGTAAAGCATTCTTAGCTAAGACATGGTTTGGATTTATATCCAGTGTATATTCAAGTGCTTGTTTCGACTGTACAAGCTCACCCAAGTAAGCATAGGCGACACCTAAATTAAAGTGGGCATCTGCGTGAGTAGGATCGAAGGAAATGACCTCTTGGAAGATTCCTTTGGCCTCGGCGATTTTCCCTAGCTGAGCTAAACCTAATCCTTTGGTAAATCGTGCTTCTAGATCCTCACTATCCAAAGATAAGCATTGATCGAAGGAGTGGATTGATTCCTCAAATTTTCCGGCATGAAAAAAGGTCATTCCTAACATAAAATACAGATCATGATGCTCCTTTCCCAATTGAAGGGCCACCTGATAATGGTTAATGGCTTCTTGGAATAGACCTAAATTATAAAGGGCATTTCCCCAGTTGTAATGGGCCATTTGTGAGTTAGCATCTAATTGAACAGCTCTCTCGAACCAAACGATGGCATCTTCGTTATGACCCGATGTCGCTAATACATTGCCAATGTTGCAGTAAGGCTCAGAAAATTTCGGATCTATCTCGATAGCTTTCTGAAAGCATTCCAAGGCATGACTAACATTACCTGATTGTAAATCCTCTATTCCTATTCGGTTCAAATCTTCTGCTGTTTTGTTCATCATTTTTCCGTTTCCTTTAATGGTTGATCGATGATTCCGCCGCCCAGGCACTCTTCCCCTCTATAGAAAACAACCGCTTGGCCGGGCGTAATTGCTTTTTGTGGTTTCCTGAATACGACCTTACAGCTATGATCTTCTTGCAAGTGCACAGTAACTTCCTGATCAGGCTGTCGATAGCGGAATTTCGCGGTGCAAACAAATGTCTCCTCAGGTTGGTGATCGCTTACCCAGTGCAGGTCAGTGGCGATCAATCCTATTGAAAATAAAGCCGGATGATTTGCACCTTGGCCCACGTACAAAATATTCTTTTGCAAATCTTTGGCTACAACAAACCAAGGCTCTCCTGTGCCTTCTCCACCAATGCCGAGTCCTTGCCTTTGACCTAACGTATAGTACATCAACCCATCATGCTTACCCTTCACTTCTCTGTCTAGCGTCTGGATTTCACCTGGTTGGGCAGGTAAATAGGAGCTTAAAAACTCTTTAAAATTCCGTTCACCTATAAAGCAAATCCCCGTACTATCCTTCTTCGTAGCCGTTGCCAGACCTGCCTCCAAGGCAATTTTTCTGACCTCCGCTTTAGGAAGGTGGCCAATGGGAAACAAAGCTCTAGACAACTGATTTTGTCCCAGGGCATTTAGGAAGTACGTTTGATCTTTATTAGAATCTGCTCCCCGCAATAGATGATATTCTCCATCATTATAAGCCACTTGAGCATAATGACCCGTTGCCAGATAATCAGCACCCAATTGAAGTGCTCTATCTAAAAAGGCTTTAAACTTGATTTCCTTATTACACATGACGTCAGGATTGGGCGTACGACCTCTTCGGTATTCATCCAGGAAGTAGGTAAAGACCTTATCCCAATACTCCTTTTCAAAATTCACAGTATAGTAAGGAATACCGATTTGATCACATACATTACGGACATCTTCAAAGTCCTCTTCTGCTGTGCAGTGGCCGAACTCATCGGTATCGTCCCAGTTTTTCATAAAGATGCCAATGACATCATATCCTTGCTGCTTTAAAAGCAAGGCTGCAACGGATGAATCTACGCCACCGGACATCCCAATCACAACACGGGTTTCACTGTTCGATTTTGTCGTCATTTTTCCACTACCTATCTTAATCGTTTTATGATTTCAACTACTTTATGAGCAACAGCTTGTCCTTGCTCCGTCGTATTGTTCCATCCAAAACTAAATCGTATAGCTGATTTTAATCTTTTCTCATCTTGGCACATAGCCTTCATAACATGTGATACTTCCAGCGAGCCAGATGCACAGGCAGAACCGCTGGAGCAAAAAATACTTGCCATATCCAGATTCATCAACATCACTTCCGTATCTATACCCGGAAAGCTGACATTTAGAATATGAGGGAGAAATTGAGTGGGATGTCCATTCAGCATGAATTCTACCCCTTCCCTCTTCCAGATTTCTAGCATCGTCTCCCGAATAGCCAGACACTTACTTCTGCGCTCCTCCATCGTATCCCATGCGATTTCTGCTGCTTTAGCATAACCGACAATTCCAGGCACATTTTCTGTACCCGCTCTACGCTTTTTTTCCTGTTCTCCGCCGTGTAACTGAGAAGTAAATTTCATTTTTCTGGATATAAATAAAGCCCCGACCCCTTTAGGTCCATTAATTTTATGGCTCGAAAGAGAAATCAAGTCAACAGGGATTTCATGAATGTCGATAGGGACAGCACCATAGGCTTGAACAGCATCCGTATGTATGTAGACTCCCATTTCCTTAGCCAACTGCGCAATTTCTTTAACGGGTTGAAGTGTTCCTACTTCATTATTTCCATACATGACACTGATCAGGATGGTGGAATCCTTAATCGCATTTTTTACGTCTTCTAATTTCACCTGACCCCATTCATCCACTGGCAAATAGGTTACATCGAACCCGGTCTTTTGCAAGTATTCACACGTTTGCAGAACCGCATGATGCTCGATGCTTGTGGTAATAATATGATTTCCTTTCTCCCTATTGGCCAATGCAATGCCCATAAGCGCCATATTATCGGCTTCCGTTCCTCCACTTGTAAACACCATTTGATAGGGGGTGGCACCTAGTGTCCGAGCGATCTGGGCACGAGCCTGATCTAGCGCATAACGGCTTTGACGGCCAAATCGATGAAGACTTGAAGGGTTCCCGTAAACTTGGTCAAAATAAGGAATCATGGCATCAATGACCTGTGGATGAACAGGAGTTGATGCCGCATGATCAAAATAAATTTCTTTCAACTCACTTCACCATTCCTCTATTGCAAGCTATAAGTAAACATTTTCTTTTAAATATAGAACATATAGGAGTTTCTAGCTCCATCATCCTGGTATGAAATAAGATCCTGCAGTGTAGTGGAATCGAGCACATCGGATATGGCATCTCGAATCTTGAGCCACAAATTTCTCTTTGCCGGATCTTCCTCTACCTCAAACTCAACTGGACTTATTGGACCTTCTAGTACACGAATAATATCACCCGCCTTAATCTCTTCCGGTTTTTTGGTTAAAATATATCCACCATAGGCCCCACGAATGCTTTTTACCAATTCTGCATTTCGGAGTGGAGCTACCAGCTGCTCCAAATAGTGCTCAGACAGATCATGTCGCTGAGCGATGGTTTTCAATGAAGTAGGACCTTCTCCAAAGCGTTGGGCTAATTCCATCATAATAGTTAATCCATAACGTCCTTTGGTTGAAATTTTCATCCTCTACTCTCCCCTTTCATTTATCTTATTTTTATGTTTGTATCCCCATGAAGCTTTCATAAATCGCTTTATATCCTTCTCTTTCATTTTTCCATGATGGGATTGTAAATAATCCTTAATCTTTATTCTAGTCCATTTTCTGTTGGAAGGTAAAAGGTGTTGGAGGAATCATCTGGAAGATAAGATTGTTTGACAAAATTCCCTGGAAGATCAAGTGGAAAGTAATCCTCTTTCCATATTCCTATAGGGTCTGTGAATCAACTCAACCTATATTACAACAACTATACTCTTGGATAAAGTTAATGTAAAGTATTCAAATCGGGATTCATTCTTTATACCATTAATATGGATCTATGTTTGAGGTGTTCCCCCATGTATCGTATTATTAAATCATGTAAGAAAGCTACTGGCCGTAGCCCTATGCGTATAACACTTGACTGATAAGTGTAAGAAAGCTACTGGCGTAGCCTTAGTGTATAACACTTTCCGATAAGTATAAAAAACAAGCCAACATGGATAAGGATGTTTGATGATGGATCTATTCGATTTTAAAAGTCAAGAAATGAATGCCCACCGCCCCCTTGCAGAAAGAATGCGCCCCAGAAACTTAGACGAGTTTTTCGGACAAAAACATCTCTTTGGAAAAGGAAAAGTATTAAGAAATTTAATTGAGAGTGATAAAGTTACATCCATGCTCCTCCAAGGGCCCCCCTCCAGTGGAAAAACCAGCCTTGCCTTTATCATCAGTCAAATGACTGAATCGGAGTTTATTAAATTGAACGCCGTATCGATGGGTCTAGCTGATTTAAAAGAAACCATTCAAAGGGCAAAAGATAACAAACGTTTATACAATAAAAGTACCATTCTCTTCATCGATGAAATCCATGCGATGAAAAGTAATGTACAAATGGCCTTGTTACCCGTTGTTGAAGACGGGACACTTGTCCTTATTGGAGCCACCACCGAATCGGTGATGCATGATATTATTCCCCCACTGGTATCTAGATGCCGAGTATATCACCTTTCTCCCCTTTCTAAGGATGAATTAAAAGAAACTATCCATATTGCCCTTACGGAGAAGGAGCGCGGTCTAGGTGAAGAAAATCTATCCATGACAGATGACGCCCTAGAATATCTGATTGATGTTTGCAATGGCGATATAAGAAATGCCCTCAGCGCCCTTGAAACAGCTTCCTATTCCCTTTGGAATAGCAAAGAAATTACATTGGAACACGTTAAAGAAGCTTATCAGCTTAGATTAAATAATACATCAACCTCTGATTTTTATAATCTTACTTCAGCCTTTATCAAAAGTATGAGAGCAGGTCAATCTGATGCTGCCCTTTATTGGCTAGCCCGTTTGCTTTATGCAGGTGTGGATCCACTCTATATTGCTAGACGAATAGTCGTCCATTCTGCTGAAGATGTAGGGATGGCTAACCCACACGCTTTACAAATGGCCATTGCAGCCAAGCAAGCCACCGAATTTATCGGAATGCCTGAAGCACGCATCCCCTTAGCTGAAGCGGTGATATACATATGTGAATCCCCAAAGTCTAACTCGGCTTATAAAGCGATAAATAAGGCTATGGAGGTCGTGAAAAACAATCGGTCTTATGATGTTCCTAACGACATAAAAGATGGTTCAAAGACCTATGTAAACCCGATAGATCGTCCTCATAGCTCGATGCAATACTTACCTCCTGAACTCAAAGGCACCACATTCTATTTGCCACAAGATTCAGGTATAGAAGCTAAGATATTCAATAAGTATAAAGAAAAAAAATAGCAACATGAATAAAGGGGATTGTCTTAAATGACAATCCCCTTTTTATACTTATCGGAAAGTATTATACGCATAAGGCTACGCCAGTAGCTTTCTTATACTTATCAGTCAAGTATTATACGCATTTGGCTACGCCAGTAGCTTTCTTATCTATTTCACGTTATTTTTCTATTCACTCACTCTCTGAATTTGGACACCTGCTTTATCTAGTAAGTCATTGATAACAACACTCGCCATAATCAATCCTGCAACAGAAGGGACAAAAGCATTGCTCGATGGCGGCTGCTTCGCCTTTCGAATCGGAGAATTCGGATTTTGCACAACCTCTTGAAGCACTTCTTCCCGCTGCTTTACGGGTATCTCTGTAGAGTAGACTACCTTGACTCCCTTTTTGATGCCTTCCTTGCGAAGCTCTCGACGCATGACCTTGGCGATCGGGTCGTATGAGGTTTGAAATAGGTCAGCCACCTTAAATCGGGTTGGATCAGTCTTATTGGCCGCACCCATACTGCAAATGATCGGAATGTTTCTTTTTTTACATTCTACAACTAAATGTATCTTACTCGATACGGTATCCATCGCATCCACAATATAATCCAACTGCTCGACAGCTGAAAAGAGCTGTTCATACGTTTCTTCATTATAAAACATGTTGAGAACGATGACTTCACATTCCGGATTGATGCGAGCAATCCTCTCTTTCATAAGTTCGGTTTTCTCTTGCCCGATCGTATCCAGTAAGGCATGCAACTGACGATTAATATTTGTAATATCTACGACATCTTTATCCAACAAGATAATTCTTTCCACTCCGGTTCTTGCTAACGCCTCAACCGTGAACGAACCTACACCCCCAACGCCTAATACGGCAACCGTACTTCCTTTCAACGCATTGAGACCTTCTGAACCTATGGCAAGTTCCGTCCGTGAGAACTGATGTAACATAGAATGGTACCCCTTTCCAAAAAACAAAGTTATCTTATATGATTTCCACTTTAACCAAAAAGTAAATATAACATAGGTCAATGACTCGTCAATAAATTAACGAGCTCGTATCTAACCAGTAGTGCAAGCGTTTCTGACGAAACTCCTACCTTTTGACATCCGAAAACGTGTTGATACATCAGGGCAGATTGACAGCTACCCAACCACACAGGTCATGCCTGTACAGTCACTTCAACGATGTACTCAATTCCTTTTCGTTGAAGATTCATGGCTCCAATCCGATCATCATTCGATTGATAAGAGCAGTTTTTACAGCAGAAAGTATGCTTTTTCTTATTGC
>JAKFCU010000029.1:0-114372 GCA_036676475.1 Brevibacillus sp.
GGGCATCCCACCATCTTTTTTTCTCTAAAATAAATCAATAATAAAATAAGCTATGGCTGCAATGATGGCTGATATCGGAAGAGTGATGATCCATGTCATAACAATCTTCTGAGCCGTTCCCCACTTTACCCCTTTTACCCTCTTTGCTGCACCTACACCCATTATGGCTGAGGAAATAACATGTGTGGTACTCACGGGTAAGCCGAATTTCGTAAAGATGAAGATAATGAGGGCTGAGGACAAATCTGCCGCTGCTCCATTCACCGGTTCAATCTTCATGATCTTCCCGCCAACGGTTTTAATAATTTTCCATCCCCCTATCGCTGTACCCGCACCCATGGCCATGGCGCAGGAAATTCGAACCCATAAAGGAATGTCATCAACCGCTGGATAGAAACCTCCAGACACTAAAGCAAACATAATAATACCCATGGCCTTTTGCGCATCATTGGTTCCATGGGAAAAAGACTGTAAGGCTGCTGTAAAGACCTGAAATCCTCTAAATCCACTATTCACCTTATGCGGGGAACTGGGGATCATTTGGAGTATGAACCGAAATAAAGTCATCATGAGATAACCAATCGTCAAAGCAATCAAAGGAGAAAGGACAAGAGCTTTTAGAATATCCAGGAATCCGTTCCAGTTGACTGCACTTAATCCTGCAGAAGCGACCACAGCGCCTATTAATGAACCAATTAAGGCATGAGAAGAACTACTTGGAATCCCGTACCACCAGGTAATTAAATTCCATGCTATCGCTGCGATTAAAGTCGCAATGACAACAATCATCCCATTTTCCAGAGTGGTCGGATCGGCAATTTTCCCGCCAATAGTCTTGGCTACCCCTGTAAACATAATGGCTCCAAGGAAATTCATTACAGCAGCCATCATGATGGCCGTTCTAGGAGTCAACGCTCTAGTGGATACGGAAGTAGCAATCGCATTGGCTGTATCATGAAATCCATTGATAAAATCAAAGGATAAGGCTAGTAAAACAACGCTTATTATGAGTATGACATTAATATCCATAGTTCCACCTTATTATGAGTTTCTCATGATGATGGTTTCTAGCGTGTCCGCTACATCTTCACAACTATCTGTAACACCTTCTAGAATTTCGTAAATTTCTTTGTACTTCATAATATGAATAGCATCTGTTGAGGTTTGGAAGAGTGTACGTACGCTAGTCCGCAGCAATTCATCCCCTTTGGATTCTAATTCATTGATCTTAATCGTATATTCCCGGATAGGTAACAGCTTTCTCTCACGAAGAAGATCCATTCCGTTTAGGATCTCTTTTGTAGAAGCCTCAATAATTCCCCCGAATTTCACCATAAAGTCATCACCTTTGGTAAAATCGTACATATAGAAACGGGATGCACAAGCTTCCATGCCATCAAGGACATCATCTAGCTTACCTGCCAGATCGAGGATATCCTCTCTTTCGATCGCCGTGATAAAGGTATCGTTCAGTGCTCTGATTAAACTATGTATATACGAATCCCCTTTATTCTCATATTCCTTTACTCGATCAGCGAATTCTTTCACACTTTCTTGGGATTCAAGTTTGAATCGGTTAAAAAATTGAGCACACTCGTGGACATTTAAAGTGATTTCATACAATGTCTCCAAAAAAGTATCTTTCCGCTTGAAAACCATGGTATTACCCCCAATAATTGAGCTTCTGTTCTGAATAGGTGTAGCTTATCTACACACAAACCCCATTATAATATTAAGATAAGATAAAGTTTGTAAAGATTATGTAAAGATTTTTTAAGTTTATGAATTCCCCTTACAGGCACCCACCTATTGTATCACAAATAAGGGATATTATTCCTTAATCGAAACAAAGCCCCCTTCGAAAAATCAAAGGGGGTTAGAGAAAAAATGCTTGCCTGGATTATCATTTTTGACGTATTATGCTCCATCTATACCTATAGATTAGTAAATCATCCGACCTGATATAAAATCGGACAGCTCTTGGGTTCGGGGGGTTTGGAAGAAGGGTTCCTTCTCCTGCATTTCTACTATTTTCCCTTGATAGATGAAGATGATTTCATCCCCCATCCGCCTGGCCTGTTGGAGATTATGCGTCACCATAAGGATGGTAACTCCTGTTAGTTCATGAATTTGCTTGACCGCTTCTTCAATAATCTGAATGTTAGTTGGATCTAAATTCGAGGTAGGTTCATCCAAAAGTAAGATCCGGGGCTTTAGTATCAGAGCTCTAGCTAAGGCAATCCTCTGTGCTTCCCCACCGGATAAAGTGGTTGCTCTCCTCTCGCTATAACCGGATAATCCAACGGCAGCTAAACAATGGTCAACCTGTTGTACGATTTCTCTTTGGGCCACTCCCCGAAACTTTAAACCCATAGCCAAATTTTCTGCCACAGTGAGATCAAACATAACCGGTTTTTGCGATACATAGACCATTTGCCGCTGAATTCCGAGAACCTTTTTTCTCGATATTCCCTTTTCCGTCATCGTTTCACCAAGAATCGTCATGCTTCCAATCGTTGGTGTCTGGAGCAAGTTCGTTACTCGCAAGAACGTGCTTTTTCCAGAACCACTAGGTCCAACAATCGCATAGCATTTTCCTTCCTTTATATCCAGCTGTTCAATCGAAAGAATCTCTCGATCTAACATGACCTTGAGGTTCCGATACTCCACCATACTCATGTCCATCATCCTTACTGCCGACTTTTCATATTTCGAAGCATTCCCATCATCAAAAAGCTATTCATGATAAAACTGATAAGTAACAGAACCAACCCGATGGCCAGTCCAATCTGAAAATTCCCCTTTCTTGTTTCCAAAATAATGGCTGTCGTCATGACTCGAGTATGATGATCAATATTGCCGCCCACGAGCATGACTGCCCCCACCTCCGAGATCGCTCTGCCATAAGCCGTTGCGAGTGCCGCCCAGATTCCTTTTCTGGCTTCCCGAATGAGGGTCCATATGATTTGCAATCGACTGGCACCCAGGCTTTGCGCAGTTTCCGCAAATACTTTTTCTTTTGAGTAAATCGCCGAAAGCGTAAGTCCCGTGATAATGGGAGCGACAAGGGTGATTTGGGCGATAACCATCGCTGTAGGTGTAAATAAGAGCTCGAATTCCCCTAATACGCCGCCCCGGGAAAGCAAGAGATAAACAATGACACCAACGAGGACAGGCGGAAATCCCATCAGTGTATAGATTAACGCAATCAAGACTTGTCGCCCTGGAAAAGAAAACAAACCTAATAAAGTACCAAAAGGGATGCCCAAAAGCATCCCAATGATTAGTGCTGTAGTGGAGACTTGTAAAGACAGGATAATAATTTCAATCACATCTGGATTTTGTAAGATCTTCCCTAGTTCTTGCCACATGCCAGTTTCTCCTATGATCTTCGTTTGGTATCAGGTACAAATAGATTTTTACCGAATCGTTCTTTCCCAAATTCATTGATCATCTTTTGCCCTTGCGGACTAATAAAGAACCAAATCAATTCATTGGCTAAATACGGTTTTTTCGTTCCTGTTACCTGGATGATCCCGTATGGGTTGTACAAATTTTTGTCTCCATAGATATAGTTAATGAGTGCATTCTTATTGGTTAAATAGGTAGCCTCGTCGGTAATGGTGTAGGCTCCCATCTCATCAGCCATCCGCAGGGTCTCTCCCATTCCCTGCCCAGCCGAAATATAACCCTTTCTTTCTGGCTTTAACCCTGCTTTACTCCAAAGAGATAATTCCTTTTTATGAGTGCCGGAGTCGTCTCCCCGGGAAATAAACTTACTATTAGAAGCCGCTATTTTCTGAAGAGCTTCTACAGCTGTCTTCGTATTTCGAATCCCTGCGGGATCATCTTTGGGTCCTACAATATAGAATTGATTGTACATCACATCGAAAGCTTTGTGACCATATCCGCCTTTAACAAACTCATCTTCGCTTTTGCGCGAATGAACCAAAATCACATCCGCATTTTTATCTTTGCCTAACTGGATAGCTTGTCCTGTTCCTACCGCGACTACCTTCACCTTAACACCATATTTTTTTTCAAAGACAGGAATCATATAATCCAACAATCCTGAATCCTGTGTACTCGTTGTCGTAGCCAATACCATCTCTCTTTCCTGCGCTACCTTTTTATAAGTAGCGTTAGGAAAGGAAGCCGCCCCTATCATGTTGGTAATCAAGAACGAAATCAAACAGGTAAATGTGAATAAAAATGATAGTTTTCTTTTCATCTTGCATCACCTCTAATTTTTTTCGTATATTATTTCGCCTATATCATGACAATCATACCCTTGTAGTTCATGAATGCTCTCTTTAAAGGGTGCAGAACAAATCAGTTCATAAAACTCCTCTAAAGCCTTTTCATTCTTAGATGTAGGTTTCATAATCAGATCAAATCTTTCCTCTGCCAACGGGATAAAAGTAAGCCCCATTTTTTGTGCTGCGGCTTTAATACCCAATGCCACATCAGCACTCCCCCTTGCCACACAGGAAGCGGATGAAAAATGATTCCATTCTTCGACCTCATACCCATTGATTTGATCAGGCGATATGTTCCAGCGCTGTAAATGGGTATCAAGCAAAAACCTTGTCCCTGATCCCTTTTGGCGATTGACAAAACGTATCCCGCTTCGAGTAAGGTCCTTCCACTCCTTAATATTCCTTGGATTCCCGTATGCCACAATGAAACCTTGACTCCTTGATGCTAACCGAACCACTTTGATAGATTCTTGAATAAAAATCCTTTCAATAAAAGGAATATTATACTCCCCAGAGGACGGATCCAACAAATGAACGGCAGCCATATCACAAACTCCTCGATGCAGCATCATAAGCCCTTCTAAACTTCCAATGTAATTAGCTTGAAGAGTTATGCCTGATGAGTACTTGCTTAAATATTGAACCAAGTGTTCAATGAGGAAATCATGACTTCCGGATAACGTAAGAACTTTATTAGTGACATCCAACCCAGGTAATGGACGATCTGAAGAAATAGAACTCTGGCCACTCTGCTTTTTCATATGGATGAATTGTTCCAGATCTTCAGGCTCTATTCTCATCTTTTTCCCGATCCGGTAAGACTTTAACTCACCCCTCTTCACAAGTTCATAAACAGTATACTTTGATATTTTCAAAATTTTGGCTACTTCCTCAGGTGTATAGGCATCCGGCACCCTGAATCACTCCGATTCCATTATCTTATTTATCCCATTCTTTATGAACTTCTAGATTATTGTATGATATTTATTGACACTTTTCAATAAGTGTTAGTTAGTTTATCATCCGTTATATTGGGTTTTATTTATTATGGTTAGGTATATAAAAAAAACGCCCCATTTTCAGGAGCGCCTACATAATAAAAATCCGAACATAACCTTACGAGGAAAGATTAACTATATTATAGCATGATAACCAATTGGTCACTCAGGATAAATAATGGAAAATTAGTTTCAAACGAAACTTTTTTCGTAATCAACCGTCTTATAAAATAACTAAACTAAAACGGATTAGTTTAGGATTGAGAGTTTTAGGCCTTCCTATAAGGGAGGCCTCTTTTTGTTATCATTATTTTTGATTCTGATATTTGAATAACAAATTAGCGCAGTACTCAATGACTTCGCGACGTCTTACAATCCCTATAAACACTTCTTTATCGTCTACCACAGGCACAAAATTCTGCATGGTAACTAATGGGATTAAATCTTGAATCAACGCATCAATCCGTACAAACTGATTATTTAATCTTTGAGGGATGTCCTTCAAGTAGACTTTATTTGTATTTTCAAACGTTAATCCTTCTGTATTTTTCAGCATCCACAGAAGGTCGCCTTCCGTAATCGTCCCCACATATTTACCTTCCCCATCGAGAAGAGGCACCGCTGTATAACGATGGTATTCCATTCGTTCCAAAGCTTGACGCATCGTGGAGTTCGGCGACAAGCAAATTACTTCATTTTTAGGTAAGAGAAAAAAGGCAATATTCATATCCATTGTTCCTTCCTCTTGATGTACAAGATTCATTTATTGCCAAACGTTTCTGTATATCCATTATACTATGTTCAATTCAATTATGGTGAAAAAAATGGTTGTAAGTATAAAAAAGCTACTGGCATAGCTGTATGCGTATACTACTTTCCGTTAAGTAAAACAAAACCCTTAGCTAGTTTGCTAAGGGTAGAATCATCATGATATGTATATTGGTGGACGATAACGGATTCGAACCGCCGACCTCTACGATGTCAACGTAGCGCTCTAACCAGCTGAGCTAATCGTCCATATGAAGTATAAATTGGCGCGCTCGAAGGGATTCGAACCCCCGGCAGACGTGGTACCGGAAACCACCGCTCTATCCAGCTGAGCTACGAGCGCATTAAGTGTTTGTGAAACTTATAATACAATATTAATGATCAACAAGTCAAGAGTAATTCGATATCTCTACTTTAACATGATCAACCCAAAACATCACTAGGGAATTAAGGGAAATCGAGTAAGGGGGTGGGCATTACCCCTCCTCCTTACATAAAAGGACACATCATGAAAAACACTATATATCATCCTTAAATGAGAAAGGGATTAGATCATGCTTCGTTATCAGGAAAACAGTCAAGCCGTTGAAACAATAGACCGTTTTAGAATTCCCTCGAAAGGAGAGGTGGTATGGTTCCATATCCAGTCTTCGAATAGCGGAGAGCTAAAGGAAATTTTACAAAAATTAAAGGTACATCCATTAAGCAAACAAGCCATGAACGCCTATAGTGATATCCCTAAAGTAGATATTTATAAAAATCAAGCGTATGTTTCTACTGTCGCTATTCAAGAAGATTATTCCCTTGTAAAAATTAGTATCTTAGTTGGAGAAAATTATGTGATTACAAAAGGGGATCAGGACGACCTCAGTCTATTCTCCGAATTAAAGGATGATTTCATGGATCATCCCGATCACATGTCCCACACAGGGCATATCCTTTATCATATATTAGATAAGGTAGGAATGTTTTATCTAAAAATCGTCGACAAACTTGCAAACGAAATTCAACAGTTAGAAAAGCAAGTTTTTAAAACTCCGTTTGCCAATGAAATTGGGAAAGGAGCTTATCGATGGAAAGGTAAAATTCATGATTTGAGACAGATCGTAGAAGCCCAAGAAAACATCATTAAAACGATAGGTCGTTCTGAATTTCCGTATATTAATGAAGATTCTGGCTTTTATTTTAAAGATTTACAAGATAATTTCTCCCGGGTTGTCAGTGCTTTTGATACTTTTAAAGAGAATTTATCTAGCATTTTTGATCTTCAAATGTCTTTAAAATCAGACCACATGAATGCCATCATGAAAACCTTAACCCTGGCCAGTGTTGTTTTTCTTCCAATGACATTCATTGCAGGCCTATACGGAATGAATTTCGAACGAATGCCGGAGCTCAAGTGGAAATTCGGGTATGCCTATGGCTTGATTCTAATGTTTGGTTTAGGAACGGCCATTGCCCTTTATTTTAGGAAGAAGGGTTGGTGGGGGGATAAACCTTAAGAAAGCTACTTGCGAAGCTATATGCGTATAATACTTTCCGATAAGTACAAAAAAGACGTCAAACGGATTAACCGATTGCCGCCAAGGGATAAAGTAGTAAAAAGTGAGTAAGACAACCCATACAAGCATTAATACATAAAATAGGGTTACTATTATCTTAAAGAGGTCAATACGCTTCGTCGGTGATAGATATCACCAATTAATGCCATTATTCAAAGGGAAATCGAGACTGTCAATTGATTCCACTCAAAAATCTTAGGATTCTCAGGTATAGAGGAAGATTTGCTGCTCGACAGTCTCCAATTATCCCCTAAAAAAGAAGTTACCAAAATGTAACAGCGGGCTAGACAATAACACTAGTGAACAACATGTGAACCTTATATTACCAAAATGTGAGCAATCATTTTCAACTTTGTGAAGTGTAGCACAAAGCATCTTTCAATCTAGTATACTGAAATTGAAAGGAAGGAGGGAAATAAATGATAAAAATCCAGATAAGGTCAATTCGATTACTATACTATGATTAGAGAGGATCTGATGAAAATGTTAGAAACACTTAAAGGTAAATTTATGATTCCTATATGGACGATCATGAGAATTTGGCTTGGGGTAGAATGGCTAACAGCAGGATGGCATAAAGCTATAGATGGATTTGACGCAACCGGGTTTCTTAAAGGAGCCATCGCGAAAGCTGGCGGGGACCATCCCGCAGTACAAGGTTGGTACGCTGCTTTCCTTGAAGGCTTTGCCTTACCGAACGTGGAATTGTTCAACTTCTTGATCGCATGGGGTGAAGTGGCTGTCGGATTAGGACTTATCCTTGGTACTTTTACAACAATTGCTCTCTATGCTGGTGTTTTCATGAACCTCAATTTCCTATTAGCCGGTACCACAAGCACAAACCCTATTCTCTTTACCGTAGGGATCATTTTACTCGCTATGGGAACCGCTACTTATGCTTGGGGCGTTGACCGTTACATGCTTCCATGGTTGAAGGCCTATCTGAAAGAAGCCTTTAATCGAGAAGGTAAAATGACCACATAATTAATAAGGAGAAAATCATGTACCAGTCTTTTTGATAAAGGTCTTATTGCAAATGAGCAATAAGGCTTTTTTGTATTTTTGTTTTTTGTTGGTATAAACAAAACCTAGCAAAAAAACACCTATCTTCCTGTTGGCTCATCCCATCCGGAAACAAAGTGCATATATATGGTATTGCCATGCGATCCAGGTGAAGCAGTAACAAGGTTGGTACCTATCCGCTATATTGCACCAATTCCTGTTCGGCCTTATATCAGGAAATGAATGGATACCTCTTAATTGAAACAAAGTAAAGAAAAAAGGAGATGATTTACATGTCTAAAACTCTTTCGTACCCCTCCGTTATTGCATTGATTGTTGCCGCCGTTCTATTAATTACTTCCATTTTCTTTCCATGGTGGGGAATGGAGTTTTTTGCCCCCCAGTATCCAGAACGACTTAATATTATTGTTTACCCGTATAAATTGGCTGGTCAAATTGATATCGTGAACAGCTTAAATCATTATATCGGAATGAAGGAGTTCAGCGAAGAAAGTTTTCCCGAACTACAGTTTCTGCCTTACCTTATTGAAGGAATGGCTATGTTAACGCTCCTGGTTGCCGTGAAGAGGAAAACAAGCTTACTTTACGGATTAATTATCCTTTTTATCGTTGGTGGTGCATTAGGTATTTATGATATTCACCGCTGGTTGGCCAATTTCGGGACCAATCTGGACCCTAGGGCTCCTATTGAAGTAGACCCTTTTGTTCCTCCGATCATCGGCGAAAATCTACTTGCCAATTTTGTTACCCATAGTTATTTTACCTATGGCTCATTTTTACTCGGCGCCGCTTTTTTATGTATACTGTTTCCATTATGGAGGGATCGGAAAAGATGAGAGGGAGAAGGGCTTGGTTAGCAGGGCGATCCTCTAGCCGTTACTTTTAAAAATGGAAGTAGTTTCCCCCTTAGGTTATCGTTAATTTCATACGTTTATAAAGCCTGCTTCCCTACGCTAAACATTGTAGAAACAAGCTTTTTTCGTCCATTATACTTTAAATTTTAAAATCAAACTCTGCAATTCTTTTGAAATATTATTTAGTAATTCAGTAGATACAGCCATCATCTGAATCGAAGCCAACTGTTCCTGAGAAGAAGATGCAACAATCTGAGCTTCTTGCGTAGATTTCTTCGCTATTCCAGCCATATTTTCCACGGACGCTCCTAATTCCTCTGTGCTAGCTGACAGCTCTTCTGATGAAGCTGAGACATCTTGAATTTGTTTTGAAACCTCTTCAGTCGCTTGAAGGATTCGTTTAAAGACTTCTCCTGCTTTATGAACGGACTGGATCCCTTCCTGAACCTCCCGATCTACTTTATTCATGGATGTCGCTGAAGATAATGCGTCTGTTTGAACCGTAATTATTAAATCTGCTACTCGCTGAGTCGATGATTTTGCTTGTTCGGCTAATTTTCTTACTTCCTCTGCCACCACAGCAAAACCTCTTCCATGCTCGCCAGCTCTCGCTGCTTCAATCGAAGCATTTAAGGCTAGCAAATTAGTCTGATCTGCAATACTTCGGATTAGACAAATAATCTGATCAATTTCTTTAGAGCGTTCATTTAGAGTTTGAACAATCACCGCGGACTGATTGACTGAATCCCCTATATCTTCCATTTGTTGAATGACTTTTTGAATAGATTGATTACCTAGAAGGGCTTCCTTTTCCATTTGGATAGACGTACTGGAAACTGTACTGGCTGATTCTGCAATACAGAGTATTCCTTTACCCATGTCGTTCATCGCTTTGGATGATTCTTCAGCCCCAAGCAATTGGATTTCAGCCCCGCTGGCCACCTCATACATAGCAGAAGCAATCTCATGAGTAACTCTCGTTGTTTCCTCTACGGAAGAGGATAATTCTTCGGCTGAAGCAGCTACATTTTTGGAACTTAGTTGAACTTGCCCAATAAGATCACGTAAATCTGATCGCATTTTTCGGGTGGAGTGGGCTAAATCACCTAATTCATCTTTCCGTTTCAAGTACTTCTCCGAAATAAACCTCGTTAGATCACCTTTTGCAATCTCATTTAAAATGGAGGCAAGATGTTGAATAGGCAAGATAATTCTTCGTTGTAAAAATGCGTATATTAATCCAGTAATCAATATAATGACAATGGAAACAAACATAGAAACTACTTTTACTTCTTTTTTTAGTTCCGAACTCGCTGGGAGTTTTTGGCTAACATACAATACACCTAACGGTGCCCCCATCACATTTTGGATAGATGTGACGACGTGAGCACTATGTAGTTGACCGCTCTCATTGGCCTCAAATATCTCAGCCTCTTGATTGGCCCTCACTTTCTCTAAAAAGGGCTGTAAATGATTTACAGTAACTTCTTCTGAAGTAGTCAATAAGGATCCATCCACGGTTAACAGGCTTACGTCAGATTCCAACGTTGTCTTAATATCAGCCAGTGTTTTCTCATCTAAAATCGTACCAAATATCAATATTCCTCCGGACTCTGCAGTACCGTCATCATTTGAAATATTAGAAACGGCTATCATTGCTAACCCTTTTGTTGTGTTCATAAGGCCATACAAATCAGAACTTGACTCAAGCCTTTTCAACAAATCCGCGGATGTATTTTTACCGTTAAATTCTTTGACATCTCCTATTTGAGAAATAACATTTCCTTGCAAATCACTGGTTGCAACAAAATGAAGGTTAGGAACAGCTTGAACAGCTACATTGATATTTTCTTCTATCCAAGGTATATCTCTATTCTTGACTGCGATTAGGTAATCCTCCCATAACGCATTGGTTTTAGCAGTACCTAACAAATTCTCCCCCAGTTTATCTAACAGTGCGTGAGTAGCGTGGGAAGAAATCAAGAGTCGTTCTTTCTCCATGATATGAAGTCCATCAGAAAGCTTCAAGTTAAAAAAATAACCCGCACCAAAAAGCGGCAATATCAATAATACGGTTACATATATAAATGCTTGGAATGACAAGGAGTTTCTTCTGCCTTTTCTCTCCATCCTATTTTACCTTCCTTCTATATATAGATCATCCATTTATGATAATAGTGATGTTATAGTCCTTGGACCCACCATCCACATTAGCCTTTTCTGGTAAAATTATACTATATACAAGAGTTAAATTATACTATTTATTAAATATTATTTATGATGTATATCATTTAATATTGTCTATATTAATTTTTTGCCTTTTTCTATTACAAACAAAATTAACTAGTGACACCAATAAGGTTTTATGGTAAATTAAATAGTGTCGCTGATGGCGGTCGTGGCGAAGTGGTTAACGCATCGGATTGTGGCTCCGACATTCGTGGGTTCGATTCCCATCGATCGCCCCATTGGACGATTAGCTCAGTTGGTTAGAGCGCTACGTTGACATCGTAGAGGTCGGCGGTTCGAATCCGTCATCGTCCACCATAGGCTGGCTTAGCTGAATTGGGAGAGCATCTGACTTGTAATCAGGGGGCCCAAGGCTTCAAGTCCTTTAGCCGGCATCATAAATTTGGAGGAATACCGAAGTGGTCATAACGGGGCGGTCTTGAAAACCGTTTGAGTGCAAGCTCACGTGGGTTCGAATCCTACTTCCTCCGCCACTTATTATGGTGAAAGAAGGTAACCATTCCTCCAATCGCCAAGGCAACGGAAGCTTCTTATCGGGCCAGGTCCGGGAGGAAGCAGCCATCCAGGAATCCTTCCGTATGCCATAATGGGGCATTAACTGAGCTGGGAAAGCTCTACACTGGCAGTGTAGAGGTGATACCATTTGACATCATTGATATTCCATTAGATTAATGATGTCAAATGGTATCAAAGCAGTTCGATCCCGCTATGCTCCACCATACATAGTAAATAAACACTCATCCTTGTTGGATGAGTGTTTATTTGTATCGTCAAGCCTATTACGACGACATAACAGGCCTGCCAAACCGTCAATTCAGTTTTAAGTCAAGCATGGATCATTGTCTCGATAAACATTTGCAATATTTCATCAGGTTTTAAAGGTCGACTAAAATAATACCCTTGAATCTCGTGACATCCCGCAGAGTCAAGCCAATCATATTCCTCTCGGGTTTCAACTCCTTCTGCCACAACTTGAAGTCCTAAATTACGGGCAAGATCAATAATGGATTTCACAATGGCCATTCCTGCTCCTTGTTCTTTAATCTCCCTTATAAAAGAAGCATCAATTTTGAGGTAGTGAATCGGTAAATCTTTTAGATAGCTTAGAGAAGAATACCCAGTTCCAAAATCATCAATAGCTGCTTGAATCCCAGATTCACGTAATTGCTTCAAGATTTGTTTCGTATACTCCGTATCTTCCATGTATACACTTTCCGTAATTTCCACGGTTAGATATCGAGGGTCCATCTCCGTTTGTTGAATGACATGGTGTATTCGTTCTGCTAAGTCGTGCTTTTTAAACTGGCGAGCAGAGAGGTTTACTGAAATTCTTAAAGGATCTATTCCTTCTCTTATCCATTCTCGAAACTGGTTACAGGCTTCATGTATCACCCATTGTCCTAGAGGCTCAATTAACCCTGATTCTTCAGCAATGGGGATAAATTCGGCTGGCGATACAACACCCAAAGCAGGGTGATTCCACCTCAACAAAGCTTCGACACCCACTATTCTCTTTGTTTCTAAGCTATATTGGGGTTGATAAAGGAGGAAAAACTGGTCCTGACTCTGTATGGCTCTACGTAAGTCTAATTGAATATGTAATCTTTTTTGCAATGTCTCGTTCATTTCTGGATTGAAGAAGCAATAGCCATTTTTTCCCTGCTGCTTAGATAGGTACATCGCCATATCCGCATTTATTAATAGGGATTTCACTGTATTTCCATCAGCAGGGGCCATACTGATCCCAATACTGGCGGTAATATAAAAGGATTGATGATCAATAAAAAAAGGTTGTTGAAGGTTTTCAATTATCTTGTTACAAACACATTCTACTCTCTCTTTCGTCTCATGATCCCTAAGAAGTACCGTGAATTCATCTCCTCCCATGCGAGCAGGAAATGCTTCCGGACCTAAACAATCTAACAACCGCATACTGACGTGTTTTAATAATTGATCACCGATTTCATGACCAAGCGAATCGTTGATTTGCTTAAAATTATCAAGATCGATAAAAAGAATGGACAGACTCTGTCCCTCGTGTTCAAGCAATGCCTGTTCAAGTCTATCTAGGAAGTAAGCACGGTTTGGAAGGGCTGTTAAAGGATCATATAAAGCCAAATGCTTTATTTTTTCGTTGGCTTGTTCTCGTTCAGTGATGTCAACCGCATACCCTGCGATTTCAACAATTTCACGAGGCTCGTCGAAATCACGCACGGCTTTAAGTACATGTTGATAGATACGATCATCGAGTGAATAAATAAACTCAGCTTGTTCTTGAACGTATGCCTTATCTAACGCTGGAATCATAACATCAATCAAGTCCTGCGGAAAACATTCTTGAACCCTTTTTCCTGCAACCTTATCCGTTGTAAGATTGAGCCTTTCCAATGTTATCCCTTCCGCATAATTTAAGATAAAGGATCCATTAGAATCTCGGTTGCATTTATATATCGCGTTTGGAAGGATCTCTATGGTTCTTTTGAAATGCTCAGCTACCTTTAACCTCTCTTGTTCTGCTCTCAATTTCTTTAAAGGTCTCTGGGCAACCACTCTTCCCAATATTAATATGCCTACAATCGTGACAAGGAGAGTTCCTAAAAAAAGGAAAAACAGTTTCTCCTCCATTTCACGCTGCCTTTCAAGACTTATGACAACTGTTAAAACTCGTTTCTGGGGCAGAGAAACGTATATTTTTTCCCTAAGAGCACCATTGTGTTCTAATTGAACGCTTTCAAAAATACGGCCCTCTAAAGACTTTTTAAAGATGCCCCTATCAGTGTCCGTTTTAAATTCATAATTTCCGTATAAGACAGGTAAATCCCTCATGGGTTCAATGACTTTATTCTTTTCACCTTTTAAATAAGCCTCGACGTTAATAACTGCTATTTCTTCAATATCACGATTACTTGCTTCCATTTTTTCAATCAGTTGAGAAGGTCCACTTTTATTCATAATTTGATAAATGCCTTCTGTATCCACATAGGGATTGATCATATAGTCTGTACTTCCATCATAAAAGTAAGCATACTTATAATGCTGGTTTTTAACTTCTGATAACGAAAGCGGTCCAACCCAATAATGATGATTGGCATAGCCTTCTTTTACATCCACTTTGTCTCCATTAAATAAACTAATCATAGCTGTATACCAATAGCCCCAACTTTTTGCGTTTAGTCCAATCTCTTTCGGGTCTGTTGATTTAACAACTACAACATCCCCATCGTCTTCCCGAATGAAGAGAGAAATATCCGATAATGCCCATTTTTCCTTTAGACGTTCAAGTTCCGCTTGTGAAACATTTTTTACCTCTTTTTCATTCAATTCTTCATGAATAGCTTGTGAAATAGCATACAGATGTAAATCCTCAAGGTGTTCGAGTGTTTGAACAGATTCGTGCGTGTTTTCGATGGACTGTTTCGTCATTTCTGTTACATAGTTCATTTGCTCCTCAAGTCGCTGATCCCACTCTTGCTTGGTAATAAAATAAATAGATGCATACCCAAGTATTATAGTAAAAAGGAATATACTTGTTGTACGAACAAGAAGTTGCTTGACTGTGGATTCATTACGATGTGAATTTAGCATGCTTTTCCACCTTCAAAATATGTAATCTAAACAATCAAACGAATAGGTATTATATACTAATTCATTATATTCTAAAAATCTTTATTAATCGACATTTTTGTCACAATTTGTTCAAAATAATTTATGCTATTTAGTGCTATGAGCCTATCACCTCTTATAACGGCTGTAATAAGTGTGTCAACCGGAATAGCTAATTTCCGCAATTCCATATACGATGATTTCTCAATTCGTAACCAAATAACCAGCTAACATAAAAAAGACACGATATCCAAGATAGGATAATCCCGTGTCTTTATTGACTTTATGTATTAATTCCTCCTAATTTTTTAGGATTTGTTATGATGTTCTAAAGTTATGACCACATTTCCCTTTTTAATCTCCCCCACCTCCGCCACCTCCATCGCTTCCTCCGCCTCCATCAATGGAGCCTCCACAATCATTCCCACCATCCCCTGTTTTCCACCCATCTTTGCAACCATCATCAAGGATAGGACCGCTATCTGAATAACTATGATTGTAATTAGAGGTTGTCTTTCGTGGATTTTTTTCATTTTGTTTAACCAAATTGATAATCAAGATAATGAATACAGCCACAACAAACAGCACAAATATCTCCATAAAATCCCCCCTTATCAATTCTTATTCTCCGGGGGCAATAAACTTCCTTGTTTGGAAACTTATTTAACTAAGCTCCAAATAGCATGAACAATGAAAAGAGGAGCGATGACATCACTCCTCCACAATAGATCTCCAATAGTAAAAACCACATGAAACATTTTCTTCTTGTACAGAAAGTCTACAACCTCTGTTATGCCAAACGATCTTTTATATCTATTTCGTAATGCCTGTATAGATGTGGATCGCATCTCTCAGGAATTCTGTCATACCGGGCTGCTTTTCATAGTAAGCCTTAAACCGTTCATCATCCACATACATTTGTGCAAGATCAGCATGAGCTTCTTTGCTGTATTCACTCCAATAATACGTAAGCCACTTCTCATGCAACTCCGCTGTTTCTTGTGCAATGTCACTGGATGGATCGCCATTTGCAAATGCTTCGAAAAGTGTCGATAGGACATCATCCGCCAGACGGGTAACCTTTTCATACTCTTCTTTCGTCATGTTCTTTAGTTTTTCATTGGATCGGTTCACCACATTGTTGCCATATTTTGCACGAATCTCTTTCCCGTACTTAGTCTCGTTGTCATCAATCAACTGCTGCTTGAAACCTTCAAACTTCTCTTTATCGGTCATGATTATTCTCCCTTCCATTGAAGCAATTGTTTTTTCCACATTGGTGATCAGCACATCTAACTGTCTTCTTTTATCGAATAGCTGTTCACGGTGTTCCTTTAGAGCTTTGGCTTCGTCATAGGAAGGGGAAGTGATGATTTCTTTGATCACTTCAAGACTGACTCCTAATTCTTTGTAAAACATGATTTGCTGTAAACGGTCTACCTCCTCCTGACCATAGATCCGATATCCAGACGAGTTGATTCTTGCTGGCTTAAGAATCCCGATCTCATCATAATACCGCAGTGTTCTGGTACTGATTCCTGCCAACTGACCCAGCTTTTGTACGGTGTATTCCATAATGTTCACCTCCTGACACTATAACTTTACACCTTTCCGTATACGTAAATGTCAATCCCTTTTTTTAGGAGGAGTATAAGTGTGGGCAAAGGGGTTTGCTATTCGTATTCAAGGCATTCTTCCTCCTCAAAGTTCTCGTGAAAAAAACGTGTGAGAAAACGCAATGGCAACTTGTTCATTAATTTTTACCTCACATATTTTTATAATCAGCATAATTTCTTAAAAAATCCGAACGAGATAACGCAATGAAAAGTAAAAAACACCTTGCCCTTTTCGTTCTATGATTCAAAGGGTAAGGTGTTTTTCACTTATTGTTAGAGCTTTGCAATAATAGTAAAGGCGACCGATCTAGCGCTAGAAGCGGGATTATAAACAACAGTTACCCAGCTATTGGTTGTCGCGGAATAATTACTGTAGGCATAGGAAGGACTTAAAGGGTTTTGAATCCACCATCCGCCGCTAACGGGTTTCCAGTTTGGATCCGAGAAGGTAAAAGTAAAAGTTGAGAATGGATTGACTGTAAAGAAAAATACAAACCTTCTAAAGCCGCCCCCAAGATCCTGCTTAACTTTTGCTTTTTTGGCATTTATGACGACTTTCTTAATGGACATCTTTTTCTTCATTTTCACACCTCTTTTCTTTCATAGTTTATTAAATGCAACAAAAGAGGCAGATGACTGTATGTTTGTTCTGGGTCATTCGTTTATTTGGCCAAGGGAAGTAACGTAATTTCATCATGCATGTAAGACTTCGTCCCCATTTTGTATAGCTAGCTCACTTCGATGGGATGTTAAGAGTAATACACAATAATAAGACTTCAACACCTACACCAGCACCAACGACTGCACCTACATATCAAAAAGCCAATATTTCTGTACTACATAATGGCAAGAAATTATCATTTGATTAAGCTCCGGTGATCATTTACGGGCGTACCCTTGTATCTTTACGTACCATTTTTGAAGCTCTAGGCGCTGAAATTTCATGGAATACAGCTATTCAAACAGTAACCATCGATACAGTTACACAGCAGTTAACAGTAAACGTGGTTAAAGTAGTTGATGGGGATACGATTAAGGTTACCATAGACGGTAAAGAAGAAAATGTCCGTCTCATTGGTGTTGATACGCCGGAAACAGTTCATCCTTCAAAACCAGTTCAACCGTATGATCCTGAAGCATCCGCTTATACAAAATCAAGATTGGAGGGTCAAACCGTTCGTCTAGAGTTCGATGTTCAAGAACGAGATCAATATGGTCGTCTACTTGCTTATGTATGGCTTAATGATGAAATGATTAATAAGACGCTAGTAGCGGAAGGGTATGCCATGGTAGCTACGTTCCCACCTAACATTCGTTACGTCGATGACTTCACCAAGCTTCAAACGCAGGCTCGTGATGCTAAGAAAGGATTATGGAGATTGGAGTAACGTTCTCTTATATATGAGGGATAATTACACAAAAACAAAAAAAGAGAAGACTGGTTGAAAGTAACCAGCTTACCTCTTAATTTCTGATAACAATAATTTAATATCATGTTTAAATTCAAGAAAATATGGCTTGTTTTCATCATCGAAGATCATAAGTAGTGGTGTTTCATTTGTTGGTAGAATTAATTTCACTTCATCGACCAACGAATTAATCCACTGGTTATTTACCATTACAGATGGTTCAACAGGAATTTTAATTATTTCACCTTCCTGTGGTATAGGTTTAAACCTCTTCGTTATACCATTAATCGTTTTGAGGCACTTCTTGGTTTCTCCCTGTATCATTTCTGAATTAGCAATAATTTCTATAACCTGTTGCTTTTTGACATCAAACACTTCAATGTTGGATAAATTGTTAGCTTGGGCTGATGTGAGGAACAGACCAAAGATAAGAAATACAATCAACATAATTTTTGCTTTCATATGATCACCTTTGAGTATTTTCCCCTAATTTCAGCCATCCATGTAAAATACGTTTATTGCTTTAATCTGTCCATTAACGCTAAAAACGAAGAAGGATGCCGAAGTATTCCTAATCATTCTATTGATCTCCGTTAATTCAATAACTTCTAATGCTTTTATTTTAAGGCTCTGTTATCCTTCGGTATTGATTTTTTACCGAATCGAAATAAAACTCACCAAATTAAAGGTGAGTTTTGCTTGTGTTCTATTCATCTTTCATTCCAGATATCATGTTGGTCATGTCCATGTCGCATTGTTCAAAGTTCGCACTTGGTGCTGCTCCACCAGTACCATGGTGTAATTCATACATATCTTTCAATTCTTGTGTAGTTTTATCAGGGTGCATTTTCTGCATAAAAGGTAGCATTTGACCAAAATTCATTGTTCCTTCTCCAGGGTTTTCCACAGCAGCAAAAGCAGATGTACCTACACCTATTACTAAAATAGCACCCATTAAACCAAACCATACTTTTTTCATTTCAATCATCTCCTTAGTTTTATATTTTTATAATAGTCATGAGGTGTGAAGAAATTATGTAGAAGAAATGAAGAAACTATGAATTTCAACATTTTAGTAAAGAAAATAACAATTACAGTAGTTAACAGAGCTAGATTACCGCACAAGCGGTGGAGCAAACTAACTAAAACTAACTAAAAATAAATAAAAATAACTAAAACTCTTATACGGTGTTTCAAATGTTAATTTTTTTTGCTATAATTTTTAAATGAATTGATAAAAAATTGGAGGTAAAGGTATGCGACATGCAAGATTATTTTTCATGCTAATTATGATGTTATTTATCACAAGTGCTTGCAGTAACAGTGAAAGTGTTCAAGAAACAAAACCCGAACCAAAAGCAAGTGCTGATTCTACAAAGGAAATTATTCTCGCTACAACTACGAGTACACAGGATTCAGGACTTTTAGATGTAGTTCTCCCACCTTTTGAACAAGAAACAGGCATTAAAGTGAAAGTAATCGCAGTTGGAACAGGACAAGCCATCAAACTTGGAGAAGATGGCAATGCAGATGTCATACTTGTTCATTCAAAAAAAGCCGAAGATAAATTTATTGCAGATGGATATGGAATGAATGCATATGATGTGATGTATAATCAATTTTTGGTAATTGGTCCTGAAAGCGATCCTTCTGGAATTAAAGGGATGTCTTCCGTTACCGATGCGTTCAAAAAGATAGCGGATACAAAATCAATCTTTGTATCAAGAGGCGATGATTCCGGGACCCATAAAAAAGAACTTACTGTTTGGGAGAAGTCTGGAATAAAACCAGAGGGCGATTGGTATCTCTCTGCGGGACAAGGTATGGGAGCTACATTAAAAATGGCAGATGAGAAGGATGGATATACACTAATAGATGAAGCTACATATCTCTCCCAAAAGTCCAACCTAAAGATTCTTCTGGAAGGTGACGAGACATTATTTAATCCCTATGGAATTATTCAAGTCAAATCAACAAACAAACCAGAATTAGCCGACAAACTAATTTCTTATTTTGTTAGCAATGAAACTCAAAAGTTAATTGGTGATTTTGGTAAAGATAAATATGGAAAAGGATTGTTTGTACCAAATGCCCATAAGAGACAATAAAATTTATTTGTTCATAGAACATCTCGACTCCGAGATGTTTTTTTCATGATTTTATTATAAAAACGATTACTTAAATCCCGTTTGTTCAATAAAAAGAGACCACCGAAGCGCGAATACGGTTGTCCGTAGTGCCTAAATCCACATGAATAGCTTCATCCGTAGCTGCTTTGAAGACAGTGCCGGGAACGGCGGAAGGAAAATCGATAAAATCCCGCTCCAGGGGTAGAGGTTCGATGTAACCGGGCCTTGGATCAAGCGGGGGACGTTCGCCAAAGACACTTTCCAAGTGAAAGTCTGGAAAAACGCGATCCCGGATACCTTTAAAATGAAGAATAGTAAAATCCCCCAATTCCTTTTTATTATCCGCCAGATCGATAACATTCATTTTTGTCATCTTTGTGAAATGAGCAGGAGAGAGGCTGTTTTTGTGATATTGATCACTTCCCCAAGGCCGGACAATAAGTACTATAAAAAAATGATTTAAATTTTATTATAGTAGCAACAGGAAAAATGCTAAAAGATGGGAGTTATGACATGTTTTGCTATCAGTGTGAACAAACGCCTAGCGGTGGATGTAAAATAATTGGGGTTTGCGGTAAAAATGAAGATATCTCAAGCCTTCAAGATACCATTATTTTTGCTTTGAAAGGTATTGCAGCTTATGCTACACATGCCCGGCAATTAGGGTTTGTCGATTCAGAGGTTGATGCGACAACCCATGAGGCTCTATACCTGACCTTAACGAACTCGAATTTCAATATGCAGGAACATATCAATATGGCCATGAAAGTCGGGAATGCCGCAATTAAAGTAATGGAGCTTCTCGATCGTGCGCACACTTCGCGATTAGGGATTCCTCAACCGATCACCGTTTCCCAAAATAAGATCGAAGGCAAATCAATTGTAATTACCGGCCATAACCTGTTTGCCTTGCAAGAGCTGTTGAAGCAAACCGAAGGCAAAGGGATCAATATCTATACCCACTCGGAAATGCTGCCTGCTCACGGATATCCTGAATTAAAGAAATACCCGCATTTAAAAGGAAATATAGGGAAAGCCTGGTATGACCAGCGCCGCTTGTTCGAAGAATTTCCAGGGGCTATTCTGGCTACAACCAATTGCGTGATGCCGATCAAAGGAACCTATGCGGACCGGTTCTTCTCTTATGAAATTGCAGGACTTGAAGGGGTTACGAAGATTGTAAATGATGACTTTACTCCATTGATTGAAAAAGCCCTGTCCTTGCCGACTGTTAATATTGAATCAGAGAAAACACTTACGACCGGTTTCCATCATGAAACAGTCCTAGGATTGGCTCCTGAAATCATTCAAGCGGTGAAAGACGGGAAAATTAAACGTTTCTTTGTCATTGCCGGTTGTGATGCTCCCGGAAAAGGCGGGGAATATTACACCGAGTTGGCAACATCGCTGCCGAAGGAAACCGTCATCCTCACGACGTCCTGTGGTAAGTTCCGATTCAACGATGTAGACTACGGAACGGTTCCCGGAACCGAAATCCCCCGCTATATCGATTTAGGACAATGCAATAACTCCGTCTCTACGGTGAAAATCGCGCAGGCGTTAGCCCAAGCGTTTGATTGTCCGGTCAATGAATTGCCAGTAAGCATCGTATTGTCTTGGTTTGAACAAAAAGCGGTAGCGATTTTACTCGGACTATTCAGTTTAGGAATTACAGACATCCGCATTGGTCCAAAGCCACCGGAATTCATTTCCGAAGGTGTGATTAACATCCTACAGCAAGTATTTAATTTGAAGCTGATCGGTACAGCCCAAGAAGATATGGCGGACATGCTGGACTTGGTGGCGGTTAATTAATATAGGAGTGGAGGTAGCATCTATCGATTTTGGGGCCATTTGCCTAATAAACGGAAAAAAGTACGAGAAAGGTTCCTAGGAAGTACAGGAGTCGGAACTTATTTACCACTTTTTCCTTGAAATCAGAAAAAGTGGTAAAAGTTCCATCTCCATAATGTTTTTCGATACTTTTTACCGTCAGATCACCACTTATTTCCTAAATGGACCCAAATTTACTCAATGCTACTCTAGCCCATAAAGCTCCTTCATTGTGGATATATTCACATCGAAGGAGCTTAAATATTTTGGTCATTTTTTTACGCCTAAGTCTTGATTTGGCCTAAGTCTTGATTTGCAGGACGAACGAAAGGCGCTCTATCAGATTGCAAAACAGATTACTCGTAAAGAAGATAACCACTGGATTTACCTCGAACCCGTAATTCGAGCGATAGTGAAATTTCAATCTTGGACTAAAGCAGGGTTGATAAGGACACCCAGCTTTGTAGAGTATGTTTTATGAGATACCATCTAATTGTCAAAACTTGTAACTTCTGCAGGGCTAAACAAGAGCGCCTTGATACAGGTTGGAGAAAGCCGGCTGAAATTACTTTTACGACTTATCGTGGATATGATTGCTGTCTTCTCGGTAGGAGATCTTCTTGCTTTTTTCCTTTTAAGTGTATTTTCTTTAAAGTCTCTACAATCTGACCGATATCCTTAGGGTCGTCTTTAAGGCTTACGAACGTTCCATCCCCATACCGAATATCAATTTGCTTTACGTTCTTTAACTCTGATCCAATCACTTGAGGAATGGTCTGGTATTCACTTTGGCTGCAACCCACGATGATAGTGACAAAAATAGTAATCAAAAGCAATTTTACATTCATCGATACCCTCACTTATTCATGATTAACTACCCAAGGGATAACTTCCTGATCGTTTAATAAAACAATGTTTTGTTGTTCTTATCAAAAAAGGTTAATTCAGCAGGAAATGGTTGTTTTAGATCTTCTGGCAATTTATCATATTTTACAAAATACGGATCTTTAGAAACATCGGTTTTAAATTCATAGTCTTCGTGTATCGATTTTGCTGTAACATGGTTAATTTTTAGATTCGAATTCCCACCAAATACAACCATATATTTACCTTTATTCGTTTCTGTTACTTGATAAGAAACTCCTGTAATTGATCCACCATGGCTAGAATGTTGAATTTTATACTTCCCGTTAAATCCTTTGATCAAATGAGCTTGACCAAACGTTCCATCATACAGCTGATAGAGAGCGATGTAAGAAGTGGTATCATCTAATTGTACGACCTCTATAATATCGGGATTCAAATCAACTTTTCTTGGTACTCTATTTAACCAGTCTTTTAAGCTCGATTGAATGGAAATCTGGTCGTTACTAATATGATATTCCATAAAATAAAACCCGAAATAACAGACAAAAAGTATAATAAGAACGAAAACTATATACTTTCCTTTTTTACCCAAAACCTCGACCTCCCCACTTACTTTTGGTTGATAAGCCTATCCGTTTTATGGCGATTGACGTTTCTAATATATTATAGATTTGCATAAAAATGGAAAAAGTAGGAGATTGGTTTCCTCTCTATATGACGTGAAGAGGATAAAGTTTTCTCATTGGTGAAGATAAAAAGCCCAGTAATCGTTATTGGGCTTTTATTTGACTACCAATAAAATTGAAGGTGAGTACCATTTGCTTTATCTTGACCGCCACTCGTTTCAACAGACATCGCTCCAGTTTTTTATCAATTTTTACAGGAGCATTGCCAATAACTGTCCATTTAAAACCGTTTAGACATTCAGAACCGATATTTAGGTCTGAAATAACAGGCGAAGAAATAATTTCTTCAGTGGGAATGATTTCTTAGTGCCTACAATTAAAAAGCGCACAATTGGGAGCAGATTTGTATTCTGCCCATAGAACTTGCCCGAATGAAAAAGTGCCATCACACAAAGGAATAGAGAAGACATCACCCATCTTCCATTTTTGTGGTTTAGGTCGTTCCCATGTCATGAAAGCTTGTCTGATTTTATTTATATAGTAATGGTCAATTTCTTGGCGATTTGGTTCTATTGCAAGTTGATTAATAGGGAGAGCTACTTTAAGAATTTCTTCACCCCTTTTTGAACTTGCATGGATGAATATACAACCACCTTCTCATTATATTCGAACCAAGGATCATACTACTATCATAGGCAAAACATTCGGTTATGCAAAAAAACCATTTATTCCGCTAATCTCCCCAATAACGAGATAAACAAAAATGGCTGCTTTAGCAGCATTTTAAGGAGTGATTTCCGTTCACTCCATATTTTATTTATTTCTTTTTATTATTTTACTTTTTTTCAATTTCCGTTTTCTCGGAATGGCTGTCAGTTTGCCAACACGATATCCTTTTTTTAGTTTCGCATGCGATTTAATCCGGATTGATTTATGTTTTATCGTGTTATCCGCAGAAATTTCAATTATATGGTGGAAGGTGAATATTCCAACGCTGACTCTTCCAAATCCTACATTTGTACATGTGCTGCAGCCCGTGTTCCAGCACCAACTGAATGCATCGTCTGGGACTTGGGTGTAGAAGTCCCCTCCCCAGTTGTCTCCATTCACATTTTCGGCGTAGACAAAGAAGGTGCTGCCCCCGACATAGCCGCTAACTAACTGCCTCCTGCTCCGCGGTGCTACATTGAACCAACCAGTTTTTCTCCAGCCGACACCACTTTTACTTCTACAGCTGCTATCAGAGTAGGCAAAGGCAACATCCACGGGTAAACTGCTATTGTTAAGAATATATAAACCCATTGTCGTCACTCCATTCTCTAAATATTAAACTTACTGTACTATGGTATGAACATTCAGAGAAAATGAAATGGTTGATAGTGGATTATCAAAAAATATTATTATATTAAAATTCCTAGTTTCCTCTATTCCCCTTTCGCTGGTGGTGGAACACGGGAAGCACTGTTTGTAATAAAGCATGGTTGGAAGAGTTGGTTTAACTGAAAAAAAAATGACTACCAATACAGCCATATTGAAGTATAGAAACCCGATAGCTGTATAAAACGAGAGTTTTAAATAAACTTTGTTTATATATTATTACCTTTTCTATGTTACTTAACGAGATATGAAAAAGGTGTCATAAGTAAAACATCTTCTCTATTTTAATGTAGCAAGAAGAGGCTTATCTCATGTTCAGCTTATTTTCTTCATAAGCAAACCAATGACCTTGAGGAATCATTTCTAATTCCTCACTTGTATCGTATCATACGATTCCGACCCAATTTAGCTTTAATTACTTTCTGTTTTTTAGGCAATGTCCTGCGGTTCTGACCCAATTTAGCTTTTCCTTCTCCTAGTATTCTAGACGGCGTAAGATTAATTGTGTAGTTTTTTCGACTAGCATTTCCTTTTCTAGGCGGCGTAAGATTAATTGTGTAGTTTTCCGCCTTGACACTTCCTGTTCTAGGCGTTCTCCTAAATCCTACAATCCTACAAAAATTGCAAGCTAAGTCCCAACACCAACTGAAAGGACCACCTCCCTTAGGGATGTCAGTGCCGTATGGTCCATCCCATACAAATGATTTACTCTCAGCGAACAAAAAGTAATGACGACCATCGGAATCCCCTCTCAAAATCCGTCTACTCTCCCCGGGGTTCACATTCCACCAACCAGCCTTTCTCCAAGGGACTTTTACCTTTGTTCCACAACTGTCATCACGGAAACCAATAGCAACACTGACGACTTCATCAGTACTGTTGCGTACATAGACAGCCATCGTCTTCACTCCTTTATTAAAATATTGAAATTACGTTTTATAATATGAAAATTATTAAAAAAGGAAATAGACAACAACTGTGGAGTCTCAAAATATATTATTACCTATAATGTAAGGCTTGTGAGATTAAGATAACTTATCGTCAAGTCTCGCTTTGGCTACCCTTTTTCTTATTGTGCTATTCTGCCCTTTGCAGAATAAAGGAGCCGTTAGGCTCCTAGAAGAATCGTTTATATAACTCTCTTCGACGCTCTCCACGTAACTGAGCATAAATTTGAGTTGTAGATGCCTTTTCATGCCCCAACATCCCCTGAATGAAATCTAATGGTGCGCCGTTATCAAGTAACTGGCAAGCGTAAGTGTGCCTAAAGCGGTGGGGATAGACATTTACAGCAATCCTTCCACGAGCTGCAATCAACTTAACAGCGTAACGGAGGGTTGGGGTTGGGATCGTCATTCTACGAATAGGATTGCGTTCAGTTACAAAAGTGCTTCACAGTTATCTTCTCGACTATCTAAATACTTTTTAAGCCACACCTTACATTCCGTTGTAAAATAAACCTCCCTTTGTTTAGAACCCTTTCGGTTTACAATCGCTGATCCGTTTTCCCAATTGATATCTTCTAAATTTAATCGATGAACTTCTCCAACACGACAGCCTGTGGGATATAGGAATAGAAGCAGGGCATGATCTCTAAGGGATTGACACGAAATTTTGAGGTGAATCACGTCTTCTTCAATCAGGAATTTAGGAATTCTCTTATCTGAATTAGGTTCTCTTAATTTGAGGGTTGGATTGCGTGAGACATATCCTTCTTCAAAAAGCATATCGAAAAAGAGACATGATGAATCGAATGCGATGTCCCAAACTACTGGGTTTGAGACGTTCGGACTGTTTAGCCAGATACTCTTTTAACAATGGTAAGGTGACGTCTTCTAGTTCCAAATCACCTATTTCACGAGTGAGTACATTCAACTGAAGAGAATAAGCCTTTAATGTATGAGGACTGAACCCTAGAATCCGTTTATCTGCCTTATATAAACTCCACAATTCACTTAGATTCAAAACGAACCCCTCCTAATAATTTTTCTTCTTGAATCCAGCATTACTGGAATGGGAGGGGGTTAATCAATGTAATGCTGTTCAAGTAGCAATCCCCGATAGCGGAACAAATAAAAAGACGGATGCAGAAGCAACCGTCATGCACTATCGTGCCCGTTGAAGAAATTTGTTGTCTATTATTGTCATCTTAAAAAGGAAAAGACAGGAATAATGAAAATTAATGGTGCAAGAGTTAAAGATATACAGATTTATACATTTTATGTGGACTTCAATTTTAACTTCTCTAATCTCTATTCCCATTTTAGAAAGAGGTGGAATAGATAGAGATGTTTTTGATAAGAGTTTTTTTATAGGTATTTGGATAGTAGTAGTTGCTCTTCTATTTAATAAAAGGCTCACTAAATTAGGTTTGATATTACATTAACAGAGCCTTTCTAATAAAAAATTAAAGGAAAAATAAATGTAACGAAAGCAGCCCAAAGTCCGTAGACCGGCAAATACTTAGTAACAGCATCTTGGATGGTTGAAGGTCCGGTTTTGTTTTGTAGAAAATGCATATAGGAGAGCATAATCCAAATTAGATTGGCCCAGATAAGTATGTTTACGCCTAAAACAGCAAGTCTGTTGGGCGTAATCCCATAAGAAGAAAGCCTGAACACTATGGCTGATAAAGCCACACTGTCAATGATAAGAGCAAGAACAATTAGGGCAAAATTTATATAATCAGAAATGTTCTTTTTCTCGTCTTTCCCGCTTTCGGTAATGGAGAATATGGTAACGGCCAATACACTAAGGAGTATTCCGTTGAAGGATATGAGGAAATCGCGGTCCAAGAATGGATTTTTTCCGACCCAAATAACCGTTATAAGATAGACCAACAATGTGGCCAGTACAAGAGGACTAAAAATTTTAGCTATATATGGTGCAATATTTTTAGAAAGTTTAAGGTTCCTTGATACCAGGTATGTAGCCACAATAGCGAGAGCGGCAGCACCAAATAAAACGACATTTTTAAAATAGAATTCAGATATATCCATGCCTACAAATCTAAATAACTGCATGGTTAATGCTGTTAGCAGCATTCCGCTGATTGCCATGCTGGCGTAGAGTATGCAAAATTCCCCATTAAATTTAAGATAGGCTAATCTTGTGCTGCCTACGCCATATTCATTTCCTGTAAATGCAAGCCCTAATAATACCCATAAGAAAATGGGAAGGTGTAGATAAGCCAGGATAATACTGTCTTTATGCTCTAGTGGCAGCATATTAAGATAAAATCCGGAGATTAGGAATAACGATGCAAGGGTGTAAAGAACATTTTTTTTTGGGGTATTATTGTATACAAAATAGGTGGCAATAAAGGGAAGTGTACCAAAAACAAGATTAATAGGAGCTATTGCTTGCTGTTCGGCAAAATGCAAAATGATCCTGGTGCTTATCCCAGCCAGAATTGCTAAAAAGCTCATGGATAAGAAATCTTTTTGAAGCAAGGAAGCTTTTTCTATATTTGCCGTCTCCTTGAAATGCAATCTTTCATACCAAACGGCAAGAACCTGCGAATCAGGGTTTTGTTCCCAGGCGTATGAGAATGACTTTTTAAAAGCTTCGGGTTCTTTTCTAAACATTCTCTCCAGCTCATGGGGGTTAGCAATATTTTCAATAATCAGATTGTTATTGCCCGTGGTTATACCTCCCCTAATAATTGTCATATTAAGTCCTACTTTCCTCCACAATGTTTATTAACCAAACTTTAATTTCCTTGACTGTTTTCGTCACTTTTGTATTCTAAAATATCTCCAGGCTGACATTCTAAAGCCTTACAAATCGCCTCTAGAGTTGATAATCGAATCGCTTTTGCCTTTCCGTTTTTCAATATAGAAAGATTAGCCATCGTGATTCCGACCCTCTCCGAAAGTTCTGTTACGCTCATTTTCCTTTTAGCCAACATCACATCAATATTAATTATAATCGCCATGTTATTCACCTCAGACCGTTAAATCATTTTCGGATTTTATATCAATCGCCTCTTTTAAAAGCTTTTGAAGAACAGCGGCAAAGACTGCAATCACTATTGAAGCAAAAGCCATGACCAATCCGATTACTATGATACCTGGGGCGTCGTCTTTCTCCCCCATGAGATAAAAGAGTGGCATGTTTAACACATACAAGATACTGATTGTAATTGCACAGTATTTTATAGTCTTTAAAGCTCTTACAGATAATTCCGAGAAAGCTTTATTCTTGTCAATATAGCTTAATAGTTTAAAAGCTTGAAACAAAGCGAAGTAAAAGGGTATAGCCGTTGTATACAAACCGATTAAAACGAGATATTTCATATAAGCAATATCTGGATACAATTCTGCTGCATAATTCGCTATCTCAGGCACCAAAAATATGCACAAAGCAAGAACTGGGATTCCAATAAGAATAACAGCTATCTTTAAAAAGAGTGTTGAACCTCTTTTCATAAAAAAACACCTCACTTCTTTATTATTAATTTGATTTTAATACATAATTTATCGTTTTACAATAAAATATTATCTTGTCCAATTATATTTTTATTGTTATAGAAATATCCTTTTAATTTTAGACAAAGATAAAGAGCATTTCTCATTACAAAGAAATGCTCTTTATCTTTAACGATTCAATTTATAACTTGATCAACTAACCTCCCGTTAGTCGAATAACTTAACTCAATAAGCCTTTTACAGAGGAAGCAAAAATAAAAACGAGCATTCAGAATTCAGCTCGTTTATTAAACGTAGTCTATTAAATTATTAATTTAATGTTATGTATGGTGGAGCATAGCGGGATCGAACCGCTGACCTCTACACTGCCAGTGTAGCGCTCTCCCAGCTGAGCTAATGCCCCACACTGTGCCATGGGTACCTATCTATATAAACTTCTCTCGAAGGGAAATGGTGCCGACTAAAGGACTTGAAGCCTTGGGCCCCCTGATTACAAGTCAGGTGCTCTACCAATTGAGCTAAGACGGCCTGGTGGACGATGACGGATTCGAACCGCCGACCTCTACGATGTCAACGTAGCGCTCTAACCAACTGAGCTAATCGTCCCCATAGCACACGGAAGTTCTTCCTTATGGCTGCTTCCTTCCGGATCTGACCCGTTCGAAAGCTTCCGTTGCCCGTAGGTGTGATAAAATCACCATATTGATGGTGGGCCCAAGTGGACTCGAACCACCGACCTCACGCTTATCAGGCGTGCGCTCTAACCAGCTGAGCTATGGGCCCTTTTTATGGAGCGGGTGAAGGGAATCGAACCCTCGCGACCAGCTTGGAAGGCTGGAGTTCTACCATTGAACTACACCCGCATGATCTCTAATGGCGCACTCGAAGGGATTCGAACCCCCGGCAGACGCGGTACCGGAAACCGCCGCTCTATCCAGCTGAGCTACGAGCGCATGTGAAATGGAGCGGACGACGAGACTCGAACTCGCGACCCCAACCTTGGCAAGGTTGTGCTCTACCAACTGAGCTTCGTCCGCATGGCTCCTCAGGACGGACTGCTCCACCATTGAGCTACTGAGGAACATGGATTGCTGATAAACTTTCGGCTGATGAAATGGCTGAGATAAGACTTTTTAGAGGTGTATGCCGCTAACCAGATTCCACCACATGGCTTATTACGCCATACTTCCCGTGTGTTTTTGGGTTGGACAAATAGTTCTGGATCGAATGGAGATTCGCTATTATGGATAAAAAACTTCGGGATCATATAACCTCCTACTTGGATATGTTTATATCAATAGTCAGTTGGGATCGGATAGGTTCGTTATGAGGCTAACCAATAAACCATAAGTTTATGGGTGTTCGGATTCATAGAATCGGAAATTTTAAACCATGATAATCTAGTCCTCATCTTCAACTTGATCTATCATCATGAGGATGTCTTTTAAATCAGTTGTATTTAACTCCAATTTATCTAGCACCTTTTCTAATGGTATATCATAAACATCATTGTTTCGATCTAAAACCGCTTGATTCATGTAATCATCTATTGCTGTTCAAGCGCTTTTTCTTCGATAACTTCATCATGGGTTTCCTCATTATCACTAAATATTTATTCTGTTTATCTCTTCCTTCATGATTGCGAGCTGCTTCCTTCGCTTCTTGGAGTAAATTATGGACAGCCGTACGAAGACTTGAAGGATCCACACATTCTTCTTTAGCCATTCTTTTCAGAGCTTGTTCCATTGATTCCTTTTTCATGTGTATCCTCACTTTCTTCTCGATTAATAGCTTCTAATACTGCTTCCCATTCTCCATCAGTCCATTTGATTTCCCTATTCAAATCCCTTTCTAAATCATCCATGGTAACACCTCCTATTATCTTTTTTTCAGCCGGTTTTCGTAACGAGTGTTACGTAGCTTTATTATATACGGGGTTCTGCCAACATTTTGATATAAAACCCACGCTAAGAAACAGAAGCCGTTATTCAAAGCCGGCTTCTGTTCGTTCATTCAACTATAGCCCCCTATAGTTGAACATCCTCAACTAACTTTTAGATTACAAAAGGTACATTGTTGCCAACAATCCTGTAATAGACATAAGGATGGCGTATGGCAGAGCCAGTTTCACCATTTCCATGTAAGACAGGCGAATTAGCGGTGCAAGTGCTGAGGTTAACAAGAACAGGAACGCTGCCTGACCGTTTGGTGTAGCAACAGAAGGGATATTTGTACCCATGTTGATTGCAACAGCCATCTTTTGATAATGGTCAAGCGCAATACCGCCAGCTTCAAACGCTTTCTTTGTTTCTGACATATACACAGTAGCAACAAATACGTTGTCACTAATTGCAGAAAGAACACCGTTTGCCAGGAAAAAAGCGACGAGCTGATCCTGTCCTTCCATGCTTAGTACCCACTGAATGATCGGAGAAAACAGATGTTGGTCATGAATAACCGCTACGACGGCGAAAAATACGACCAACAACGCAGTAAACGGTAGTGCTTCTTCAAATGCATGACCGATGCGTCCTTCTTCAATAACCCCGTTGAAAGCAGTAAGTAGTATGATAATCATCAGACCAATAATACCAACTTCTGCCAGATGAAATGCCAGAGAGAAAATCAGTAGAACGCCGGCTACAGCCATAATCATTAGGCGTACACGGTCGCGAGTATTCATCGAAGCATCTTTGGCTTTGACATCCTCTTCCATAACCGTTCGTACCGACTCAGGCAACTGATAGCCGTACCCCCAAAACTTGGTAACTTCAAGAATAATGGCTGTCAGATAACCAACAATCATTACCGGGATAGACACAGGTGCGCTGTTTACAAAGAATTCAACAAAGTCCCATCCCATAATGTTTCCGATCATTAGATTCTGTGGTTCACCAACCAGTGTAGCTGCTCCACCCAGCGCAGTACCCACAGCTCCATGCATCATAAGGTTGCGCAGAAAACCACGAAACTGATCCAGATCCTCATGATATTTGTCATCAACAATATGGTCGTTATTGATGTCATACTTTTCAAATACTTTTTCGCTGGATGCAAACTTGTGGAATATGTTGTAGAACCCATACCCCACGGCGATAATTACCGCCGTTACGGTTAGCGCATCTAGAAAAGCGGAAAGAATTGCACCCATTATCGAGAACAGGAATGCAAGCACGACTTTAGAGCGTACTCTCGTAAGGACCTTGGAAAACAGATACACAAGACCTTCTTTCATAAAATAGATCCCAGCAACCATGAACATTAGAAGCAAAATAACCGGGAGATTCATTTCAATTTCGTGATAGATCGAATAAGGGTTAGTAAGCCCGATTAAAACGGCTTCGATCGCAAGAAGTCCACCTGCAGGAAGTGGATAACATTTTAGCGCCATTGCAAGAGTAAAGATAAATTCAACAATCAATACCCAACCAGTAACGGTCTTACCGGCGGTAAACATCAAAATAGGGTTCAACACCAGAAAAGCAAGAATTGTTGTTTTGTACCAGGCCGGAGCGTTACCTAGAAAATTTGCTTTAAATGCTTGTCCGAAACTCATCTGTTTCATTTGACACCTCCAAAATGATAAATTTTATACCTATCAAATTCCAAACATGATTAAACGAGCAATGGACACAGGAATGAGACATCCGATGTCTTAATGGACAACTGGTTTACTCACCAACCTCTCATTAAAACCATTAAAGAACAGGGTCTTGATGTGATTGGAATGGTGAAAAATCTGATGATTGATGACAAGCTTGTGAGTAAAAGAGCTTTATCGCCTGGCTGAACCTGCATCGGGTAAGAAGAAGGATCTCCTTCGTTCGATCCTGACGACTAAAGCGAATGGACTTCAAGTCAAAGTCGCATTTATCGGAATAAGAAAAATGAATGGCTCGCCATTCTAAACACTGATCTTACCTTAAGTGTGCGAAAGTTGAGTTACGAGAAAAACACCAATAGCTATAATAGCTTCGTTCGTCATCTAATCACCCTAATAAATAAGGTTTGAATTGAATGTATAAATAGTCTTTTTAAAAAATATTCTCAACCTCCTTTAGAACATAAAAAAGAGCCTGTAAACCACAGGCTCTTTTTTAAAAAATCACAGACGAAGCCCCTGGTGACAGGCTCCTCCGAGTTTTCCTTTTATTCAGTTTGAATTATCATATATATTAAAACATCTTATATAAAATTGCAAGTGTTTAAACAGTCATTTAAAAAGGTAATATTTAGTGAACCTATAAAATACTCCCTCTCTATTCCATTTCGCAAAAACTAATATCAACAACTCCACTTTGAACTAACTCATCATCATAAAAGATCTATCCATATCCTGAAATGAAACTATTGGTTTTTACTTTTGCAACCATGGTTAAAATATCAACTTTATTAAAGTGTTTATTTGCAATGTTAGGTTCAAAGTTTTCTCCAATATCATCCTCAATACAGACAAAGGAGAAGATACCATTTACTTTAACTTGCTTAGGAATTGGATATGTTTCAACTATCTCATTTCGCCTTCACAAAGAATCTTTACTATTCTTTCTCCAACTATTCTAACTCTTTAGTACAATAACTTCAACAAAAAGAGCGTCAATCCTTCTTGGATTAACGCATCCGTTAGTTCAATTATTCCAGATAGAGACGTAAAACCTCACAGTAGTTGGCATAAAAAGAATAGCCATCGCTGTACCTATCGAAGCCCCGATTAATACAAGTTGTAGGATAAAGCAGGGATCAAACTGCTGTTTCACCGCTCTGTCTATAATCCCGCCTATCGGAGCGATATACAACGCAGTTGTCATTCGTGAGCCGAACGTAAGCATATTGTAAAGCGAATTAGATAAAGCTAATTTTTGAGTTCTCACACCCGTCAGCCTTGCAGAATAAGCCGTTGTATCAATAAAGTTAGTAAATGCAATCATCGATATTATCAGGAACAGTTTAACCCATCCTATTTCATGAATATAATCAATCAACCCCATATGTAGACACCACTTTCAAAAACCTTATACCAGATTAATGTATCTTATCATGAAACTCTAAGTCCCGCAGGAAGTCCAATCCTAATATTGTGCTATTCTACCCTTTAACATAGCAAAGAGCAGGGCGGGATGGATGCTGATCCCGTTCCCCTGCTATCGATACCCTTTAGCTGAGCAAAAAGGACTGCCGAACGCAACCTGCCTTATCGAACAATCGAATCCCATTAGTTGAGGAACAAAAAACGGCTGCTGTGAAAAAAAAGCATGGGGACCCCTAGAGGAACAAAAAAATAGATACTCTAAGCATTCCATTGTCGTGGTCATTATAGTATCACGCAAAAAGTAGGTCCCAGTTCACTACGCCATGACTACGAGTGATTTCAAATGGAAATTTTCAGGAAGGAGGACCCCTTTACCGCACTTCGCTTCATACTCACTAACAGCTAAACAAATGGAACTGACTAAAAGTCAATTCCAAATCTCCTTGCTTTTTATTACCATTTTTAGGTAAAAACTAACTATTGTTTTAACAAATTATTTAGACCATCAATTAATTTCGTAACTTCTCCGATTCCATCAAATACTGGTGAAAATGCTTGTTTTAAAGCATCTAGTTGTAAGCTTCCGCCTTCTAAAGCAGCAATCGATTCATCTAAAACAGGTTCTAATACACCATTAAAATCTATAATTTGATTGTGAATATCCTCGGCAGCTTGAATAGATGGAGGTGTTAATTCATTAAAATGAGTCAACGCTTCTTTTTGTTTTTTCATCGCATCCAATAGTGCTTTTTGGTTTTCTTCTGAAAAATCGGCACTTCCTACAATGGTTTGTGTTTCGCTAATAAAACTGGATGTTTGTTGAACGTAATCAATAGCTTGTTTCGGATACTGAACAGCATCGGTTACGCCAGATATAGTCGAACATCCAGATAACGAAATAACAGATAGTGCCAGAACAAACCATTTTAAAACTTGTTTCATCATTGTATCACTCCTATTTTTTTTGTTTTTTATACATTTTAACCCGATACTAAAACAAATGATAGATTATTGTACTTCCATGGAAACGCCAAGCGACGCGTAGTAGTAAGGAACAGCCAATTCCTAAATAACACAAAATAAAAAACGGGCTTTAGAATGACCTTAACCCGTTTTATAATATAACCTTTATGGGCCTTATTAGAGTTTAAGTTAACTTTATGTGTTAGGATCTCAAGATCTGAACCTGTCAAAAAATATGAATGGCTGACCCGAATGGATTCAAACCAGGGCATGACGGAGTCAAAGTCTGTTACCTTACCGCTTGGCTACTGGCCAATGGATTTAAATTTTACCCAATGCCCTTGAAGTTATTCATGGGCATTGCTTAGTTTTCTCGAAAATAAAAACAAGCAGAAGACCTTTAGGTTTCCTGCTTGTTTCAGTTATGTTCAATTAAGTTAAGTACTTTTACGTAGTGTTTGTCCCCAATTTGTCCCCAATCGGGGTGTTCACTGGGTTTGAATGGCGGCCCCGAGATGACTCGAACATCCGACTCACAGTTTAGGAAACTCGTTAGTCAGCGGTAAAGTCGGATAAATGGCGGTATATCAACGATCTGCTTACGTTTGCCTATACGGTGGACAACGTTTACTCTGGCAGTCTCGATTTTATAGTTCACACAGTCCATTATGCACAATTTGTCGCTAGATTTAAACGTATAAACAGTTAACAATTTATTCACCGTTACTCCTTACGATTATTGTATAATTATGGTATTAATTCCGTAAGGATGTGTCGCCATGTTAGACGAACATTTCCCTATGTTCTTTAAACCGTGCAAGAGTCGTGAGGATGTCGCTATGGTTTACATTAAGTTAGCAGCGGATATATCCCGTTATCCTGGGACAGATGAGGAGAAGGCGCATATTTTAGCGATAATGGACGAGGTATCGGAGGACTTCGAGGACTTGCCGTATGAAACGGACTTTCTCGATTACGTAAAGGACAATGCGCATTAGATAAAAATAAGGCCCTCTTAAACGGAATATTCCCGTCTAAAGGGCTTTTAGCGTTTATGTTTTTTAACACGATTATTTTCCTAAGTTATTTTCGACTGCAATGCTTCAGAAAGTTGACTTCTCTCCATATTGTCCTCTTGATCTTGAAAGCCAGGAGTCTCGGATTCCAATTTTGCAATAAATATGATCTTTTCAATTTGAAGGTAATTAATCAATATTTCGTGGTCAGGATATTTATCATTGTTTAAAATCTTCACCACATAGTCACCTCTTTTAGTGATTGAAGTTAATATAACGTCTAATTGTTCACCACTAACTAGATAAAATGAAAAGTAATAAACTTCATTCGGTGTCTTAATTTTAACGAGTAAAATATGATAAATCATATAAAGAAACAACCCTATTAACAAAATAAGCATAATAAAACCTATAAAATTAGGTACCGTTAAATTTATTCTTATTTCATTATATAACTGAATTAACAGGGTTATTAATAATATGGTTACAATTAATACAAACCCTGTAATGAAATATTCAGGCAGATTTACCGCTATACCTTTTTTTGCCATTCTCACTGCTTTTTTCTTAACTGTCACATTCACTATAAAGAACAGCAAGAACAGAAACCCTACCGGTATTAAATAAGATATACTTCCGAAATACTTATTAAGATAAAAAGCAGCTAAAAAACAACAACAAGAGACAAGCATAAATGCAATAAAAAACAAGACAGTCTTTTTTCTGTTCATCCTAATCTTGTTTTCAATTTTTTCCATTACACTTACATCGATATCCATCATATTAAATAATTGAGGAATAGCTGGTATTAACTTTGATAAATCAATCATCTTTTTCCTTCTTTCTGCGTTAATGACTATCTTAAATATATCGGTCAAGATTAGCATTTGGTTTAAAATAAATAAAGCCCTTCTAACGGATATCAATTCCACTAAGAGGGCTTTTTAAAATTCGTATATTAATGGTCGTGAGTGTCTTCTTAATATAACCGCTAATTGGTTTATTGACAGCCTCTTCTTTGCAGAAGCCATCGCTATATTATAGAGAAGTCCATCGCATAACATCAAACAATATCTATTAAATTCCAATAAGTTAGCAGCACAACCGTATTCGGTTCGCTTATTGCCATCATTAAATATACTGGTTCGTTGAGAATCCATACATATAAACGGCAATTTTCCAAAACAGCCCTGAATAACTTTCCTCGCCAAAAACGATTTGGAAATCCACGCTCCTTGACGCCAGCTGCCACAACCATCGACAGTAATGGCGCAAACTGGCTTGACATCCCTGCTTGCTTTACTACGCCGACAATCGTAGCGACCACGGCAGCCAGCGTTAGAATATCCTATCACATTACGAATTACGTTCATATTATATCGCAAAAAATGGATTAATACCCGAGGTAAATTTACATATTACGATGTTATTGCAGGTGTCGGAGGGCTAATCGAATGGGCCTGTCGAGGAATATACTCACCATTCGAGGCTGTTTTTTTAGTAATCCAAATTACAAAATAAAGGATAATAATAGAAAATACCGAATAATTAAGGTTAGGAAAATACATATAAATAAGGAGGAATACCTAATGGGCCTTGTTGATTCATTGAGCAATGCTAATATAAATTTGCAAAATTTATTGGATGAACTTGAAAAAGTAAAAGAACAACTTCATGAACAACTTTTTACAACAACTGGTATGTACGAAGAGGAAGAAGTGTTTAACTACGGAGATCCATATTTAAGTGATTCTCATTTAGACGATCTTGTACGAGTCATCGAAACGTTCGAAGAGGAAATAAACGAATTAGAAGAAGATTTACCTAGCCGTATTTTTGATTTGTTTGATTTCACCGCGCTTAATGAGATCAAAGAAGTATGTGATTATGGAGGGAATTTGCGTGAGTTGTCCACTTTCAATCCTGAATTAATTGAAGATAAACACACCGAAACCGCCCACAATGAAGATCTAAGTGATGCGGTGAACGATGCAGCTCAAGAAATAGCCGAAGAAAAAGAGAGATTGGCCGAGAAGACAGAAAATGATGCTAGATCAATGTTTGAGAACATTGATAAGCTTGCCAACTCTATTCAAGCTATGATTGACGAGCTCTAATTAATTTTAAAGCCGATAACTATAAAAGGGCTATCGGCTATTTTTTGTTCTTCGCATAAATCCTCCGCTTGCACCTGGCGCATATATAAGCCCACTCTAACGTTTCATGATCGACAATGAGCCAGCGGCCTTTCATCTCCGTCTTACATTCGCATAGCTGCATCGCATCTAATTCCCGCTTAATCTTCGTGACTTCCCACCAACGTTCAGCCATCGTGATACCTCCGATCATATACGAATATTTGTTCGTATTATATCACAGATTCAGCTTGCGTTCATGTAACTGGAAAGTTTTTCTTGAAATAGATAGACCTCCGTAATACACTTAATTTGACATAATGAGAATTGAGCAAATTAAGGAGGCGCTATAAATGGATTTAACGCAGCCCATTAGAGATAAAGCCAAAATTGCAGAAATGAAAAACGCCCTTAAAGAAGGACGCGATCAATTATTCTTTATATTCTCTGTGTTTTCTGGATTAAGGGTAGGCGATATTATTACGCTCAAAGTAGGCGATGTGAGAGGAAATAAAGAAATTACCTTGAAGGAAACAAAGACACGAAAAGCGAAGGTGCTGACATTCAATAAGGCAATTATCGAAGCGATTAAGGAGCATGTTCCTGCCGACGCAGTTGACAGTGATTACTTGTTTCCATCACGCAAAGGCGGTCATATCACACGCCAACAAGCCTGGAATATCTTGAAAAAAGCATCGGAAGCAGTCGGGATCAAGAATCTTGGCATCCACGGTTTGCGTAAAACGTTCGGATATCATGCGTATCAATCAGGCGTAGACTTACCGTTGCTGATGTCGATCTTCAACCATTCGAGCCAGGCCGTCACCTTGCGTTATATCGGCATACTACAGGACGATATCGCGGAAGTTTATCACAATTTGGATCTCGGAATATAACCGTTTAATGCTAGGCGGTTTTTCTTATGCCGGCAGACCCCGAGTTTTAAAAATTTCTCGCGAAAATTTTACGGATTGCGAATAGACTTCGAAAGGCTTCGCTTGGGTCAGCGTTTTGAATCCTGCGAGAAAGTTTCGCGGGCTTGAGCGATTGATTTTAGACCCCCGGCCTCACCATAACGCCCAAGACCCCAAGTTCTGAAAATAGCGCGTAAGGTGTGACTGACTGATGAACGGCTTGAGGCCGGTACGCTTGGGAGGAACGTTTATTCATTCATCGATACGCATAATTGACAAAAGTTCATTGTGTCAAATTCGATACAACCGCTATCGTTAACCGTTGATATGACGCCATTCTCAAACGGTCCATAACTGGATCGAATACACTCCGCTTTATGCAGTCGCTTCAACCCGTATTCCTACGTTGCCTATGCAGCGCTATACATGCATAGAATTGTGCATAGACCCCCGAAGTTTTTGACCCCTCGTCCGTCCGGAGCCTGCAGCGGATGTAAATGGCAAAACTAAAGAAAACTAAAACCCCCGATGTCGGTGAAATCGGAACTATTCGGAACCCCTCGAACGCTAAAAAATTCGCAAAATGTTAACAAATGTAAACTGAAATTATAGCGTAAGTTTACATATATACCAACGCTTCAGCGCTATTTCCCGTCACTTTCACATACTGCAACATTCGGAAATCCATCGATGTTCCGATTACGGTATCATATCCGTTGCACTCATGATCTTCTCTACCGCTTTCATGTCGCCACTAAGCGCAGCCGCTGACAATGATACGCCCTTATACCCCTTCATCCTCTCGTTAACCTTACGCCTGATCTCCTTCTCTAGCGCCTTCATGAAGTCCTTACGCTGCATCCATTTCCACAGCATCATGCGGCTGATACCGAGCTTCTTGGCGATCTGTTCCCGAGTCAACCGTCCCTTTCCTTCTGACAGCATATCGATAGCACGGTATTGCTTATCGGTCAGCGGTTCTTTTCCTGGCGGACGACCAACCTTCGGCTTCTTCCGTTGCGCCAAGGTTATCACCTCTCGTAAAAATAAAAAAGCCCTAATTTATAGGGATTTATTTTACAATAATTGGACTCTTATGTTTTCCTAATACTGCGATACGATTATCAGAGATTACCTGTTTTATACCACGACCCTGATGTTGTATAGGCTTTTTATCATTTGCTTTTTTTATCATGTTGTTTATATAGATTTCAGTTTCCTTTACAATGTCTGGCATAAACATCTCCTCCTATCTAAGATTATTATACTCTTTTTCAAAAGTTTCGTGAAGCATGTTCTCAAATGTCTCAACAAAGCTTTCCATCTGTGCTTCAGAATCCTCATTTAACAAAAACGGATCTAATGTAATAAGAATAATATGCTTTACATTTCTTAATACAACTGGATTAGTGATATACTGCCTACCTTCTTTAGTCCCTTTTCCGTCATAATAAAAAGTATAGAAGCTATTAAGTAATATTCCTCGAAATATCCCTACTCGTTTTTGTTCTTTAAGCAAAGCCTCAAGCTTGTCCATCTTCCGATTATCAATAATGATATCAAGTACACCCGGATAATATCGTTTCAGTAATGAATACGCATCAACTAACATTGCATAATAAAAAGCATCTTGTTCATTTAATGCTCGAATAGGCTTATTATTTAAATAATCTACCTGAGATAAGATAAACGTTATTATCGGACCGGCCTTATTAGGATCTTTAACAAAATCCTCTATTGCCCTAGTATATGTTTTATAAATATCTTTATTTAGGTAATAGTAACGTTGCATTATCCCGTTTAGGTCCTGTCGTTCCTTAACATACCCATCAACGTAGTTCACTTTACAAACCAATGTATTCTTTTGTGAAAGTTCTTCATACTTGTAAACTTGAACAGCTAAAACTGAATCATGTTTTTTACAGAATCTCTCCATAATTAGTGCTAGATTTTTTTGCATATCAAAATACTGTAACTCATCGTATAACCCTAGCAATGTTCTAGCTTTGTCTTTCTCGCTTTGCTCGTATTTATCTTTAGCCTCACCGTGTTGGCGATAAATGATCGCTGTTAAGAAACCTAATACCCCCATCATCAGTAAAAAATAGATAAAATGTATTTCAGCGTTCAGTATTTTCTGTAGAAAAATATATAAAGCACTATCTTTAGAATCGTTTTCAACCCAAAGATCAAGTAAAAGCGGAAACACGTATACTGCTAAAGTAACCCCTGCTGAAATTGCTAATAATTTAAAGAAATCTAACAATCTATACCAACGCGTCAATTTACTTCCTCCCAGTATTTAGAACTACAAATCCATTATACACAGAAAGAAGTAAACAGGTAATTTATGTTTAGAATTAAAAGAGCCGCCGAAGCCCTCCTTACGCCATTAATGAACCGGCTTGTTTTATCTTTCGAGCCATCTTACCCATCAGCTGTTCAACGTAACGGTCAGCGCTGTTCCCGTCGATACTTCCGTGAAGATGGAGGTCACCCACGTTAACCGTTATGGACTTACCGCCACCCTTACTATATTCACGGTTCTCTGCTGCGGTCATTACCCGCTCACCCTTATGCAAATTAGCAACGTAATTATTATTGGGTATATATGAGATTCCGTTATAATGGCTTCCGTCTACCTTCGGAGCCTTACCTTCGAGATTACGGTCAACCCAGCCGGCAAGGCCGTCCCTCGCCCCGGATAACTGCTTACCGATAGAATCAACGATTCCTGGCATACTGTTTAAGGCGGCCGATCCCATGGAAGCGGCTAATTTTACGCCTAGTTCGCCGCCTGCTCTCGCTATAACGTCAGCATGATCGATCAGATATTTACCGATGTCATTTAGAACGAATGAGGTCATATTTGCCACTTGAGTCGATCCAGTCGATTCAAACCAACGCATAAACCGCGTCCATAAGTCCTCGATAACAAATTCGAGCTTACCCTTAACGGTTAACTTCTGGAATGCAGGATTATCGATATAAGTCTGCTGAATGTAGCTTGCAACGTCTCTGGCTGCGCTGACAATGCCACGGAATCCACTCGCTACTGCAACGGCAGTTGAGTTCTTAAAGTTCTTGAAGCCCTGTCCATCAAACCATTTATTGATATCGATAAGGACTGGCTTCAGTTCTTTCAAACTTTCCGTACCGATATCCGTTAAAGCTACGTCCATCTTCTCTTTAATCTGATTCCACTGAGCCACGGCCGAAGCTCCGATTCTCTTGATGTAGTCATCGGTTATCCGCATTTTGTTCAGTAGCTTATCAAGGGCTTTAATCTGATCTTCGAATTTTAATTGTTTGATTTGATTTAAAGCTTTCCGATCCAGACCAAAACGCTCTATAAGAGAAACGGCATCCTGAGAAGTTCCCATCTCACGCAAACTGAACACCGCATCGTCCACTCCGCGTTCGGGAGCCCATGCCATTAATTTCTCGACCACTTTCCATGTATTACCCAACGTTTTTAAATCTCGTGTCATGCCTAAAAGGGACTTTGAGTTATCAAACATTTGATTAGAATTAAGCAAAGGAGAATCAACGGCCATTTTCCGCAGACTTTCCATGTAGGCTTTCGCTTTCTGCTGATTACCGAACATGGAATCAATCTGCATCACACTGAGTTCATTGTTAGCGGCACTACCGATAGTCCGGTCAAACAATTGCTTTGCAGCGTAGGCTCCACCGATAGCGGCCGCGAGTCCAACGAATTGACCTCTTAGCCCGCCGATCATAGAAGTGGTACCGGCTGCGCCCTTTGACATCGTTGCAAAAGCACGCTCTGCTTTCGCTGACATCTTGGTAATCCCGCCTGTAGCGGATGCGGACGCTTTGTTCGTCATATTAAGTGATCTACTCATTTGATCGGTAGTTCTTTTCATCCGTTCAGCGGCTTGTGTTGCCAATTTCATCGGCCTACTGAACTTATCCTGCAAGCGAAGGACTGCCGTGAGATCGTAAGCCATCAGCTATCACCCTTCCTATTCGCAAACCGGCGGAACTTCTCGGCTTCTTCAATCAATTTCCTTAACTTCTCGCTTGATTCTGCCGCTCGTCTCATCGGTTCCGAAAACTTATTGATTCGGTCAATCCAACGGCCATGCTTCATATCAACCACTCCCTTTCATCATTTGCTTATGTGCCTTCTCTTCCTCTTCTATCGCAAGAAGCATAGAAGCATAGGCAAAGCGCCGATGCTCCTCGCTCCACTGGAACGCTTCATGCGGGGGAATATTGTACTTATTGAACAGAGCGTGCAAGAGCCAAGCCTCGCCACCCTGCTTGATTAGTTTTTTAGATCATCGATCCCTTCGGTAAATCCGCTCAAATCAAGGATTTCGGACGATAACCTCGCACACTCCCCGCTCAATAAAACGGAGTTGATAGCCGCCGTCGGATCGCCATACTTTTCGGTGAACTCTTTCGCTGACCAGTCCGGAACTAAGCAACCTTTCTGAATGATTAACAGGTTAAGCAGTTCATTATCTACTTGGTCAGCGCCGCCTTTGGTCTTAAAAGTGGCCTGCTCGCGCATCTTAGTAAGCGTCTTATTATCAATTGCCTGCAACGTAAACGGCACGCCGAAACGCTTCAAAGTGATTTCCTTTTGTGGCTTCTCTTCTGCTACCGCCAAAATAGTCTTTAAAATATCTTCCGGACTCTTCTTACTCATATTTTCATCATCCTTTTCGTTTTAGTTTTTGAAATAGAAAAACCAACGGTGATTATTCCGCTGGCTGCTGCGAATCGTATTGACGTTTAAGGACTGTATATCTTGCGATATTTTCAGCTGTTGAATTGCGTTTAGCCTCCGCCTTTGCCGTTTCCAGTTGTTCGGCGGTTACCTTTTCGACCTCTTCCGGTTCGATCTCTGGTTGATTGTCCGCCTCGTATTTCCGTTTCATAGCAGAGTACAGTACCCTATCTTGCATTCTTCCAGTTCGTGAAGCAACTTGACTCATTTGTGCTAAATCGTCTTGCGTAACTTGAACGCCTTTCTCAAACTTGGTGCGAAGTGCATTTCCGATAACGTGATAGTTCATTACTTTTGACCTCCCTTCACGCGCTTAACTCCGTTAGGCATCTTCTTTCGCTCTTTGAGGTTAAACAGTTCTTCATCTGTAATTTGCGGAAGGTCTGCAAGTGAAACAATTTCATTCGGATGAAGCATTCCGGAGCCATCATGACCGTGGATTCGATAATGATCGTTAACCATTTCTTTAAATTCGCTATATGAGAACTGATATTCTTCGATCAAATCATAGTAATCCATAACTGCGTTAAGGTATTCGGATCGAGCGTTGGCCATCCGTTCCACAATCGGTTTTACTCTCTCATCACGGACCATCGGCCTGTATACACTGTTCCAATCTTTAATTAGATCAACAACAGTAATCTTATCGATTGCGGATTCCTTATGAACAAAATCATAAGCCTTCACTCTTTCGGTATGCGCAGCCTCAAGCGATTTCTCGGCATCCTCAATCTTCTTACGGGCTTTTACTTTTTCGGCAGATAAGTCATCGCCAGTTTGGAACTCACGCTTTAAGATAGCGTCCATTTCTTGTTTGCAGTTTTGTACGTGTTCACCGGCATCTCTAACGGCCTTGTCATAACGTTCCTGTACTGCTTTGAATCTTCCGCCCTGCTGAAGATATTCCTCGTGTTTTTTCCATGTAATCATTGTTAAATCTCCTCCATTAATTGTTTTTTTAAAAAAGCACCTGACCGATTACATTACGGCTGGAGCTTATTTTGTAACGATCTCGATATTTACAGCTTTTGGTTTTCCATTTCGGCCTTCTGCCACATCGAATGTAATTTCCATTCCTGGAGTTAAAATTAGAGTATCTTCGGTATCAGAAATTCCACTGAAATGTGCGAATATATCAGAATCTCCTTCACGTCTAATAAAACCAAATCCTCGTTCTTCATTCCAAAACTTCACTGTTCCTCTTTCCATCTTCCAATCCCCCTATAATTTTTCTTCTATAGTTGACTTCCGCCTGTATGCATCCTGGCTTAATTCCCAAGCGCCACGGGTTCCCGCATTTGGCAGAAGGTACTGCAAACTTACCTTTGTTGTAATGATTCCTTGAGTCAATCGATAGAGTGATTTTTTGTATTTGAACTCAATCTCTCGTGAATGGACGATAACTATTTCAGTTCCTTCACGCTTCAAATTAACCGCATGAGCAATCGCCTTTCGGAGCGCATCCGCTTTGCTTAATAACTCGTCAAGATAAACGGAAGCTATCGCGTAAAATTCCCCGTCATACCGGACAACTAGCCCGTATGATCGGATCGCTTTGCTTCCTTCCTCACGATGTAAGGACAGATAAACTCTAGCGATGGATGCCACTATTTCGCCGCCTTCCGTTTCACTCGCTTACTGCTCTTTGGTAGCTCTGAATGTATGAACTGGATCATTCTCGCCTTGCTGACGTCCTGGCCGAATCGGAAGGAATGAACCTCGCCGGCGTCGGTAATAACTTTAACTTCCTGTACTTTGGAATATGGTGCTGGCGTTATGAAGTCTATTGTCATGTAATACCTCCCTGTTAGCATTTAGATTCGGTCAGGCTATTGGTATATTCCAAACTAACGTACTAGCGAAATAGACCGATAGAAACGTCTCATAGCACGGTTTAAATATCTCTAACGACTAACATTCAGGCTCGTTTTTTCCTCATTAACTCCCGTACCGTATCCCTTTTTCTAATCGCAGCACAATGATCGCATCGCTTATGCCGATTACTTCGTTTAATGAATCTAGTCCCGCATTGACATATCGCCATGTTTTTAGCCTCCTGACTAGAACCGGTCAACTCTCGCCAGTATTTCTCTTGTAGTTCTGCCGATCCTGGCAAACAATAATGCTCGAAGTATAGGCATCGAATATGGCCGATAAATCCATCGCGAAAGTACCGGCAGCTATCTTCACCATCCGGATAATAGAGACACTCGCCATATTCGGTGTGGCCGGCGCATTGTTGACGGACGTACTTCTTGACGTCTTCTTTAGCGGACATCGGATTCATCAACTTTCAAGACATCGGAAACGTGCGGATATGGTCCGAGTAGAACGTCAAACACCGGCCCTCTTTCGCCTAGCATTTCGAATACTAGTCCGAACTTCTTAAACAAATCGATCATATCTTCGACGGACTGCGGATAGTAAAAACCGAAGCGTTCTAAGATGTCGCGGATCTGGCTTTCCCGTTGTAAGTCCGCTTCGTACTCTTCTAATGCTCGCTTACCTTTCGGAGGCTTGGCGTTGAAGTCGAAGAATAGCCGGTCCTTTTTCCGTCTGATTAGCAGCTCTTTAATATCCTCAATCGTCTCTTGCGTCGTCATTCCAGCGGTTGAATCCATCGAAATAATATTCAGTATCACGATAGCGGATAATGGTAAGTAGCGCACCCAACCTTGATGCACGAATTGATTCGGGTTAGGATACATTCCAGGTTCCATTTCGTGTCTGACCGATAATGATGTTTGTATAAACGATCTACTCAAAATAAACTCTCCCTTTTAACTTCGCTTCTTTACATTAAAGTAGATATGTGGTAAACTGTGGATAATGGTGATTTTTGACTATAAATTTAAAAAGTAGACAAAAAATAATAAACGCTATACCAATCCATTAATTTGACGGTAGCGTTCAATGAGCGTCATTAATTCATCCGTTAAATCAAATGCTTTAATGATCTTAAACTTCATATTTTCGGTTACTCTCCTATGGTCGGTCTCAATCATACTAATGGTGCTATAACTACAACCAACCTTCTTAGCGAAATCTTCTCGACTCATGTCATCGTAATAAAGGCGTATAGCACGAACTGTTGTAGAATCCATCACAATTCTCCTTTCGTTATGTTTTTTGGCACGAACTATCTCAATAAAAAGCTCCGTATCTAAGCACCATACAGAGCGCATTACGAACAAGAAACCCCGGCCGTCGGCATCTTGTCCTTCCCATATATTAGTCATTTTTCTACTAGGCTAAATTACTGAAATAGTCTTCTTATCTGGCTTGCCTCAACGAATTTTGCATCCGTCATATCTTCTATTCGATAAGTCGCAACCGTTCCCCATTTTATGTCGTATGCTTTACGCCTATCAATTCCATGCGGATCATGTTTCGGTTGCTTCTTATTCCAGTTCCCACTACTCTCTATCTCGGACAAGCTCTTATGCTTAACTGCCTTCCTTCCTCCGAAATCTAATTCCGGATTCATCTTCTTCGCTATCCTGCCTCGCTCAAAATCCTCCGCAGCCTTTACAATCTCCCCACGCCTTGAAATCTCGTCCATTTCCTGCGGGCTATAGAACGGATATTCATGTTGCTGGCGTTCTCGCTGACGTTTTCTCCGTCTTTCATCATCGAGATCATGCACATTATCGTTATAAATCCCACGTTGCCGTCTCCGCTCATGTTCCTTCGTACATGATGGACCGCATCGTTTGGCGTTCCTGGGCTTCGTTTGATCGATGAAATAACTATCGCAGATTTCACATCGTTTCACCCTCGGTACTAGCTTCTTTAGCTCGCGTTTCTCCCCAATTGTATAAGGCCATCCGATAAAATTGCGTTCAATGTAGGTATCGAGAAAATCCCGCGCCCCTTCTCCAAGCGGCGGATATTCATCATAATTCGATTCGGCTATCTCTACTGGCTCCCGTCCGATACTCAATCCCTTAACGTGATCATCAGCGAGAATATAGTCCGTGATTAACTCCATTGCTCTTACTTCTTCATATCGGGGGAGATATACCGGACGCCCTTTCGTCTTCTGCGGGTATCCTGGCGGCTGTCGCTTAACGAAGTGCTCATGTAAAGCCTTCGCCATTTCTTCACCAATGTATAGCCGATCTAGTTGCGATGTCATGGCGTGATCTTTATAGCTAGTACGTTTATGATTCGGATGATCGCGCATGATGCGTTTGATTAGCGTTTGATAATCAAAGACGCGGAGATACTTCTGATAAATTATATTAGGCGCATCCGAATACTTGGTTATATTGGTATGTGGTGCTAGGCTCAACTCGTCTCCTCCTCGTGGCCGACTGCACAAAATGAGCAGTCGGGTTATATCTTGGTCAAATGTCTTTCTTTCTTAGCGCATTAATATATTTAATAATTGATAGCGACGCAAGGATATGAAATATCCGAAGCGTAATCTTTTAATATATCTTGTTAATTAAGTATTGATAAATATATATTGTTCTTCGTTGGTTTCGTGCGTTTATAACCGCTTAAAATATACAGTTGTTACTGCTTAAAATCAGCATTGACTGTTATTTGACTGACCTTCCAGGCGATTCTTTTACCTTCCAACTGTTCACGATCAATTTCTAATTTCCGTTGGAGTTCTCTCATCTTGCTCTCTAGTATGGCAACCTCCTTAGAATACTGCACACGGAACTCGGCTTCGGTAATCGGTTCGAATATTTCGTAAATCTTCCTGGTGCTGTTCTTAACAGAGTGAACTTTGATAAGTTTATGCCATTCTAATACCTTTAGATTTCGGTCTAATTTGGTGCGACCAATCCCCGCCTGCGCCATGATATCTTCCTTCGTCAACCATACGCAATTATAAAGATTATGCTCCGGATCATTCTGCTTCCAGTTGCATAAATATGCATATAATCCCGCCGTTTCTATGGAGAATCCATCGAGTAACGGATACATCGTAAAGATAATGTTCGGCACTTGGACGAATCCGTCATTGCCGGTAAGCGTCTTATTAACGTCAATCATTCGCAATCCTCCCGTAAATTTGATAAAATCGCCGTATACGTTTTGTATAAGGATGGAGCTGCGGCCGGTCCTCCCGCCAAGAACGACTCGACCGCGAGCTTATCCGGTTTACAATGACATATCGATTTCAACTTTTATAATTCGGCCCTCTTCATCCCTCACCGCATAAACGTCATAACCTCCGTCACCCCATGCCGTACTAAAAGTGACAGCTAAATCATTTAATACCTGGCCGCATCCCTCATCGCTGGAAGTAGCTGCGTAAACTTCATCCATATCAACTCTATCTTTTATACCTTTATCCGAGATATAACCAGGATCAACGATCATTAACTGGCCGCTATCAACTCCAACACTTCCGATATGTTCACGATGTTCCAGATAGTGCTCCATAGTTACTACCTGCTCCATTAATGAATCGATTAATTCGACTTGAGCCTCAATGATTTCACTTTTATTTGTAACTTCTTTTACAATAAATTTTCCAGGAAGATCAGGTAGACCATGTTCCTTCTTAATTTCTTCGATCTGGCTTAATGCATCTTGTTCATCTTCCGCCCATAAGCGAATTAATTTTTCAAACCTTCCATTTTTTACACCGCCCATGAATAACTTCATTCCAATATCTTTGACTAATGGCATAACCATCTCTCCCTTTTCGTAATTGAATTTATAGTCAACGGCATGACGCCGGTTGATCTCGGAAAAATATCCTATACTATAATTACCTACCAATACGGTTAAAACTGCGACGTCGGATTTTTTCTTGCCTACTTATAAATACCCACGGTAGCACTCACGATTGCGACATTTTTATACCTCTATCTTTTATAACTACCTCAAAACGAAAAACTGCCACGTGGTTTTTATGAAAGATGTGTCTAATTTGTGAACATTTATTTTTCTCCTACCTTTATGTACTACATTTGCACCTTTGATCACCTACACTTTTCGCAAAAAAATTCCCTTCTTTAGAATTGTTTGCAGTCGGTAGGCTTCCGTCAAAAAATCCACTCATAATATTTGTTACCCTCCGAGCGATTTCCGTCAAAGTTTTCGCTCATAATAATTGGTACCTTTTCAGCGGATCTCGTCAAAGTTTCGGACCTATTATTTTATACACCGCAAAATCGATCGCATTTAATTTTTGGCGCTCCCGAACCCGCCTCTTGTTCTGAGCGCCTATAATACGTTATATCCAGTTGAATCAATTTTCTCCGTATTCTTCTATCCCGCCCGCGCCAACAAGCGGGATATATTCGATGCGCTTCCGATCAGGCCCGCCAAAGCCCACGCAAAAAATATTTTTCTAAAAAGTGAAACCTTCTGAAACTTGTCTACGTATTGAATACTGTAAAATTTAAAGAACATCGCCGCTCACAGTCGCCAGCTAAGAGCGGTACCGATTCTAGCAGAGTTTGGTCGGATTACCAGTCCGGCCGACTCTTCCCGAATGAATGAACCAGGAATCCCACATCATTGACAGATCCGCCCGATCTTCTCGTGATAAAGTCGGGGTATCCTTCGTAAAGAAATACGAATATCGCTTCCTTCTCACGCAGACACCTCCGCTAGTCCATAGTGCGCCAACACTAAAGCTTGTGGAATGTCGTCGCAGCCGAGAGAAGCCCGCCGACTGACATGCGGAAACCATCCGAAGAAGCTTTCGGCCGAAAGGACCATCGATGGTTTCCCGTGGATGCTGTGAATGGTGATCGAAAAGTTTCCGTCCTGCTGCCGTTCAAAATGTCCGTAATGATTCATGCGTAATACCTCCGTTATGATTTAATTGTCGTACCGGTTTGACTTCGCCAAAAGTAAACCGATCGATGCCTCCGGATTACCTACGTTGCCAGCGTTGGGATGTCCATCATCGGCGAGTTAGCGCTTGCCTATGCGCTCTTTCGTTGCTTCTGATAGACCGCAAGAATGCCCGTGATAATCCCCTCGACAACACCTTTCACCACAGACGCAATAATATCGTCGATCATCGTCCGTACCTCCTCCTTTTGCTTATTTTAAACTGACATCCTATAGTAAAATTTGATCCATATCTACGTCCTCTAGTTTATCTTCTGTCGATAATCTACTAAAAGTATATATCGCCTGTCGTTTAACGTCAAGAAACTTTTTCCATTCGTTTAACGTATGTAGTATTATGTCAGTAGAGAGGTGAAATCGGGGATGATTAAATTTAAACTGGCGGAATTTATAGAAATAAACCACGTTGCTAGTAACCCTGACGAAAAACTAACGCGAAATATGGTTGCTAGAGAAGCAAAGGTAAGACCAAATGTCGTGTATGAAATGTGTGATAATGTAACCAAACGAGTAGAATTAAAAACTCTCGATAAGATACTTTCAACTTTAACGAGATTAACAGGAAAGAAAATTAGTATGGCCGATATAGTTGAATACGAATACGACGAATAAAGCTGCTCCGATTTTGTTTCGGGCAGCTCCTTTATTTGTGTATATCGCTATAATATTCCGTCAATACTGACAATAGGAAAAGTTAGAAAGGCGGACTGATTAAGATGATATGCCGATTCTGCAAACGGGAAATACCAAAAAAGAACCAATCCGACGCTCAAAAAAGAATTAACCTTTGTACCGTTTGCGCCCGCGAAGAACGGCTATGGGTATCGAGAGTTACGAAGATTTGGGACGCCAGGTAATCCGACGTGTTTGGTAATCAGATATCGCATCTAACCGGTATGCCGGCACTTTGTTATAGCGATCCTGCAATGCGTTTATGTATTTCGCAGATTGCATCGCATCGGATGATAGCTGCTCGATAACCTCCGAGATGGACCAATCAAGACTTACGGATAGCATTTTTAGTTGATTGTATAATTCGTTGGTCAAGCTCACCGTTACCCGATTACATCTCGCTTTACCTATACCCCGCTTCTTCTTTGCGCCTGCTCCCATAAATAACACCGCCCTCCTTCTAAATGCACAGTTGCTAACTGCATCAGTTACTTACTACATATGATAATGGAAGGGAAGTTAGAACAAAGTGCCACAATAAACCCAAGCACAAAATTGATGATCATTCAAGTTGTTGACAAACATATTTCCTTCACATGTTACGTAAAACGTGTCATAATAAAAATAACCGAGATGCGGCAACATCCCGGTTTTAGAGCAAGTGGTTATTTTATTATTAACTGCTTAGTGGTCTTATCTATTTAGGTAAGGCTTTTTTTATTTCGCAAACTGATACATTAACGTGATTAGAGCAACAACAAACACACCAAATTTTAACATGAGACTTAAAGCTTCATAGTTCGTGATATTGCTTCATCCTCCACATAACCACTTGCCTATTATATTATACCTTGAATATAATTCTTTTTTAACAGTAATAGTAGTAGGGCCTGCGGGTTTGTGGATAAGTAATCAGAATGAGTAAAGAGACAGTCTATTCACATGTGGATAAAATGTGGTTCGACCGTCTCATATACTAACAAAATTGAATGAAGTTTTTATTATTTACGTTTGATTATTTTCTGTAGCGGACTATACAAATTATGTTGGCTAATTATATCCTCTTTTTCAAGTTGAATATACTTCCTCGTAGTTGAAATGTCTGCGTGGCCTAATGTACGTTGTAACGTAAAAATATCCATGCCGTTAAGTGCTGCTTGCTTAGCATAAAAATGACGAAACGCATGAGGTGATACTGGTTTAGTTATGCCAGCCTTCTCTGCATAATTGTATAATGCTTTCCGTACAGTATCTACGTTTAAAGGTTCACCGTAATTACTTACGAATATATGGGATACCTCGAAGTGCTGACGTGTTTCATGGACTAACTCCGTTAATAGGCGAATAAGCTCACTTGATAACGGGATGATACGATTCTTACGATTCTTGTTCTTACTGGCCGGTAAATTAATATACCGTGATTTAAAATCAATATCGCCTATCTCAAGAGAACATATTTCACTAATCCGCATCCCTGTATCAATCATTAGTACCATAATTATATAATCACGGTATTGGGCATATAGCTTCTGATTTGGCTGCTCCAATAGCAACCTCACCTCATCCTCAGTCAACGGCTCCTTTGTATCCTCATCTACCTTCATCAATTTGATGTTTTGCATAGGACTTCGTAATAAAATCTGCTCCTTGACCAAGACGTTAAAAAACGCCTTAAGCCAGCGAATGCGTATGTTCACTGTATACGGTGATAATCCTTTATCATTCTTCCTTTCATCGGAAACATACGGGTTCCCTTCATAACGGACTTTATCATGCGCTAGGTAATGAATATACTCTCGGATAATAACGGTAGTAACTTGTTTCACCGATTTAACTTTCGGATAGAACCCTGTTAACCATTCCGTGAAAAACCGGTACAGATTAAAATACTCTTCCCGTGTCCGTGGCTTCACATTTTCCGCATCCTTTACCTTTACAAACAGGTCAAACGCTTCTTGTACCGTATAATCCACTTCCGGAAGTGCCGGCACCTGTACACTTACCGTTCGCCTTGCTCCAATCGTCTTCTTACCCTTACGTTTCTCTGCGCCATCTTCTATCGGCATAATAAAAACCTCCTAGCGGACTGCCAGGAGGTATCGTATGTACACACAGTTTATTCCGGATTACCCCCACAGTCTGCGTTATTTTACAGGTGAAACTGTGTGGTGCTTCCGAATTGCCTAACGTTGGACAAACGTTGATATATCGCGGTTTTTACGGTATGGCGGCCCCGAGATGACTCGAACATCCGACTCACAGTTTAGGAAACTGCAGCTCTATCCTCTGAGCTACGGGGCCATTTGATTATTGAATATGAATTTACAACCCATTATATAATGAAATCCATTCAGTTAGCAACCTGTAATAAATGCTATTAAGTGTCTCACCTGCCAAATGCAGCGCATTAATTCCTTGCTTGACTTCATGAGCAACACCCATCCATTATCCGGACCGACCGAGCAACTTCCTGGTCTATTTCACAAATGAGCTCAGCAATGTTGCTCGCCGAACGGGTTGTTTGTTCAGCAAGTTTTCGGACTTCCGTCACAAGCACAGTAAAACTGCGTCCATGCTCTCCAACTCGGGCCGCTTCCAAGGCTGCATTCAACGAGATCAGATTGGTTTGGAATGAAAACTCTGGTAATTTGCAGGATTTTTCTAATTTACTCAAAAAATTATTTACAAAGTTTTTTATACACTACAATTTAGGATACTGTGTTCTATCCTCTGTACTACTGGGTTCCAATTTCTGTTTCGTTTCCTTCTTTTTTGTAATGTAGTGTAAAGCTAACCCTGTCAATATAGATCCACTCATTAAATTTCCAAGTGTTACCGGTATTTGATTCCATATCCACCAATCCCCCCATGTAATATCTGCTCCCAAGAGCATTCCAGCAGGAATGACAAACATATTAACAACAGCATGTTCAAACCCCTGACCAAAAAAGATAAATACCGGCAACCACATCGCAGCAATTTTTCCCACAGTCGAATGCGAGGTAAAGGCCATTACGGCACCAAGGGTTACCATCCAGTTACACAACAGCGCCTTTACAAAAACAACAATCATACCATCTATGCCTATTTTTTGGTAAGACAAGGTTTTAGATTCCGCTACCTGAATGATCCTCTGAATCATATCACTATCTTCAATATGCCAGAATTTCGTTATGAAAATAACGTAGAGTAGAGCATAGAAAAGACTCCCCAATAAATTCCCCCAAAAAGCCCAAAAGAAACTATAGAAGGCCTCTAATGTAGTTGTTTCCTTTCTTAGAACTGCAATCGGCAGCATTGCAAAATTACCCGTTACTAATTCCAGCCCTAATAGCAAGATTATAACAAACCCGGCAGGGAAAATAAGAGCTCCCACAATATCCAGCTTTGTTTGTATAGCTGCAGTAAATGCAAGCGTAGTAGAATATCCAAGAAACGCTCCGGATAGCGCTCCTTTTACAAGGATCTCTTTTACAGTTAACCTGGATTTATAAACAGCTACTTGTGTAATGTTTTCAATTACTTCCATGGGTTTTACATAATCCAATTTAACCATCTCCCCCTTTTTTTTCCTATTTTTTTATTATAACTATATTATTTCATTTGTGTTATATATTTCAGAATTATTAACAAATTATTTTTAAGCCTTATATTCCAGGCTATGCAAATAGGGCAAGACTTCAATAAGCTATTCTTTTTAAAGAATACTTATTTGATAAATAAATATATATTTGTTTATATACATGAATATGGTTAAAAACTTTACTCATCTATAGAAAAGACACTAGGAAAACTGAGTAAATGATTCAGGATATAAAAAACAAAAGCGGCTCTCCGAATAACAAAGAACCGCGTTGTGCTTAAAAACATCCACTTATTTCAGTTAAAGACTCTCTTGTCGATTAATCCATCAATAGTTCGGAGGCTGGTACAAATTGCGCTTCCTCTTGAAGAAAGGGAATTTTCTCTTTCAACACGGCAGCTGTTTTTAATCCGGGGGGTCCGACATGCCCTATCGCAATGCATTTATTATGGTCTTGTAAATGCCTGTGCAGGATATCCAATTGTTTGCTAATATGAGAAATGCGATAGACTTCATCGAGAAAAACATGGTTCTCAATCAGTGGAACTTCTATTTCGTTGGCTATTTTTTTAACAACGCTTCGACTCGTGGTTTTACTGTCCAAATAGGATAAATTCCGTTCCTTGCAAACTTCCAATATGACTTTCATGATACGTGGGTCAGCTGTGATCTTTGAACCCATATGATTATTCATACCAATGGCATAAGGTACGTCATCAATGGCTGCATGGACCCTTCTTCTAACCTCATCGTTACTGAGATCTGCCGTGATGGCTCCTGGACCTAACCAGCTTTTCTTTCCCCGAACCGGTTCCATTGGCAAGTGTACGAACACTTCATGTCCCTTTTGATGTGCCCATTCCGCATCACGTTTGGTTGTAGGAAGAAAAGGCATTACGGCAATCGTTAGAGGAATGGGTAAGTCAAGAATTTCCTTGGTTCCCGTCATATCATTTCCAAAATCATCAATGACAATAGCAACCCTTTTAAAAGGCTTCTCCTGTCCCCCAACAATTGCTGTTGAAGAAAGCGAGACAATCGCAAAGAAGAGTAGCACAAACCATTTCTGTAGTTTTGACAAGAGGCATCCCTATCTCCTTCAGCTGCATAAATGTAGTATACTTACATACTGCCCTTGACGGAGCGGAATTATGAGTTTCAGCTTAGCCCATCCATAACACGTTTAATGGGGATATGATTGGATCATATCCCCATGGCTTTATTAACGCCCTTCTAGATTACGTACTCGATTTTCTAGATTTTCAATACGTCGATCCTGTCTATCCACACGTCTGTCTAACTGATTCACTTGACGCTCTAATGCTTCTACTCGTCGGTCCAATGGACGGCCACCAGGAGTTGGCGGTGCTGGGGGATATGGATAGGGAGGTGCAGGGGGAGCAGGTGAAACAGGAATTCTTAACACGGTTCCTACAAAAATCATGTTGGGGTCAACAATCCCATTGGTCCGCATAATTTGTTGAACAGAAACGCCATAACGGGAAGCAATGGAATATAAGTTCTCACCGGGTTGAACGACATGATTAATCAATTCATTCTTTCCTCCTCTAAGTATTAATCCTTACCATGGTATGAAAGAAAGTAGACATTGGCCATAGGCAGGTATCTAAGTTGGTTAGATTTTTAATGAACTATTAATCAATATGTTCATAGTGATATTGCACACTGCAACACACCCTATATCCCGTTTATTCTAGATGTATTATGGATTTTTGGAAAGTAGGTGTACTCTATGTGCTGTGAACATCACCCTCAAGCTGGTTCATGCATCCAGTGTGTGCCGATTTTTCATGGATTAACAGTTGAAGAAGTAACCATCCTACAACAAGTTACTCATAGTCGCAGCTATAACAAGGGGGATTACATTTTTCGAGAAGGAGAGCCTTCCCACACCCTCTATGTGGTGCATGAAGGGTTAATTAAAATTTCCAAACTGTCGGCTGAAGGGAAAGAACAGATCATTCGCCTTCTCTTTCCCGGCGATTTTTTCGGCCAATTGGCTTTATTAGAGAAAAAAAATCAATATGCCCATGCCGAAGTTTTAGAAAAGACGACCATTTGCCAAATTCATAAGGAGGATTTCATCCCTGTTTTAGAACGGAATCCAGATATGGCGATTCGATTCATGATGGCCTTAAGCGAACGGATTTATCAAGCAGATGAATGGATAGGGACGATTAGTCTAATGGAAGTAGAACGCCGATTAGCCAGAGCTCTACTGATTTTTTATGAAAGAAGTCAGAAAGGAAAACAACCCTTTGCCCTGCCTATTTCAAAAAAGGACTTTGCATCTCTTATTGGTACGACTCCAGAAACCTTAAGTAGAAAGCTCGTCCATTTTGAATCATTAAACCTTCTTACGCTTGCAGGCAGAAAAGAAATTCAAATTAAGAATCCTCAAGGACTAGCAGATGTCGTCGGCTTAAATTGACCATTACCCTCTTATGCTAAGTACCGTATAATAAACCACCCGCCAGTTTGGCGGGTGGTTTATTATTTTAATCCATCTTAACCGAAATAAGTCGAAAATGGTGAGGATCCAACTCATTGATTATACAACTCATGCCCATCGATTCTATACTAGATACAAGCGGTTGAGCACGATGGGGGAGATGAATTTCCACAATCGTTCCTTTAGGTGCCTGCTTGATGGCATTGATAATTTCAGTTCGAGGATGTTCCCCTTTTCGTATGGACTCCCGTACATCCATGATTATTCGATTCTCTTCTTGTTTGATTTCAAGCATCCTTCTCTTCCCCTTTCATTCCCATTAGATTTATAAAATCACTTAACTTGTCAGGAGGGAACGGTCTGCTGAATAAGTATCCTTGAATTGCATCACATTCTCTTTCCTTCATGCGATCCAATTGTTCATCCGTTTCGACTCCTTCGGCAACTACTTTTAAATTCAAATTATGCGCTAAAGAGATAATGGCATGGGTAACGGCTCGGTTATTTTGATTTTCTGCGATATCCCGAATGAAGGATCGATCGATTTTTAATGTATCAATGGGCAATTCAGTTAGGTAAGTTAAGGAGGAGTACCCCGTACCAAAATCATCAACCGATAAGTGAATTCCCATATCCTTTAGTCGACTCATGATCTGCACAGCCGTTTTTCGATCCTGCATAATCGCACTTTCTGTAATTTCCAGCTCCAACCACTTTGGATCTAGTTCCGTTTCCTTCAAGATACTTGCTACTTTGTCAGGAAGATTCTTTTGCAGCAGATGATTTGCGGAAAGGTTTACGGCAACACGTATGGCCGGATATCCTCTTCTTTGCCATTCCTTGTTCTGTTCACAGGCCGTTCGAATGACCCACTCCCCAATAGACAGAATAAGACCAGTTTCCTCTGCAAGAGGAATAAAATCACCTGGGGAAATTAACCCCAGATCCGGATGATACCAACGGATGAGAGCTTCCATAGCCATAATTCGTTCATTCTTTAAATCCAATTGGGGCTGATAATAGAGAAGTAGCTGATCTTGAATCAATGCTTTCCGCAAGCTATTCTCCAGAATTAGTCGTTCAAAACTGCCTGCATGAACTTCCGCCTTGGACCATTCATAGAGATTTCTTCCCTGCTTTTTGGCTCGGTACATCGCCTCATCTGCGCTCGTAATCAAAGCCTCGCTATCATCCCCATCGTAAGGATAAAGACTGATCCCAATGCTTGCCGTAATATAAATTTCTTGCTCATAGAGGAAAAAAGGGCGGGCGAGGGCATCTAGTATCTTTTGAGCCACTCCTTCAGCCTCCCGTTCCTCCCCAATGTTTGGTAAGAGGCAAAGGAATTCATCCCCTCCCATTCGCGCAATCGTATCTCCCTTTCTAAGGCAGGATTTCAAACGTTTGGCCGCTTCCTTCAGAAGCTCATCTCCATAAGAGTGACCGAGTGTATCATTTACAAATTTAAAACGGTCCAGGTCTAAATAGAAAATGGCAAAAATTTGATCCTGTCTATGGGCCATCGCTAAAGCCCTTTTCATACAATGCTGAAAGCAGCGCCGGTTGGGCAATTGGGTTAGCGAGTCCTGATAGGCGATAGGATGGAGGTTACGATAGGTGTACTGTAAATAAGTGGAGTTTCCACGTTGATTGATCATAGAGACTTCCAGAAATTGAAGGTGCAGATCTTGGTTCTTCTGCCGGACAAGAACTTCCCCCTGCCATTGAAGTTGTGAATGGGATGAGGATGGATCCTGCTGTCCCAAGGGATCATTATGCAACCCCAACTCCTGTACACCCCTTCCCTCTACTTCCTCCCGGGAAAAACCGGACATATTTAAAAAATGTTGATTAACCATCAGAATCTTCCCTGCCAAATCACAGATTAGCATCCCTTGATTCATTTGGTAAAAAACTTGATAAAGAAGATCATGGTCAATGCATGTACTTTTCATAAGGCGGATACTCAACCACCTTCCACATTCTATTTTCTCTACTTTACCTCTTGAAACCTGAATGCTCCTTGATTTATATCAAGTACAGAATACAGAGCTTTTGCAATAATGAGGGGAGTAGGATGGGTATGGAAAGGAAGGAAACACATGGATGGATTTTCCTTTGAAGATATGAAGAAAATTAAGCGAGATAAACTAGGTAACCAAGTTCCACTCGAATTATTTCGGGCGATCAGACTTATTGGCATGTATCAAGGACTCCCTATGAAAGGAAAGAGTACCACCCTTACGGTTGGACGAAAAATTGGCGAGAGTCTTCCTGTCGAATCTGTAGAAGAAATTCTGGATTTGTTCAGCCAATTAAAAATTGGCATTCCCTGCGTGATTTTTGAAGATGATACAGAACTGCGAATTGCAGTCGATGATTGCTTCTGTGAAGGGTTACCTGCTCACGGTGGGAAAATGGTTTGTGATTTAGAAGGGGCTATTCTTGAAGGAGCACTAATGAAGGTTTGGAATCGTAAACTTTCGATCCGTGAAACCAAGTGTAATGTGAATGGCGATGATCATTGTGAATATAAGATTAGTAAGCTATAAGAGAAGAGTTGTCTAAGGTAATTCCTCAGACAACTCTTTCTCTTACTTAGTGATTCTATCTCTTCCACCCATATAAGGACGAAGCACTTCTGGAATGACTACACTGCCATCTTCCTGCTGATAGTTTTCTAATATAGCGGCAACCGTTCTGCCAATTGCTAATCCAGATCCATTTAAGGTATGAACAAACTCCGGCTTAGCTTTACTATCCCGACGGAAGCGAATATTAGCACGGCGAGCCTGGAAGTCTTCAAAATTACTGCAAGATGAAATTTCGCGATAGGTCTCATTACTTGGCAGCCATACTTCAATATCGTAGGTTTTCGCCGAAGAAAACCCAATATCGCCGGTACATAGGCTTAATACCCGATAAGGTAGACCTAATAATTGAAGGACCTTTTCCGCATTAGCCGTTAAGCTCTCTAAGGCATCATACGAATCTTCCGGCTTCTCGAACTTGACTAATTCCACTTTGTTAAACTGATGCTGACGGATCAGCCCTCTCGTATCTCTACCGGCAGAACCGGCCTCTGAACGGAAGCACGCACTATAGGCAGTATACTTAATCGGCAACTGCTCGGCAGAGAGAATGTCATCCCGATGATAATTGGTGACAGGCACCTCAGCTGTAGGAATTAAAAAGTATTCCGTACCCTCTAGTCTGAATACATCCTCTGCAAACTTAGGCAACTGTCCGGTTCCCGTCAAACTAGCACGATTAACAATATATGGAGGCAGCATTTCCTCATAACCATGTTGATCCACATGTAGATCAAGCATGAATTGGATCAAGGCACGTTCTAAGCGAGACCCCAATCCTTTATAAAAGACGAAACGACTACCCGTTACTTTTGCTGCGGCTTCAAAATCCAAAATTTTCAATTCTAAGGCTACATCCCAATGTGCCTTCGCTTGAAAAGAAAACGTTGGGACCTCCCCCCAGTGACGAATGGGAACATTCTCCTCTTCCGAATGACCTATCGGAACACTCTCATGAGGAACATTAGGAATACCAAATAAGATTTGCTCCAATTCTTCCTCAATCTGACGAATTTGCTCATCAAACTCTTTGATCTGATCTGATACAACCTTCATTTCAGTAATCAGGTCCTGCGCATCTTCCTTGTTTCTCTTTTTTAGCGCAATTTCCTCAGATACGGTATTTCGCTTATTCTTTAAAGCTTCGCTTTCCACCAATAAAGACCTTCTCTTTTCATCTAACTCGGTGAATTTATTAATTTCACTAGATTGGGCCCCTCTGTTTTGTAATCCTTTTTTAACACCCTCTAAATCATTTCGTAGTCGCTTCATATCTAACATGTACAATCACATCCTTCTTTACATAAGAAAGCTACTGGCGTAGCCTTATGCGTATAATACTTTCCGATAAGTGAAATAAAAAATCCCGTCCCACATTAGGGACGAGATTGTATACCCGCGTTGCCACCCTAGTTGGCTATTCTCAAATAGCCCACTTCATTGGTCAGAAAGCTCAGGGGTGGATTCACCAACAGACCAGATCGGTTCGCACCTGCCACCGACTCTCTTAACTAGTTCTGTTTGATTACTTTTCCCATCGTTGCTTTGCTATAAATTTATAGGAATAATGTACCACATTTTGAATTTATTAGCAAATATCTATATTAATGCTGTTTGACCCTGATATTCCTTCACCATCTCCAAGAAGTAAGCATGCATCCGTTCATCATCTGTCAGCTCCGGATGGAAGGAAGCGGCTAGAACATGTCCTTGTCTAGCGGCAACAATTTCTCCATTGTGTATAGATAGAATATCAACTTCTTTACTGACTTCCAGGATGAGAGGTGCACGGATAAAGACAGCACGGAAATCACTCCCAATCCCTTTGACTTCAAGGTTCACTTCAAAGCTTTCGCGTTGGCGACCAAAGGCATTGCGCTGGACCTGGATATCCATAATTCCTAAATGGTTCCAATCCTGTCCTGTGATTTCCTTCGCTAAGATAATCATACCTGCGCAGGTTCCAAACATCGGCTTCTTTTGTTGGTGAAATTGTTGTAGTGCTTGATCAAATCCATAAAGCTTCATCAGCTTTCCGATGGTTGTACTCTCACCGCCTGGAATGACCAGACCATCAATCTCATCTAATTGGGAAACCTTCTTAACGGCGATTGCTTCTGCACCCGCTTTTTCAAGCAGGCGAAGATGTTCAGCAACCGCTCCTTGAAGAGCGAGGACGCCTACTTTTCTCATGATTACCAGCCACGCTCTGCCATGCGCTCATTTTTTAGAAGAGTATTAATTTCGATCCCCTTCATGGCATTTCCTAAATCCTTAGAAAGCTGACCAATCAACGCATAGTCTTGGTAATGAGTCGTTGCTTGCACGATCGCTTTGGCAAATTTCTCAGGGTTGTCAGACTTAAAGATACCGGATCCAACAAATACCCCATCCGAACCTAATTGCATCATCAAAGCCGCATCAGCAGGAGTAGCTACTCCACCAGCAGCAAAGTTAACTACAGGCAGCTTGCCATTCTTATGAACGTACTCTAATAATTCAAAAGGTGCTCCCAAATTTTTCGCTTCTGCCATTAATTCATCATAGGACATGCTTTGAACCTTGCGAATTTGGCCCTGCATCATACGTTGGTGACGGACAGCTTCCACGATATTTCCTGTTCCAGGCTCTCCTTTGGTACGAATCATGGACGCCCCTTCTCCAATACGACGGAGTGCTTCTCCTAGATCACGGGCACCACATACAAAAGGAACCGTAAAGTCCTTTTTATTAATATGGAAAACCTCATCTGCTGGAGTTAATACTTCGCTCTCATCTATGTAGTCTACGCCGAGTGCTTCAAGAACTTTTGCTTCTACAAAATGGCCAATACGCGCTTTGGCCATAACAGGAATGGATACAACTTTCATGACTTCTTCTACGATAGTAGGGTCTGCCATACGTGCCACTCCACCAGCCGCACGAATATCAGCAGGAACTCGTTCCAATGCCATAACTGCTACAGCACCAGCAGCTTCTGCCACTTTTGCTTGCTCTGCATTGACAACATCCATGATGACGCCGCCCTTTTGCATTTCTGCCATACCGCGTTTAACTCTTGATGTACCAGTTTCTATCATGTTAATCCCCCTACAAACCATTAGAAATGTTTAATATAATCATTATTATTTTCTTATTTTACATAAAGCCACATGAAAAGACAACATCATCCAACTAGAACATCCCTGTGATGCTCTCGACAAGTCCTCCAAAAATTCCACCGACAAAATTCTTAATCGCACGGAAAAATAAACGAATCCAGCCTGCTTCCTCCACTTCTTGCTCAGCCACAAGATTTACTCCTGCATTTTTTTCGTCAGCAGGACGGAGATACTCATTCACATCTTTGCCTGAATATTGTACGGTTACTTTTCCTATAGCTTGTCCTTTTTTAACAGGAGCTATTACTTCATTTAGCTGAGCAACCGTTTTATATAGATCTTTTTCATCCGGACGAATCGGGAATACAAAGTTTTTTTCCGCAACCACTTGAACTTGTAATTCCTTCCCTTTTTTCACTTCAGCTTTTGCATATCCTTCAAGAGGCTTGTCCTTCGAGACCAAAGTTTCCATTTTATAATTATTAAACCCATAGGTCATCAGTTTTTTCGTTTCAGCAAAACGTTTAGCCTCATTTTCAGCTCCAAAAATGACCGTAATCACGCGCATGCCATTACGAACTGCGGTTCCTGTAAAGCAATATTTGGCTGCATCTGTGTGACCTGTCTTTAATCCGTCCACTCCTTCAAACTCATAGACCAAATTAGGCAACATCCAGTTCCAGTTTGCCATGACGACAGGACCCGCTTCCCCTTCCCGGAAAACCTTCTTAGAGATCTTAGCAATTTCTAATGCTTCTGGGTACTTTGTAATGATTTCCCGAGCAAGAATGGCTGCATCCTTCGCTGACATGACATGGTCACCTTCGATGTTCGGTGCATATTGACCCAATTCTTCCGCTGGGAAACCAGAACTCGTGATAAAATGGGAATTCTTCATTCCTAATTCTGCCGCTTTCTGATTCATCATCTTTGCAAAGTTTTCCTCTGTTCCAGCAACATGTTCGGCAAGCATGACCGTTGCATCGTTGGCAGAATAGATCGCCATGGCTTCATATAATTCTTTAACGGTTCTTTCTTCCCCCATAGCCAAGAAAACACGTGATCCCCCATATTTCCCCATAAAATGCCCATATTCAGAGGTTTTTACCTTGTCCTCCCATGTAAACTTACCGTTTTTAATGGCTTCCAGCACGAGAAGCTCTGTCATCATCTTCGTCATACTGGCTGGCGGCAAAGCTATATTCTCATTCATTTTATAAAGAACTCTTCCCGTTGTTGCTTCCACCATGATGGCTGACTTTACTTCCAAATTAATTCCAATTGGAGCAGCTTCCACCTTATTTCCTATGGAAAAGGTCATTAGGAACAGTAACACAAAACTTAAGACGGTTGATATCATTTTTTTAGTGAATAGGAAAGTATAAATTTTGTCACTTTTCCTTCTCTGTATTTTACTGTATTTCAAAACAGGACTCCCCTCCTTGTCATAATTAAGCCAGAATTAATTGTACCATAGGTATAGGGAAGAAGAAATCTCCCCACTTAATTTAGGACATCTCACCTAAAGAGAAAAAGGGCCCAGAAATCGGACCCTCATTCTTTTTAGGAATAGTTAGGAGCTTCCTTTGTAATTTGTACATCATGCGGATGACTTTCCACTAATCCTGCACCGGTAATGCGAATAAACTGACCATGGTCATGCAAGTCACGCAAGCTCTTTGTACCGCAATATCCCATACCAGCACGAAGTCCCCCTACTAATTGGAAAAGAATATCGGATACGGGTCCCTTATAGGCGACACGCCCTTCAATCCCTTCTGGAACAAGCTTCTTTTCATTTTCCTGGAAATAACGATCCTTGCTTCCTTCCTTCATCGCACCTAATGAGCCCATGCCTCGATAAACTTTAAAGCGACGCCCTTGATAAATTTCCGATTCTCCTGGGCTTTCTTCGCAACCGGCAAATAGACTGCCTAGCATTACTACGCTCGCTCCGGCTCCAATGGCCTTCGTAATGTCACCGGAGTATTTAATTCCACCATCGGCAATGATCGGGATATTATATTCTCTAGCAACGGAAGCACAATCATAAACCGCTGTGATTTGTGGAACACCGATTCCTGCCACCACACGTGTCGTACAAATAGATCCTGGTCCGATTCCTACTTTCACGACGGATACACCCGCTTCGATTAAATCTTTTGTGGCTTCCCCTGTCGCTACGTTCCCCGCAATCAGGGTAAGATCAGGATAGATGCTTCTCAATTCACGTACGGCATCCAATACGCCTTTAGAATGACCATGGGCTGTATCAATAACTAAACAATCCACACCAGCCTTCACTAGTGCAGCTGCTCGTTCAAAAGTATCTTTCGTTACACCAATCGCCCCACCGACCAATAGCCGGCCTTGCTTGTCCTTCGCTGCATTCGGGAATTGAATAGCTTTCTCGATATCCTTAATAGTAATCAAACCTCTTAACACGTTTTGCTCATCCACTAAAGGCAGCTTTTCTATTTTATACTTTTGCAGAATGCTTTCCGCTTCTTTTAGGGTCGTACCTACAGAAGCTGTAACAAGATCTTCTTTGGTCATTACTTCTGAGATAGGAATGGAAAAATCATGAACAAACCGCAGATCCCGATTCGTGATAATTCCTACTAAGTGATCTTCTTCATCTACAATCGGAACACCAGAGATGCGGTATTTTGCCATAATTTCTTCTGCACGGGACACTTGTTCATGGGGTTTTAATGAGAACGGATTGGTAATGACTCCACTTTCTGAACGCTTCACTCGATCTACTTCTTCCGCCTGCTGTTCGATACTCATGTTTTTATGGATAATTCCTAATCCACCCTGGCGAGCCATGGCCACTGCCATAGCAGATTCTGTAACGGTGTCCATCCCCGCACTAATGAGAGGAATATTAAGCTTTACATCTTCACTTAATTGGATGGTGACATCAACATCACGAGGTAATACTTCTGATTTGGCTGGAATTAGTAGCACGTCATCAAAGGTTAAACCCTCTTTACCAAATTTGTTCTCCCACACGTTATTTCCTTCCCTTCTCTGGTGTTTTATTAGTTCTCAATTCCAAGATATTAGTACGTAGTGTAACAAAACCCATATTTTACTGTCAAGAGATGGCTTATATTGTTCGTTTTTTTAAGCAGACTACTAGGAAACAGAAGATTAGTACTTATTAAGTTATAATGATTACCGAATATTCTAATCGAATGGTGAGGAAAATGAAATGTATTCATCGAATAGCCTGTGAAAATCCCCATGAAAAGCTATGGAGTATGTTTGTTTATTTTGAAAGTGAGCCCCATGTGAAAAATCTCTTGGAACAATGTTATCACCAACAAGAGGGTCTCGATGCAGCCCGATGCGCTTTTCAAAATACGCATAAATTCATTTATTATATTAAGCAGGGTAAAGAATATTACCAAGCTGCTTCCACTAGCAACATTCTGGTTAAGCCCTTGCTTTTATATTACGGCATGGTCAGTCTTCTCAAGGCTGTCATCTTAACCTCCGATCCTGGTTACCCTGTTCATACCAAAGTGCTTCAGCATGGAATTACCAGCCGAAAGTTAAAAAAATCGGATTACACCTTTTCCGATGATGAAGTGAAAATTCAAAAAGAAGGCCTTTTTCCTATGGTCGCAGGGCACCTGGATTGCAGTAGAATCATTGGGGAAAAATTCAGAATGAAAGACCTTCTTTCTATTATTCCAGAATTAAGGGAAAGCTATGAGAAGTCGTATAGGGAAATCACACTCATTCCTTTACATATCTCCAAGCATATCGATTTGTCTTCCTTTATGACCACATTTTATCTCCCTGAGCATATTCTGGATTATTATCATCTATCTTATGAAAGCTTTATTCATTTATTAAATCGGTACAATCAGGGTGCCGCGACATTTACTCCGCATGCTCTTCAAGCACCCAAAGGAATCGTTCGCTTAACCTGGGAGCACCCTGACAAAATTCATGTGACCGAATCTCCATCAGGGTTTGAAAATAACTTATTCATTCAAGATTTCAAAGGAAATCACTCCTTTATTACCAAACCTAATCCCACTCTTTTTATGCCTGAGATTCTCGCCCACTATATGCTCATGTACATATTAGGCATGCTTTGCCGTTATGAAACCGAGCTTTGGGGAGAAATTGTATTTTCCTTTACCTCAACTGAACTGTTTATGATTCAGGAATTCATGAATATCAGCCAACGAAAATTCCCTAATATGATCTTAAATCTTTTATTTCATGAGCAATTTATATTTGAAACGATGTAGTGGTTGAAAAGTAAAGAAGTCCTGCTTTTCATAGCAAGACTTCTTCCATTTATCCAAAAATGACCATTGATAAAGAAAAAGGCTCATTATTTGACCTTTTCCTATTGCTACATCTTATTCGAGATCCTGATCGTCAGAGACTTCAGGCGACTCATCAAATTCATCCAGCTCTTCCTCTTTATCTCCACTGCTTTCTACCTTTGCTACGGTTGCCACTTCCTCGTCATTTTCAATCCGAATCAGTTTCACGCCTTGCGTATTTCTTCCCATGCTCGAAATGCCGCTAATATGAAGGCGAATGATCACCCCGGAAACCGTTACGATCATGAGGTCATGTTCTTCATTGACCACTTTTAAAGCGACGATATGGCCATTTCGTTCCGTTACATTCAGCGTTTTAATCCCTTTTCCTCCACGGCTTTGAATCCGATATTCATCAACAGGCGTTCGCTTCCCGAAGCCTTGGGAAGTAACAATCAGAACATCGGCTCCTTCTTGGACTAAATCCATATCGATGATTTGATCATCTTCATCCAAGTTAATGCCTTTCACCCCTGTTGCTGTACGTCCCATAGATCTCACATCATTTTCATTGAAGCGAATGGACATGCCATTTCTCGTCCCCATGATGATATCCTGCTCCCCATCTGTCAGGGCAACGCCAATCAATTCATCATCCTCACGGACATTAATGGCAAACAATCCTCCTTTACGAATATTTTCGAAGGATTGAAGATCGGTACGCTTAATGATCCCTTGCTTGGTGGCAAAGAACAAGAACTGATCGGCACCGAATTCTCTGACAGGGATCACGGTCTTAACGTATTCACCTTGCTCAATCTGGATCAGATTGATGATCGGGGTTCCTCTCGCCGTCCGACTGAACTCAGGAACTTCATATGCTTTGATGCGATATACTTTTCCCCGGTTAGTAAAGATTAATAGATAATTATGGGAATTCGTGACAAATAGATTTTGGACAAAATCTCTATCTTTCGTCTCCGCCCCTTGAATCCCACGTCCCCCTCTTCTTTGACTCTTGTAAGTAGAGACAGGAAGTCGTTTAATATAACCACTATGTGTAAGCGTAATGCATACTTCCTCTTCTGGAATTAAATCTTCGATTTCAATGGCATCTTCGGCCTCGGCAATTTCTGTTCTTCGAGGATCATTAAACTTTTCCTTAATTTCGATAAGCTCTTCTTTAATGATCGCAAGAATCTTGCTCTCATCCGCTAAAATCGCTTTTAATTCCGCTATACGCTTCAACAATTCCTGATATTCCTCTTCAATCTTATCTCGTTCTAATCCCGTTAAACGCTGCAATCTCATATCCAGAATGGCTTGCGCCTGTTCATAACTTAACGAGAAACGATCCATTAATCCGTTGCGGGCTTCTTCCGTCGTTCTAGAGCTGCGGATCAGCGTAATGATTTCATCGATATGGTCGAGAGCAATGCGTAACCCCTCAAGAATGTGTGCTCTCGCTTCTGCTTTGCGTAATTCAAATTCGGTGCGACGACGAATGACCACGCGTTGATGATCTAGATAGTGGGTAAGAATATCCTTCAGATTAAGGACTTTAGGCTGACCATGAACCAGGGCCAGCATATTGACTCCAAACGTGGTTTGCATAGCCGTTTGTTTATATAAATTGTTTAAGAGAACCTGCGGACTCACATCTCTCCGCATCTCAATCACAATGCGCATACCATTGCGATCCGATTCATCTCGCAAGTCGGTAATGCCGTCAATTTTCTTTTCCCGAACCAATTCTGCGATCCGTTCAACTAATTTTGCCTTGTTAACCTGATATGGAATTTCATCGACAAGGATTCGATGCTTCCCCTTATTTTCTTCAATGGTTGTTTTGGCCCGGATGGTGATGGAACCTCTGCCCGTTTCGTAGGCTCGATAGATCCCGCTCCGTCCCATAATTTGAGCCGCCGTAGGAAAATCAGGACCTTTTACAACCTGCATCAAGTCTCTTACCGTTACTTCTTCATGATCGATGAGCATCAACACCCCATCAATCACTTCTCCTAGGTTATGCGGCGGAATATTCGTAGCCATCCCTACCGCGATACCCGTCGCTCCATTCACTAATAAGTGAGGGAATCTTGCAGGTAGGACAAGGGGCTCTTTTTCATTGCCATCATAGTTCGGACCAAAATCTATGGTATCTTTATTGATATCACGAAGCAATTCCATGGCAATCTTAGAAAGCCGTGCTTCCGTATATCGCATCGCTGCTGCGGGGTCACCATCAACCGACCCAAAGTTCCCATGCCCATCTACCAACCGATAGCGATACGAGAAGTCCTGCGCCATTCTGACCATCGTCTCGTATACAGCGGAATCTCCATGCGGATGATATTTACCAATGACATCCCCAACGATCCTCGCCGATTTCTTATACGGTTTATCCGGTGTCATCCCCATTTCGTTCATGGCAAACAGAATCCGTCGGTGAACCGGCTTTAATCCATCACGAACGTCAGGTAAGGCACGGCTTACGATTACGCTCATGGCATATCCTAAAAAGGATTCACGCATTTCTTGCGCAATGCTTCGATCTATAATGTTAGAACGTTGCTCTTCAGCCATTCCACTTAACCTCCGTTATTTTCCTAGATATCCAGATTGCTTACATACTGGGCATTTTCCTGGATAAAATCCCGTCTTGGCTCGACACGGTCACCCATGAGCGTATCAAAGATTTCATCCGCTTCCATTGCGTCTTCTAAACTGACCCGAAGAAGAGTTCTTGTTTCAGGATCCATGGTGGTCTCCCACAGTTGATCGGGGTTCATTTCTCCTAACCCTTTATAGCGCTGAATATTCGGTTCAGGCTTTTCATTCAGTTGGCTCATCGTAGCCTTAAGCTGTTCATCATTATAGGCGTAATGAATCACTTTTCCTTGCGAAATCTTATAGAGCGGCGGCTGAGCAATATACACATAGCCACTTTCCACCAAGGGGCGCATATAGCGATATAAGAAAGTTAAGAGCAGGGTCCGAATATGGGCTCCATCCACATCAGCATCGGTCATAATGATCACTTTATGGTAACGCGCCTTCACTATATCAAAATCCTCCCCGATTCCAGTCCCAAGTGCCGTAATAATCGTTCGGATTTCATTATTGGATAGGATTTTGTCTAGCCTTGCTTTCTCTACATTGATGACCTTCCCGCGTAAAGGAAGAATAGCCTGGAAATGCCGGTCACGCCCCTGTTTTGCAGACCCTCCGGCAGAATCCCCTTCCACCACATAAATTTCGCTGATAGAGGGATCCTTCGACGAACAATCCGCAAGCTTACCAGGTAAGGCACTGACTTCAAGTGCACTCTTTCGTCTCGTTAACTCCCTTGCCTTTTTCGCTGCTTCCCGGGCTCTCGAGGCCATCATCGACTTTTCCATGATCTTTCTAGCTTCAGATGGGTGTTCATTCAGGTAATCCAAGAAATATTCCGCAAACAATGATTCAGTAATGCTTCTAGCTTCACTATTTCCAAGCTTGGTCTTGGTTTGCCCTTCAAATTGAGGATCAGGGATCTTCACACTGATGATCGCAGTCAATCCTTCCCTTACATCATCACCAGTTAGATTATCATCCTTCTCCTTAAGAATATTGTTCTTTCTTCCGTAATCGTTGATCACTCTCGTTAAGGCACTTTTAAACCCAGACTCATGGGTTCCGCCTTCGTGAGTATGGATATTATTGCAATAGGAATATAGATTGCTTACATAGCTATCATTGTACTGGAGGGCAATCTCAACTGAAATTCCATCCTTTTCCGAGGCAATATAGATGGGTTCTTCCAATATGCTTTCCTTGTTTTTATCTAAGTGCTTGACAAAAGAAACAATCCCTCCTTCAAACATATAGCTATCTTTTCGATCGTGACGTTCATCAACGAGCAAAATGCGGATTCCTTTATTTAAAAAAGCTAATTCTCTCAACCTTTTTTGCAGAATTTCATACTCAAAAACGGTCGTTTCCAAAAAAATCTCTGGATCCGGCTTAAAGGTAACTTTAGTCCCCGTTTCCTCTGAAGCACCGATCACGATCAAATCATGTTCCGGATTTCCAAAAGCAAATCTTTGTTTGTGGATGTTCCCATCTCGTTTGACTTCTACCTCTACCCACTCCGATAGGGCGTTTACCACAGAAATCCCCACACCATGGAGACCACCGGATACCTTATAGCCTTCTCCGCCAAACTTTCCGCCGGCATGAAGAACGGTAAGAACCGTTTCCACGGTCGATTTTCCTGTTTTCGCATGGATCCCCGTAGGAATTCCCCTACCGTTGTCGATAACGGATATGCTATTGTCTGGATGAATTGTAACGAAAATATCTGAACAATAGCCTGCCAGAGCCTCATCAATGCTATTGTCCACCGCTTCCCAAACCAAATGGTGAAGTCCGCGACTGCTCGTAGAACCGATATACATCCCCGGCCGTTTCCGAACCGCTTCAAGTCCCTCTAGTACTTGGATTTGGCTAGCATCATATGATTGATTTTCCGTTGTCAAGGTCATCACCTACTCTCTAAACTACTGACAAAATTGGCTCTTCTCTTTAAGGTCAAGGAGGAAATGGGAGAACAATAGATTCGATCGCGCAAGATCACATACGATTTGGTTTCTTCTTTGCTAATTCGTATCAATTGATGCAGTTGGTCCATATTCTCCAAAAATTCTTTCGTAATCTTGGAGGACTCCATGTTATTATCGATGATGGCAATCACATCTGTCGATCGAACAACCGTATCTCCACCTAAGTGAATAAACATTTCTCCACCTCATTTCTCCTTCATGGCCGTTCCGGCTTTAATCCGATAAATGGAAGCATGATTGAGGGTTTGGTGATGTAATCCTTCCACCCCCGTTGTTGTAACAAAGGTTTGTACTTTATCTTTAATCGCATCCAATAGATGCGTTTGTCGTGCTGCATCGAGCTCCGATAAGACATCATCCAATAGAAGAATCGGATACTCTCCTATCTCTTCGTAAATCAATTGGATTTCCGCTAGCTTCAAGGAAAGGGCGGTTGTTCGCTGCTGGCCCTGTGAGCCATATTGCTGTACACTAGCCCCATTAATAAAAAAGTGAAGATCATCACGATGAGGTCCAAGCAGGGAAGTACCTCGTGCCAGTTCTTTCTCTTTAACTTTTTCCAACTGACCGTTGAACTGTTGCGCAGCATCCAATAACGAAATACCAGGCGTTAGCTCAAAGGAGGGGACATATTGAACCTTTAAGGTTTCCGTCTTTTGCGTAATGTCTCCATGGATGGAATTCGCCCAACCCTCCATTTTTTTAACAAAATCCATTCTCCGAAACATAATCTGTATCGCAAATTCAGCAAGCTGTTGATTTAATACTTCTAAGAATCCAACAAATTTTTTATTTTTATATGCATCTTTTAAGCATTGATTTCTTTGAGTTAATACTTTTTGATATTGGGAAAGGAAGTGAAGGTACATGGGGGATACCTGACCGATCTCCATGTCTAAGAACCTTCTTCGCTGCAAGGGTGAGCCCTTCACAATACTTAAATCTTCAGGAGCAAACATAACGACATTCATGGCTCCAACATATTCACTTAATTTTTTTTGCTCCAACCCATTTATTTTCGCCTTTTTTCCTTTTCCAGTCAACTGAATCTCCAAATGAAGAGGACCCCTTTTTCTTTCCAGGGTTCCTTTGATCCAGCTAAACTCCTCATCCCACAAAATCCACTCTTTGTCTTTGGATGAACGATGCGATTTCGTTAAGGCCAAAACATAGATCGACTCCATCAAATTGGTCTTTCCCTGTGCATTCTGACCTAAAAAAAGGGTAATGTTAGAGTCAAATGTTAACCTCTGCTGCCCATAGTTACGGAAATGCCTAATTTCTAATTCTTTTAAGAACAAAACAAGGATCCCCCTTGCCGGCGCTTATCCTTCGGATGATGAGCGAGCGATCACAAACGAATGAGTCCCGTTGATCTCGATTTGATCATCGGGATATAGCTTTTTCCCCCGGCGATTTTCTTCTTCTCCGTTCACGGCAATATCTGCTTCTGCCAAAAAGGCTTTTGCCTGTCCGCCTGAATCAATCACTCCCACAAGCTTAATAAATTGCCCTAGTGTAATATAATCGGTCTTGATAAAGATGGTTTTCTGATTCAACGCTTACACCTCTTGCTTATTGGTATGTTCGGACAGGTAGGATTAGATATAAGCTTTGTTCATGGTCCGTAGGGTGAATAATAAACGGACTCATAGCTCCTGTAAATCGGATCTTTACTTCATCACTGTCCATGACTCTTAATGTATCCATCATATACTTTGCGTTAAAGGAAATCTTAAGCTCTTCTCCTTCAACTAGGGTAGCTTTCAATTCCTCTGTTACTTTCCCGACTTCAGGTGATATAGAAGAGATTTCAATATCACCTGATAGGAATACGGAAAACTTCACAACATTATTTTTACCATCCTTTGCTAATAAGGATGCCCTTTCTATGGCATGTAAAAACTCTTTTGTATTTAAAATTATATCCGTTTTGCTTTGCTGCGGAATAATTCGATTAACATCAGGGTAAGTGCCGTTCAAAAGACGCGAATAAAAGAGTATGCGATCCGTTTTAAACAGAATTTGATTGTCTGTGACTACGATATCAACCAAGGTATCGTTCTCAGACAAAATCTTGCTTAGCTCTATCATACTTTTAGCCGGCGTTACGATATTGTCAAAGAAAAGATCTTGAGAAGATTCCACAAAAAACTTTCTGCTTGCTAAACGATGGCTGTCTGTGGCTACAAAGCGAAGTTGGTCTTCTTCTAGTGACCACATAATCCCGGTTAGAATAGGACGCAATTCGGTACTGGCTGCAGCAAAAACCGTTTGTCTAATCATTGACTTTAGCATATCGCTTGGTGCGCTAAATACTTTTTCTTCTTCTATTTGCGGTAATCTTGGAAAATCTTCTGGATCTAGACCATTTAAATTAAATTCGGATTTCCCCGAACGAATATTGATTAAGAACCTTTCCCCTACTTCCAATTCTACATATTGCCCTGGGAGGCGACGAACAATGTCGTTTATATAACGAGCAGGGACAACAATACTTCCATGTTTTTTAATGTCTACGTATAGGTTACCTTCTTCTTCTAATGGAATGGAATACTCAATCGATATATCAGAATCACTGGCAGTTAAAGTGATCCCTTCCGAATGTGTGCTTATTTTTATCCCTGTCAGAATAGGTATGGTTGTACGAGAAGAAACCGCTTTGCTTACATCGTTAATCGCTGTAGTCATCATGTCACGATTAATCATGAGATGCATGATTGGCAACCCCCTTTTGGTGTAATTCCACGCTCTTTTTTAAAGGTATATTTCCGGTATCCAATCCATAATATTATACCTTAATTATTAATATTTTTTAATAGTAATAGTAGTAGGGCTTGTGGATTTGTGGATAAAGCGATAAAACGGATAGAGAGACAGTCTATTCACATGTGGATAAAGTGTGGTTAGACTGTCTCTCTTACTCACAAGTCTTACGGAATCAGAAAGTATAAAATTCTAGAATCTACTCCCTGATTCCGCATAAAAAAGCTTCCTCTAACGGATGGACTCAACGGCCTCTTCGATTAGGCTTCATACAGAAGCTTTTTTATTTATTATTTTTGATTTTATCGATGAGCTCCTTCACCGTCTCATTCAAGGCAGGATCCGTATGCAGCGTTTTGGAAATCTTATCATTGGCATGGATGACGGTGGTATGATCACGTCCACCAAATTCACCTCCTATTTTAGGAAGAGAATAATCGGTTAGCTCTCGAGATAAATACATAGCAATTTGTCGAGGAAAAGCGACGGATTTGTTTCGCTTCTTTGCTTTAAAGTCCTCTAACTTAATCCCAAAGTGTTCACCTACGGTCTTTTGAATATCTAGGATGGAGATAACTTTCGGTTTGCTAGATGGAATGATATCTTTAAGAGCTTCCGCTGCTAAATCGGCATCGATATCTCGATTGATAAGGGAAGAATAGGCCACTACGCGGATTAAGGCACCTTCCAACTCTCGAATATTTGTATCAATTTGATTAGCAATATACGCCATTACTTCATTCGCAATTTCCAGATTTTCTGCTCTTGCTTTTTTTCTAAGGATAGCAATTCTTGTTTCCAAGTCCGGCGGCTGAATATCCGTGATTAACCCCCATTCAAAACGGGATCGCAGACGGTCCTCTAAGGTAGGAATCTCCTTTGGCGGCCGGTCGCTGGATATGACGATTTGCTTGCTCTCATCGTGTAAGGCGTTAAACGTATGGAAAAACTCCTCCTGGGTTTGTTCCTTCCCAGCTAAAAATTGAATGTCATCAATGAGAAGAACATCGACATTGCGATATTTATTTCGGAAATCTACCGCTTTATTATCGCGAATGCTATTGATGAATTCATTCGTAAATTTTTCGGATGATAAGTAAACTACCTTTGCCGATGGATTATGCTCTACTACATAGTGGCCAATGGCATGCATAAGATGGGTTTTCCCTAATCCTACTCCCCCGTAAATAAAGAGTGGATTATAAGCTTTGGCAGGGGCCTCTGCTACAGCTAAAGAAGCGGCATGGGCAAAACGATTTCCTGTTCCGATGACAAAGGTATCAAATACATATTTCGGATTAAGCATATGTCCAGGGGTAGGGTCATCATTGTTATATTGCCGTTTTTCGCCTACTTTTTTAGGCTGGTTGTTGACCTGATTCGAATCCGGATCGGAGGTTACAATTTTTACTTTCATATTTTCGCCAGTTATCTCATATAATGTTTCAACAATAAGCGTAGCATAACGAGATTCTAACCAATCCCGAGAAAATTCATTTGGAGCTGAAATGAATAGAGTATCATCATCAAGCGCAATCGCTTTGGTAGATTTTAACCAGGTTTCAAAACTAGGCTTACTTAATTTGGTTTCTATTTCAGAGAGGGCTTTTTCCCACATTTGATGAATCACTTTCATAACATTCCCCCTAAACCCTTATACACACTCCTTGTGGAAAAAGAAATCTTACAGATATCAACAATCTGTAAGCGATTCGACATAATCCGCTCATTATCCCCATTGTTAGTAAAGGAATAAGCCACAGCGGTGGATAGTTGTCCACAAATTTATCCACAGCATGTGGAAAAGTATGACCCTGAATTTATTTATCCACGAGTGAAAACACACTAATGATAGCAGATTAAAGCCTTAATATCAATGGATGCTTGATATTTATCCACAATCACTACAAGTTGTGGTAAATTTTTGATCACAATACTATAATTTGTGGATATCCACAGATTTCTGGTGTCGATAATAGACGAAAATTGTTTCACGGTTTTCCACAAATGGTTTGGGAAATAAAATTCTATATAAAGCTAACTGTATCATTCCTGGTGAAACAGTTTGTCATTGCTTCATAAAGTGGACGAGCTATTATCTTGACATGATGAAGGAGAAGCCCTATAATTATCGAGAATGCCTTGAAATTACTGTGAAATTCTAGATGTGAAGTGGATCAGACTTAGCGGATGGAGTAAGCTGGCTGCTGAATTCGATGAAGTGAACAGTGACTAATTGTAATAACTGAGGTATTGAAATCGCGTTATTCCTCAAGGGAGGTGGATATAATGAAACCAACTTTCAATCCAAACAACCGTAAGCGTAAAAAGGTGCATGGATTCCGTAAAAGAATGAGCACAAAGAATGGACGTAAAGTTCTTGCAGCTCGTCGTCTAAAAGGAAGAAAATCTTTAACTGTTTAGGCCACTTATTTCAGTGGCCTTTCTGCCTTTCTCAAGGTATTAGTGTAGCCTTATGCGTATAATACTCTCTAATGAGTAGAAAAAGGGCTTATAGTAGGTTTAATCCAATCTCCTAATTCCTATAATGAACTTCTAGAGGAAGAATTCATTATAGAAAAATGCGAATATCTCAAGATTAAGGGATTGGAGTTCAGCTATGCTAAGTAACCAATATCGATTGCGTGATAGTGAAGATTTCCAAAAGGTTATCCAAAAGGGGAAGTCAGTTGCCAATCGGCAGTTTGTTGTATATTTGCTTCCCAAAGAGGGACAAGGCCAGCTTCGAATTGGTCTTTCGGTTAGCAAGAAAATAGGAAAAGCTGTAGTGAGGAATAAAGTGAAGCGCCTTATTCGCGAAGCGATTCGCCAGGTGCTTCCTCAATTAACCTGGACAGGTGATCTTATTATCATTGCGAGAACGCCTTTGGCTGACATGGAGTATCATGAATTGCAATCCAGTTTAATGCATTGTTTAAAGAAGTCGAAATTATTATCTTAATTGATATGAAGCTTTAGGAGGACAAAGGATGGCGAAGCGGTTATTGTTAGGAATCATCCATTTTTACCAAAGATGGATCTCTCCGTTAAAGCCACCTTCCTGTCGCTTCTATCCTACATGTTCATCTTATGGTCTCCAAGCTATAGATAAATATGGAATAATAAAGGGATCGTGGTTAATCATCCTGCGAATAGGGAAGTGTCACCCCTTTCACCCAGGTGGATATGACCCGGTACCCTAAAAGAATATATACATAAAATGCTACTACATTTTGCAAGGAGGAATTTTTCTTGCGTTTTTTGAAGAGGGGCTTGACCATCCTCGCGATTCTTATGATTATAGTGTCGCTTGCAGGATGTGGTACTGATTATATGACGAACCCTCCACCAATTGATCCGGAAAAGGGTGGAGTCTGGGACCGTTATTTTGTGTTTCCGCTTTCGTGGCTTCTTGATCAATCCGCCATCTTTTTAGGTGGAAGCTACGGATTGGCTATTTTGGCAACTACCATAATTATACGTCTGGCGGTTCTTCCGCTCATGGTTAAGCAATTAAAAAGTTCAAAAGCCATGCAGTCCTTGCAGCCAGAACTCCAAAAACTAAAAGAGAAATACAAAGACAATCAGCAAAAGATTCAAGAGGAAACCCTAAAGCTTTTCCAGAAACATAATGTGAATCCTTTAGCAGGCTGTTTGCCGCTAGTGGTTCAAATGCCTATTTTGATTGCGTTTTACCAAGCCATTATGAGAAATCAACATGTGAGTTCACATGATTTTCTATGGATGGCATTAGGACAACCTGATCCTTTTTATATTTTGCCTGTTCTCGCAGCCGTCACCACCTATTTCCAGAGCAAGATGATGGGTACCGGGATGCCGCCTAATCCCCAAATGCAGATGATGTTGGTCATCATGCCGATCATGATTCTTGTTATTGCTGTTACGTTACCATCTGCGCTTTCTTTGTATTGGGTGTTCGGTAATATTTTCACCATTGTTCAAACCTTTTTTATCAAAGGGAACACTGTGGTTCCAGCCCAGGAGGTTAATAAGAAGTGAAGAAAGTAACGGTTACCGCTAAAACTGTTGATGAAGCGATTTCGTTGGCGTTAACACAATTAAATGCAACGAGAGATCAAGTAGCCGTCACCATCTTAGAACAGCCGAACAGAGGATTTCTTGGTTTGTTTGGGGTTCGTCAAGCGAAATTAGAAGTTGAATTGCAAATAGACCCTGTTCAAGAGGCGAAAACTTTCTTGCAGCAGGTTCTCGTGAATATGGGTGTGGAAGCGCAAGTAGTAATCAAGAAGCAAAAGGAATTTGTCCTTTTTCAAATCATGGGGGAGGATCTAGGAATTATTATTGGCCGAAGAGGCCAAACGTTAGATTCTCTTCAATATTTAGTGAATACCGTAGGAAATCGGAATTCTAATTCGTATTTAAGAATTATTTTGGATGCCGAAAACTATCGGGAAAAGCGGAAACAAGCGCTAGAACAATTAGCGGATCGTTTAGCGCAAAAGGCCATTAAAACTGGTCAATTGGTTAAGTTGGAGCCAATGCCTTCACATGAACGAAAAGTCATTCATACTTTCCTGCAGAATCGCAAAAATATTAACACCTATAGTGAAGGTGACGAGCCTCAACGATATCTGGTCATACAGTCCAGGAGAAATAAATAAATAAAAACCCCTTGTACATATTTTGTACAAGGGGTTTTTATTTATCGCAAATTAAAGTATAAACAAAATTGAATATTTATGCACATTGTAGCTTATTAAAAGCTTTTTTTCTTTTAATTGGTATGATATTCTATTTCTTTAGGGAAATCTATATACTAAGCCATTTTTTATCATGAGGAGCAATGATCATGGAGTTTGATACAATTGCAGCAGTTGCCACCCCAATGGGGGAGGGAGGAATCGGAATTATCCGAGTGAGTGGACCAGATTCCGTTGCTGTTGTGGATAAAATATATAAAGGTAGATTGAAGTTATCCACTGTGGGAAGTCACACGATACACTATGGATATATAATTGATCCACAGACCCAGAGGACACAAGAAGAAGTGATGGTAAGTGTCATGAGGGCTCCTAAAACTTTTACGAGGGAGGATGTGGTAGAGATTAATTGTCATGGAGGGATCGTTTCAGTTAATCGGACACTACAACTGGTCTTGGAAAATGGTGCCCGGTTAGCGGAACCTGGGGAGTTCACCAAGCGTGCCTTTTTAAATGGAAGAATTGATTTATCCCAAGCAGAGGCTGTTATTGATTTGATTCGTGCGAAAACGGATCGAGCTATGAAAGTAGCCCTGCAGCAAGTAGAGGGAAAGCTCTCTAAATTGGTTCAAAAGTTGCGCCAAGAAATTCTGGAGCTACTGGCGCATATCGAAGTGAATATTGATTATCCGGAACATGATGTTGAGTCGGTAACAAGACCCATGTTATTGGAACGTAGTCAGTTCATAAAAGAGGAAGTAAAAACACTACTGAGAACATCGGAGCAGGGGAAGATTCTTCGGGAAGGATTATCCACAGTAATCGTTGGAAGGCCAAATGTAGGAAAATCTTCCTTATTAAATAGTTTAATTCATGAGAATAAAGCGATTGTCACCGATATTCCAGGTACGACCAGAGATGTCATCGAAGAGTATGTGAATGTCCGCGGAGTTCCTTTACGTTTAGTGGATACGGCAGGAATCCGTGAAACGGAAGATCTCGTGGAGCGGATTGGAGTAGAGAAATCTCGGCAAATGCTTAAGGAGGCCGATTTAATTCTGCTTGTTCTCAATTATAATGAAGAACTATCAGAAGAGGATCAAGCACTGTTTGATGTTATTCATGGACTTAATGCGATTGCTATCGTGAATAAGATTGATCTTCCGCAAAAATTAGATTTAGAGGAAGTGAAGAAACAGCTTGGCAATGCTCCCTTCATCACGACTTCCGTTATTGAAGAAAGAGGAATCGATCAATTGGAACAAGCTATTGCTAAGCTGTTTTTTGAAGGACATGTCATGCAAGAGGACCAAACGTATGTGAGTAATGCACGGCATATTGCCTTGTTAAAAGATGCTATCGTGGCCATCGAAGAATTTCGGCAAAGTGTTGATATGGGGATGCCGGTAGATATTGCTGCATTTGACCTGAAAAGAACATGGGAGTTACTTGGAGAAATTGTGGGGGATACGGCAAGCGATAGTTTATTAGATCAAATCTTTTCTCAATTTTGTTTAGGTAAATAAGGGGGGAAGCGTAAGTTGACAACACAATATGATGCTGGTCAATTTGATGTCATTGTCGTTGGTGCTGGACATGCAGGTTGTGAAGCTGCTCTAGCCGCTGCAAGAATGGGTTGCCATACATTATTTTTAACAATTAATTTGGATGCGGTAGCCTATATGCCTTGTAATCCATCGGTTGGAGGCCCTGCCAAAGGGCATGTCGTTCGGGAGATTGATGCCCTAGGTGGAGAAATGGGCCGAAATATTGATAAAACCTATATTCAAATGAGAATGTTGAATACAGGAAAAGGTCCTGCTGTTCATGCTCTGCGTGCTCAAGCCGATAAGTTTTTATATCAGCATCAAATGAAGGAAACCATCGAAAATACCCCTAACTTGATGCTTCGTCAAGGCTTAGTTGAAGAGTTAATTGTAAATAATGGGGTTTGTAAAGGGGTTATTACGCAAACGGGGGCAAGATACACTGCCAAAGCCGTAGTCCTTACAACCGGAACCTATTTAAGAGGTAAGATTATTATTGGAGAACTTCAGTATGAAAGCGGCCCTAACAATATGCAGCCGTCCGTCAATCTTTCCTATAATCTCAAGGAGTTAGGAATTGAACTGGTTCGTTTTAAGACGGGAACCCCTCCACGTGTACACCAACAGACGGTTGATTTCAATCAAATGGAGATTCAACCTGGAGATGAAGTACCAAAGTTTTTTTCTTATGAAACAACAGAATCTGTTCCGAATCAGCTACCTTGCTGGTTAACGTACACAAGTACGGAAACACATGAAATTATTAATTCCAATTTATATCGGGCTCCTATGTTTTCAGGCGTAATTGAAGGTACAGGACCTAGATATTGCCCATCCATTGAAGACAAAATTGTTCGCTTTAATGATAAGCCGAGACATCAAATCTTTTTGGAGCCGGAAGGCCGTTCTACTCAGGAGATGTATGTTCAAGGGTTATCTACTAGTATGCCTGAGGAAGTACAGCTTAGTATTTTACGAAGCATACCAGGTTTACAGAATGTGAAGATGATGAGAAGTGGTTATGCGATTGAGTACGATGCCATTTTACCTTCACAGCTTTGGCCTACTTTAGAAACGAAAAGGGTGGAGGGACTGTTTACGGCTGGACAGTTAAATGGAACCTCCGGTTATGAGGAAGCAGCGGGTCAAGGGATTATAGCAGGGATAAATGCGGCTCTAAAGGTACAGGGGAAGGAGCCTTTGATCTTAGATCGTTCTGAAGCTTATATCGGTGTTATGATCGACGATTTAGTAACGAAGGGAACGCTTGAGCCTTATCGATTACTCACATCAAGAGCAGAATACCGTTTGCTGCTACGCCACGACAATGCAGATCTTCGCTTGACGGAGAAAGGCCATCAAATTGGATTAATTCCAGATGAAAGATATCAAAGGTTCTTAGAAAAGAAAGAAAGAATTGAACAGGAAAAAGAGCGCTTGATGAATACCAAAGTCAAACCGGGTCAGATGCAAGCTTATCTATCATCAGTTGGATCAGCGGCATTGGATAATGGGATTGATTTAGCAACCCTACTGCGTAGACCGGAAGTCAGGTATCAGGATTTAATTGAGTTGGTACCACCTGATGCTTCTGTACCTGCTGATGTTGCTGAACAAGTTGAAATTCAAATTAAATATGAGGGATATATCCGCAAACAGCTACAGGATGTAGAACGCATGAAGAAGATGGAAAAAAAGAAGATTCCTGCCTATATTGATTATCACCAAATCCAGGGGATTGCTAAGGAAGCCAGGGATAAACTCGCGAAAATACAGCCTCTTAATATTGGTCAGGCAGCTAGGATTTCCGGAGTAACTCCATCTGATATTTCTGTGCTTCTGGTTTATCTAGAGCATAAAATTAAGGCTACTAGTTAGGAGAAAACGGTATGGAGTTAACGGATTTCAAACAGATGATGGAAGAACGAGGGGTCGTTTTAAGCCCAAGGCAGATAGAGCAGTATGAAACTTATTATAAACTTCTTGTTGAATGGAACGAAAAGATGAACCTCACGGCTATTACGGAAAAAGGGGAGGTATATGAGAAGCACTTTTATGACTCGATATCAGCATCTTTTTTTCATCCTTTTTCTGAAGTAAACACATTAATTGATATCGGAGCAGGGGCAGGGTTCCCCTCTCTGCCTATTAAAATTATTTACCCTCATTTGCAAGTGACAATTGTAGATTCCCTAAATAAGCGAATCTCATTTCTTGAACATTTATGTAAAGAAGTCGGGCTAGATCATGTTACCTGTATTCATGGTCGCGCGGAAGAACTAGGTATCAAGTCAGAATACCGAGACCGATATGACCTTGTGACAGCAAGAGCTGTGGCACGTTTAAATGTGTTAGCTGAGTATTGCTTACCTTTTGCTAAAGTGGGAGGGGCTTTTCTTGTTCTCAAAGGTTCAGATGCTTCAAACGAATTAAATGAAGCAAAGAAGGCAATTAAGCTATTAGGTGCTAAAACAAGAAAGATGGAGAGTTTGTTGTTACCATCTGATCAGGCTGAGCGAAGCATCATTATTGTAGACAAAGTTTCCCCAACCCCTAAGGGGTACCCAAGAAAAGCGGGAACACCTGCAAAAAACCCGATCCTATAAGCGTATATCTTTATAAAATTGCCCTGACTCCTTCTATAAAAGATTGGTAATCGGGGCTTTCTTTGTTCCACGTGAAACAATTATCAAGGTGATGCAGGATAATATCAATTATTTAGCGAATACAGTATGAATACAGTATATGGAATGCATATTTTTATATGGTAAAGGTAGTCAACCTTGTCTATATTTATAATTCCTTATTTCCCGCTGGGTGGTGTACCAAATTGAGAGATCAATTTACCCGATTGTTTGGTTTAGCAGAAAAAAATGAACAAGATGAAATTAAGCATATTCGTGTAGAGGATATTGTCCCTAATCCATATCAACCAAGAACGGTCTTTGATGATGAAAGAATTAATGAACTTTGTATAACCATCAAGGAACATGGAATTATCCAGCCTATTGTTTTACGTGAACGAGATGGGAAATATGAGTTGATTGCTGGAGAAAGAAGATGGCGTGCAACGAAAAAACTAGGTTTAGAAACCATTCCAGCCATTGTGAAGGATTTCAACGACTCTCAAGCAGCATCCATTGCCCTGATCGAAAATCTCCAACGAGAAGGACTTACGGCTATTGAAGAAGCGATTGCTTATCAGAAGCTCATTGATTTGCATCAACTAACACAAGAGAGTTTAGCACAAAAGCTTGGTAAAGGTCAGTCAACCGTTGCTAATAAGTTACGATTATTAAATCTGCCCGCTGCCGTTCAGGATTACTTATTGCAAAGGAAGGTTACGGAAAGGCATGCAAGAGCTTTGTTGTCATTGAAGGACGAAAGTTTGCAGATCAAAATGCTAGAGGAAATTATTGAGAAAGACTTGAATGTTAAACAGACGGAAAATCGGATAAAACAAATTTTAGAAAAAAAAGAAGAAAGGAAACCTCAGAAAAGAGTTTCCTTTTCTAAAGATACTCGATTAGCTATTAATACCGTTCGGCAATCTGTTGATATGGTCATGAAAAACGGACTTTCTATTCAATCTGAAGAAGAAGAACATGAAGAATATTACCAAATTACAATTAAGATACCAAAAAACAAGTAGAGTAACGCCCTATTCAGTCTAATAGAAATAAGATAAAATAGAATCTAACGTCTTTCATAGATACTTTTGTTTTTGTATCATTGCTTAGCGGAAAGCTAATTTTTACACTCATCGGAAAAATTTGTATACCGAAGGCTAGGTCAGTAGCTTTCTTATTTAATGCTTTGATAGTAAGAGGTGAATATCATGGGGAAGGTCATTGCAGTGGCTAACCAAAAGGGAGGAGTAGGTAAAACAACTACTTCTGTAAATCTAAGTGCGTGTATAGCAGCATTAGGAAAAAAAGTCCTTTTGATTGACATTGATCCGCAAGGAAATACAACAAGTGGTATCGGAGTAAATAAAGCGGATATTCGATATTGTATTTACGATGTGCTAATTAATGATATAGACCCAATGGATGCGATTATTCCAACTGAAGTGGCAAATTTATTTGTACTTCCTGCATCCATACAATTGGCGGGAGCAGAGATTGAGTTAGTTCCCACCATTTCTCGTGAAGTTCGTTTGAAAAAGGCAATGGAAGTGATACGGGATAAATATGATTTTATTTTTATCGATTGCCCCCCTTCATTAGGGATCCTTACCGTGAATTCTTTAACTGCATCTGATTCGGTCCTCATTCCGATCCAATGTGAGTTTTATGCGTTGGAAGGAGTTAGTCAGCTTCTAAATACAGTTCGACTCGTCCAAAAACATTTGAATACGTCTCTTCAGATCGAAGGGATTCTATTGACTATGCTAGACGCACGCACTAATCTTGGTATTCAGGTAATTGAAGAAGTAAAGAAATATTTTAGAGAGAAAGTGTACCAAGCGATAATTCCGCGAAATGTTCGATTGAGTGAAGCCCCTAGTCATGGGCAATCCATTATTTCGTATGATTCAAGATCCCGTGGAGCTGAAGTTTATATGGATTTAGCTAGGGAGGTGTTGGGAGTTGGCTAAGAGACTAGGGAAGGGTTTGGATGCATTAATTCCTTCTCTTCATATCGAAGAAAATGACCAGATTTTAGAGGTTCTCTGTGCTGATGTTCGCCCCAATCCATTTCAACCTAGAAAAGAATTTGATGAAAAGACATTAGATGAATTGGCTGAGTCGATTAAGGAACATGGAGTGATTCAACCTCTCATCGTAAGAAAAGGCAGTATTAAGGGCTATGAACTAGTTGCTGGTGAACGCCGATTAAGAGCATCAGAACGTGCAGGATTAAATAAGGTACCAGTTGTAGTTAGGGACTTTTCGAATGAACAAGTGATGGAAATTGCCCTCATTGAAAACTTACAAAGAGAAAATCTTAATGCAATTGAAATTGCTGTTGCATATGAAAAATTACTTCATCACTTTTCTTTAACCCAAGAAGAATTAGCAAAGAAGGTAGGGAAGAGTCGCCCCCATGTAGCTAATTTTTTACGATTAATACAGTTACCTCAAGAGATCCAAGATTATGTTTCACGTGGAACAATTTCGATGGGACATGCTCGTGCCCTGTTAGCTGTCGAAGATGATCAGATGAAAATGAAAATTGCTCAGGAAGTTATCAAGAAGGATCTAAGTGTAAGACAAATCGAAGAGCTAATAAAAAATCTATCGCAGCGTGTTCCACGTGAAACAAAAGATAAACCGAAAAAGGATTTGTTTGTTACACAATTTGAGGAGAGGCTTCGCGATTGTTTTGGTACTTCGGTTCATATCAAGATGGGCAAAAATAAAGGAAAAATCGAAATTGATTTTTTTACAAATGATGATTTGGAGAGAATCATGGAAATTATCCAAAAGGGATAAACTATACCATGGATAGATCAAGATTTGGTTATGTTGATAAGAGTTACTCAACATAACCTTTTCTTATTGTGAATAGGAGGACGAATACATATGAGGTTGATATATTTAGATAATGCTGCATCTACCTGGCCAAAGCCGCCAGAAGTTAAGGAAATAATGGTAGAGTGTTTAGAACAATATGGGGCCAATCCGGGCCGGGGTGGTCATCAAATGGCTATGAAGGCAAGTAAGGTTTTGTTTTATACTCGTGTGAAATTAGCAAAACTATTTAATGTATCTAATCCAAACGATATAATTTTTACTTCAAATGCAACTAGTGCTTTAAATCAAGGGATTAAGGGTTGGTTGAAATCTGGTAATCATGTAATTACTACCACGCTCGAACATAATTCAGTAAGAAGACCACTAGAATATTTACGGCAGAAGGATGGGGTGGAAATCTCCTATGTGAAGCCCAGAGAAGACTATTCTTTTGCTATGGAAGATTTCGAGAAAGAGTTTAATCCGCAAACATCCTTAGTTATTGTCACTCATGCGTCTAATTTGGTTGGTACAATCGTACCGATCAAAGAGCTTGGGGAGTTATGTCGGAAATACAAAGTTCCGTTCATGGTCGATGCTTCACAGTCTGCGGGTGTCTTTCCTATAGATGTCCAAGCTATGAATATTCAATTATTGGCTTTTCCAGGCCATAAGGGTTTATATGGACCTCAGGGGACAGGCGGATTATATATTGATCCAAAAATGGACCTTGAACCTCTCCTACATGGGGGAACAGGAAGTCATTCTGAATCTTTAGAGCAACCCACAACCAGACCGGACCGCTATGAGAGTGGAACTGCAAATACTGTTGGGATAGCAGGACTCGGAGTAGGAGTGGATTTTGTTTTAAAAACAGGGGTGGATCAGATACGAGAAAAAGAAATGAAATTAACCTATAAGTTGATAGAAGGTCTAGAAAAACTAGAAGGTGTACAGGTTTATGGTCAAGATAAAAATATCGAACGAGCAGCTGTTGTTGCCTTCTCTATTGAGGGATTGGATGCCTCTGAATCAGCATACATACTAGACCAACAATACGGTATTGCTGTTCGTGCAGGATATCACTGTACTCCTCTGGGTCATGAAACGATTGGTACAATGAATCAAGGGGCTATTCGGGCGAGTTTTAGTTATTTTAATGAGATGGAGGATGTGGAAGCTTTGATTTTAGCGGTACAAGAAATTACGGATCAATTACAAATGGAATAGAGTGGTTAGATAGAAGGAGTAGTATGGCACTAGCTTCTTTACTTGGGGATAAAATAAAAAAACTCAGCTGACAAAGACCTGCTGAGTTTTTTTACACTTAGAGATCAAGTATTATACGCATAAGGCTACGCCAGTAGCTTTCTTATTAGAAAGGGTAAAATAGATTACAGCCAAGACCGTATAGCGTTAGATGCCTTTTTCATAGGATGTTGGAAATATTGGCGCGTGGAGCGGTGGAGAGAGCGGGCGATGGTATCCGCCATTTTCATTACAACGCTTAAACGGGTGTTTTGTAGTACAAAGTATTCCATGAACCCTCCAATGTTCACAATACCTGTGATATGAAAGGTGCCTACTTCGGGTAAATCCTTATTTACTCCGGCTCCAGGCTTGATCGGACCGTGGGCGATGGTAATGTTTCCAACACTACTAAACTGGCCTAAGCAAGCATCTACGGCAACCACTAAGGAGTTTGGATGATTCTTATCAATTCTTTCAATAGTCTCTTTTAAATTTACAGCATGGACGGGCTCATCAATTGTTCCATAAATTTGGACTCCAGACGGATACATTTTTTCTAGCATCGTCCCTACGAGAGGACCTAGAGCATCGCCAGTCGACCGATCTGTACCGATACATAAAGCAACAATTTCAGGGGTCGCTCCATAGTTACTCATTCTTTTCACTAAATTCTGAGAAAGAAGATCGATTGCTTCCATGTGAGAATGATCTATTTTAAAAGGGGACAAAGGGTACTCTTGTATAAACGGTCTGCGTATCATAGGTACCTCCTGAAAAAAATAAGTATTAATAGTATACGGAAAATAGGGAAATAATATACATTTGGACATTCTTGAAAAGACTTCTACATAAAATTTTGTAGGAGGTGTGTCCAAGTGGGAATATGGAGAGCGGTTAAAGTAGGGTTCACGATTATTGGAACAACGATTGGGGCTGGATTTGCCTCTGGAAGAGAAATATGGGAATTTTTCGGTTCTTACGGAAAGAATAGTCAATACAGCTTATTGTTGGCGATGATTATATTTATGGTAACAGTGAGCATTGTATTATGGATAAGTCGGGTACATCAAACAACGAATTATTATGGAATTTTAGAAACACTTATGGGAAGAAGATTAGCCCGTATTTTTGATGTGCTGACGATGCTTTATTTGTTATCTATGTCCGTGGTCATGTTTGCGGGGAGTGGAGCAACTTTTGTCCAATGGAACATGTCTTATTTATTAGGAGTTTATTTTATTGCGATCACCGTATTTCTTGTTCTTCTTTTTGATGTGAAAGGGTTAGTAACTATTCAATCGTTTATTATTCCTGTACTTACAGGAGTGCTTCTCTTTGTCTATATTCGCTTTATTATGAGCTTCCAAGGGATCAGTCAGGAAAATGAGATCAGTGCAATTTCATGGCCTTCCGGGATTACATATGCTGCTTTGAATATCGTTCCTTTAATTGCTGTGCTGTCAACCTTGAGCTGTGAATTAAAAACAAAAGGAGAGATTTGGTTGGCAGCAGGAATCAGCACTATTGGCCTGACAGCGATCGCTATACTTATGAATCATTCTCTCATGAAAGTATCTGATGAAATTGCCCAATATGAAATGCCGTTGTTTTCTCTATTGCAAAATTATCCGATAGAGATGATTGCGGTTGTCTCAATCATGCTATGGCTAGCCATCTATACAACGGCTATAAGTGGTGTTCATGGGATTGTTTCACGCATTTTACCAGTATTCCGGTATCCTTCTTGGGCGATTACGTTACTCATTATTGCTGTGATGATCCCCTTAAGTCTTTTCGGGTTTTCTACATTAGTCAGTGTACTTTATCCTATCTATGGTGTGCTGAATTTGTTTGTCTTAGGGCTATTAATCTTATATCCTATAGGTAGAGGGATGGATCATCGATATTAACTTTTGACTTATATCCAAAAGAAAGGTAGCTGCTATGGCTCAGATATTAATTGCATTTGATTCAACTCAACAAGCGATTCGTACGGAAATGCTTTTAGAATTTGTAGATATTGACATCGATACGCGCCCCACCCCTAAAGAGATTACAGCAGGTTGTGCGCTCTCGATTGAATTTCCAGAAGAAGATTTGCATACAGCTGTTCAAGTAGTTCAGGAGGAGAAGGTAGAAGTGAGAGGTTTCTTTCGAAAAGAGGGAGAAAGTTATATACAGTTATCGATTTAGTGGAGGTAGGTTCTAGTGGAAACCAAGTGGTTTGAAGATATTTATTTGGAAATGTACAAATACATAACGAATGCAGAAATGTGGTTAACGATTGGTAAGTCTATCGTAAAAATAATAATTATTATTATAGCGGCAAGAGTCTTGGTCAAGGTCCTTTCGGGGAGTATTAATAAGATCTTTACCCAAAGGGGAAGATTTCAAGTCAATGAAAGACGAATGGAGACAACGAGAAGTCTGGTGAATAATATGGCTTCTTACGTCGTTTATTTTATTGCCATTCTCTCCATCCTTACCCAATTAGGCTTTAACCTAGGGCCTGTCTTAGCCAGTGCAGGTGTGGTAGGTTTGGCTGTCGGATTTGGTGCTCAAAACTTAGTTCGTGATATCATTACAGGTTTTTTTATTATTTTTGAAGATCAATACGCGGTGGGTGACTATATATCGACCGGGCCAGTGATGGGAACCGTGCAAGAATTTGGTCTTCGTATAACTAGGATTAGAGGATTAAATGGAGAGGTTCATATTATTCCGAATGGAAGCATCACTGAAGTAACTAATTATTCTACACAAAATAGTGTAGCTGTTCTTGATATCAGTGTGGCGTATGAAGAAAACGTGGAAAGAGTAGAACAGATTCTGAAAGAAGCGATGCAGCAGGCAAAAGTGGAAATAGAGGAACTGGTGGCAGTCCCCGAAATATTGGGAGTCCAGAATTTTGCTGCTTCGGAAGTCTCTATTCGAATAATGGCTGAATGTAAACCGATGGGTCACTTTTCTGCAAACCGGAAGTTAAGAGCGATGATTAAAAAGCTGTTTGATGAAAAAGGAATCGAAATACCGTATCCTCGGTTGGTTACCATACCATTTAAAGAACAAAAGTGAGACAAAGGGAGTTGCAGCAAATGGAGAGAAAACAGTTCGCATTAGGGGATATTGTTGAGATGAAAAAGCCACATCCCTGTGGAGTGAATTCATGGAAGATCATTCGCATGGGAGCGGATATTCGCATCAAATGTACAGGTTGTGATCATAGTGTCATGTTACCGAGATTAGAGTTTGAAAGAAAGATGAAAAAAATTCTGAAACCAGCAGGAGATGACTAAAAATAAAATAACATCCTCTAGATTTTGGTTCAATCTAAATCTGAGGATGTTTTCTTTACACTTATCGGAAAGTATTATACGCATAAGGCTACGCCAGTAGCTTTCTTATAAACTTGTTGTTTTCGTTTGTCATGAGATATAATGTTGAAAGTGTTTTGTCAAGAAATCCATATTGTTGAAATAAAGGGAGTGCAAAGAGATGTCTAATTCCGTAGGAATCGTCGGGTTGCCTAATGTAGGGAAGTCGACTTTATTTAATGCCATTACGCAAGCAGGAGCAGAATCGGCTAATTATCCATTCTGCACCATTGACCCGAATGTTGGGGTAGTAGAAGTGCCGGATGAACGTCTGGATAAATTAACCGAATTGGTTATTCCGAAAAAAACGGTTCCAACTGCATTTGAGTTTGTTGATATTGCAGGTTTAGTAGAGGGAGCAAGTCGTGGGGAAGGCTTGGGGAACAAATTCTTAGCTCATATTCGTGAGGTGGATGCTATTGCCCATGTGGTCCGTTGTTTTGAAGATCCTAATATTACTCATGTTGCAGGAAGAGTGGATCCAATAAGCGATATACAAATTATTAATTTAGAATTGATTTTAGCTGACTTAGACTCTGTAGAGAAAAAAACAGATCGACTCGGCCGTAGGGTCAAGTCGGGAGATAAAGATGTAAAGGCCGAGTTTGATGTTCTAAGCAAGCTGAAGGAAGCCTTCGAATCAGATAAGCCGGCTAGAAGCGTAGAGCTGACCGATGATGAAAAATTAATCGTGAGGGATCTTCATCTCTTGACGATGAAGCCGATTCTGTATGTAGCCAACGTAAGTGAAGATGGACTGCATGAAGCCGATTCTAATCCATTGGTACAAAAGGTTCGTGAGTTTGCCCAAGAAGAAGGAGCAGAAGTCGTCGTCATCAGTGCAAAGGTAGAGTCCGAGATTGCCGAGTTGGAAGGCGAAGATAAGGAAATGTTTCTGGAAGAATTGGGACTTCAGGAATCCGGACTGGACCGTTTGATCAAGGCAGCTTACAGTCTGTTGGGACTGATCACGTATTTTACGGCTGGGGTGCAGGAAGTAAGAGCATGGACCATTCGACTTAACACAAAGGCTCCTCAGGCGGCAAGTGTCATTCATACCGATTTTGAACGCGGCTTTATTCGAGCGGAAATTGTAGCCTATAATGACCTTGTAGTTTGCGGTTCGATGAACGCAGCAAAAGAAAAAGGACTCGTACGATTAGAAGGAAAAGAATACGTGGTCCAAGATGGAGATATTATACACTTCCGATTCAATGTCTAGTAAAGGATAATACTTGTCTTTTTTATTTACGTCTGATATAATACAAAAATGCGAGTTTGAAAATAGTTTGTTTTGATTACTCGCTCCTTGCCCTTAGAAGGGCCGTTTAGTCCAAAAGGAGGTGAATTTAGATGCGGAATTATGAACTTATGTACATCCAGCGTCCAGATGTTGAAGAGGAAAAGAGAAAAGCCAACACTGAACGTTTTAATGCGATCATCACAGAACGTGGTGGGGAAATCACTAAGTTGAACGAAATGGGTAAGCGTCGTCTTGCTTATGAAATCAATAAAATCCGTGATGGATACTATGTGTTGACCAACTTCCAGGCTAACCCGGATGCGGTAAATGAATTAGAGCGGATCATGAAGATTTCTGATGATGTAATCCGTTACTTGATCGTTAGAGAAGATGACTAATTGATGTCGTGGGGGGAGGGGTTTTTGTGATTAACCGTGTCATACTTGTGGGAAGATTGACAAGAGATCCGGAGTTGAGATACACGCCATCTGGAGTTGCCGTAACAACATTTTCTTTGGCAGTTGATCGACCTTTCAAAAATGCCCATGGTGAGAAGGAAGCTGATTTTATATCTATTGTGGTATGGCGTCAGTTAGCTGAACTTTGTGCTAATTATCTTAAGAAAGGTTCCCAAACAGCCGTTGATGGCCGCTTGCAAACCCGATCTTATGATAATAAGGAAGGGAAACGAGTTTACGTCACAGAAGTGGTTGCAGAAAATGTTCAATTCTTAACTCCAGCAGGAGAAAGAAGAGAAAGTGGTGGCGGAGGCTATCCAGCACCCGGTGGAAAAGGATATGGATTTGATCGCAACGATGACCCCTTCGCGAATGAGAGTAAGACCGTCGATATCTCTGACGATGATTTACCGTTTTAATGAACCGAAAGCCAATTAAGAAGGAGGGATATGCATGGCAGCACCTAAAGGAAGACGTGGTAAGCGCCGTAAGGTGTGTTATTTCACCGTCAACAAGATCGCAAAGATCGATTATAAAGAAATTGATATGCTTAAGAAGTTTGTTAGTGAGCGTGGAAAGATCCTTCCTCGCCGTGTAACAGGTACTTCTGCAAAGTATCAACGTCAATTAACCAGAGCTATCAAGCGCGCTCGTCAAATCGCGTTGTTACCATACACAACTGAAGCTTAAGATTTACCAGAGGGGGCACTGCTAGTGTTCCCTTTTTCATTATCTATATCAGGAAATACAAGGAGCGAGCGACATGCAAAATCAAGTGCGTTCCATGCTCGAAGGGGCTTTGCTTAGCGGAATCTTTCTGGTTCTAATGTTTTTATCTTTGTATACACCAATAGGGATTGTCACAGCTATGGCTCTTCCGGTACCATTTACGATTTATGCGGCTAGAAATGATACGAAAAAGGCATTGCTTGTAGTTTTAGCTAGTTCTTTGTTAACCATTTTGATAGGGGCTTTGCCATCGATCTTTACTGCCTTATTCGCTGGTATTCTAGGGGTGGTTATGGGCAATCTGTATCGCCGTAACAAGAGTGCAACTATGGTTTTTATAGGAGGAACGCTAGCAAGTTTAGTATTCCTATTGGGAAGCCTTATGGTGAGTTACTTTATCATAAAGATTAATCCCATTACCACGATTCAGGAAATGTTGAAGGAATCGATGGAGATGAGCCGTTCTATGTTGGGGCAATTTGGCGGAGTGGATCCGAAGCAAGTTGAAATGCTAGATAAGATGGTGGGAATGCTTTCGAAAATGGTACCCATGTTATTGATATTTGGATCTGCACAGTTTTCGATTATTAATCATTGGTTATCCCGAAAGGTTCTTCTGCGATTAGGAACGCCTGCTAATGGATTTCCACTGTTTCGTGAATGGAGATGGCCCAAGTCCGTATCGTACTATTATTTTGCTGTATTAGCATTGTCCATAATTTTAGGGAAGCAAACAGAAGGCATGCTCTATACGGCAATCTTGAACATTAAACCGATCCTGGATGTCATGATGATGATTCAAGGGCTAAGTTTCCTTACATTTTTTTCTTACCAGAGGGGTTTGGGACGAGGGATTCCCATAATAGCCATTGTGTTGGTATTTCTTTTTCCGCCATTCCCTTTTATACTAGTCTTATTGGGAATACTTGACGTAGGTATGAACTTAAGGAAGCAACCAAGCAAAAAATAAGGAGCTGAATCTATGCAGAAGTTCCTTCTGAAGCGTTGGCATGGATTACATATGATAATAGCCATTGTGTTGTGTATGATTTTTATAGGACTATTATCTATATATAATTGGGCAGCGGCCATCGTAGGAGTCTTTGCCTTATTGGGTTTGGCTTTTTTCATCTATAAGGCTGAGCAAGCGTTTCGGGCCGATCTACAACGTTATATTGAGACACTGAGCCACCGTGTGAAAAAGGCGGGGGATGAAGTATTAAATGAAATGCCGATTGGGATCTTGCTCTATAGTGAGGATAAGAAAATTGAATGGTTTAATCCTGCGATAGTGAAAATTACGGGTAAAGAAGCACTGTCGGGACAAAATCTATTGGATGTCGTTCCTCAGTTAGCCGACTTGGCTCCAGGGAAGAAGCATATCGAGATTACGTATAATAAAAGAGTGTTTGAGGTGTTAGTTCGATCAGAAGAACGCCTGTTATATTTTAAGGATGTTACCGAATACCGTGAACTGCAGCTTCGCTATAATCAAGAGAAAGTCGTCCTTGCTATTATTCATTTGGATAATTTGGATGAAGTTTCACAGGTGATGGATGACCAAAGCCGCAGCTTAATTCTGGCCAATGTAACGGGGGCCATTAATGAGTGGGCCCAGAAGCACAAGATTTATATGCGGCGATTTGCCTCGGATAAATTTTTAGCCCTTCTTGATGAAGGAACCTTGCAGCAGTTATTGGATACGCGTTTTGATATTTTGGATGTCGTTCGAGAAATGACCGCTAAGAATAAGATTCCCATTACCCTGAGTATTGGGGTGGGTGCAGGAGATGAAGAGTTCCTTAAGCTAGGGGAAATGGCACAGTCTAGTTTAGATATCGCGCTTGGTCGCGGTGGCGATCAGGCTGCTGTTAAGCAAGAGGAAAAGATGACCTTCTATGGCGGGAAATCCAACGCGGTAGAAAAGAGAACCCGGGTTCGTGCACGAGTCATATCCCATGCTCTGCGGGATTTGATATTAGAGAGTGATAAGGTCCTTATCATGGGGCATAAATTTCCCGACATGGATGCCATCGGAGCATCCATTGGAGTCTTAAAGGCCGTGTTAGCCAATGAGAGGAAGGGACATATTGTCTTAGATAAAGTCAATCCTTCTATAGATCGTTTAATGGCCGCGGTGGAGGAGCATGACTATTTATCCGACTATTTTATTACACCGGAGCAGGCGATCGGTGTAGCAAGCTCTCGAACATTAGTCGTTCTGGTAGATACGCATCGTCCTTCCATGGCTATCGAACCGAAGCTATTGCAAATGACGAGTCGCGTGGTCGTGATTGACCATCACCGCCGATCGGAAGAATTCGTAGAAGATCCGGTTTTAATTTATATTGAACCGTATGCTTCGTCTACCTGTGAATTAGTAACCGAACTTCTACAGTACCAAAGTGAAAAGTTAAATATGGACAGCTTAGAGGCTACCGCTCTATTATCCGGTATCGTAGTCGATACGAAAAGCTTCGCCTTCCGGACCGGAGCCCGAACCTTTGAGGCCGCATCCTTCCTGCGTCGGAATGGAGCTGAGCCAGCGATTGTTCAGCGTTTGTTGAAGGAAGATCTAGATCAGTATATCAAGCGATCAGAAATTGTTCGGAATACCGAGATTCTCTTTGATATATTTGCGGTTTCAGTGGGGAAATCAGATCAATCCTATACTCAAGTCTTAATTGCACAAGCGGCAGATACCCTGTTAACGATGTCGGGTATTCAAGCTTCGTTTGTTGTCTGTCGCAGGCCGGATAATATGATTTCCATCAGCGCCCGGTCGTTGGGAGATATTAATGTGCAGATGATCATGGAGCAAATGGGCGGTGGAGGGCATTTAACCAATGCAGCGACACAAGTGAAAGAAATGTCCATGGATGAAGCTACGAAAAAACTAAAATCCATTATAAAAAAATACCATGAAGAGGGGAGTGCACAGTAAATGAAAGTGATACTACAAAAAGATGTAAAAGGACAAGGAAAAAAAGGGCAGATGGTAGAGGTTTCAGAAGGGTATGCACGCAACTTCCTATTTCCTCGCGGGCTAGCTGTTGAAGGTACAGGCGGCAATGTGAAGACCTTTGAACAGCGTCAAAAGAGTGAAGATAAGAAAAAAGAGGAAGAGAAGGAGAAGGCTGCCCAGTTTTCAAAAGAGCTAGAAAACATTACGGTGACGATTCCAGCTAAAACGGGTGAAGGCGGTCGTTTGTTCGGAGCCGTTTCCACGAAGCAAATTGCTGATGCTTTGAAAAAAGCGAAGTTGGATATTGATAAGCGTAAAATAATTCTAGATGAGCCGATCAGGACCTTAGGCTATACGAAAATTCCGGTTAAGCTTCATCCAGAAGTTATGGGGACATTGAATGTTCACGTTGTAGAGGAGAAATAACCAGATTTTAGAAGTGAGGTGAGGAACGTGAGCGATATCCTTGCTGATCGAACTCCGCCCCATAATATAGAGGCTGAGCAAGCCGTATTAGGGGCTATTTTTTTGGAGCAGGAAGCATTGGTCACAGCAAGCGAGATGGTAACACCAGGAGACTTTTATCGCCCCGCTCATCAGAGAATCTATCAAGTGATGGTTGAATTAGGGGAACGAGGAGAACCAGTCGACCTCGTGACGGTCACAGCGGAACTAGAGAATAGGAAACAGCTTGAAGATGTGGGCGGAGTCAGCTATCTAACCGATCTGGCTAACTCCGTTCCTACAGCAGCAAATGCTGAATACTATTGCCGGATCATTGAGCAAAAGGGCGTTCTGCGCCAATTAATTCGTACTGCTACTAAAATTGTAACAGATGGCTATAACCAGTCTGAAGATTTAGGTCATCTTCTATCGGATGCTGAGAGAGGAATAATGCAACTCTCTCAGAAGAGAAGTAAGGGTGGTTTTCAACATATTAAAAATGTATTGATGGATGCCTATGAGAGGATCGAATCCCTTTCCACTAGCAAAGGGGAAGTAACGGGGATTCCCACTGGTTATCCTGACTTAGACAAGATGACCTCCGGGTTGCAAAAGAGTGATTTAATCATTCTGGCTGCCCGTCCTTCTGTCGGGAAAACTGCGTTTGCTTTGAATGTAGCGCAGAATATTGCCGCCCGCGGGGGAAAGGTAGTTGCGATCTTCAGCTTGGAGATGGCGGCCGCTCAATTGGTGATGCGTATGATCTGTGCTGAGGGAAACATTGATGCAGGGAAAATCCGTACAGGTTACTTGGAAGAGGACGATTGGCGAAAGCTGACCATGTCAATAGGGACGTTATCCAAAGCACCGGTTTATATCGATGATACGCCAGGGGTAACGATGCCGGATATCCGTTCCAAATGCCGCCGATTGAAGGCAGAGCAAGGGGAAATCGGATTGGTTATGATCGATTATCTACAGCTCATTAGCGGTCGAGGGGGCGGAGATAATCGTCAACAAGAAGTATCCGAAATCTCCCGTACATTGAAACTGATGGCACGTGAATTGAACTGTCCAGTAATCGCCTTATCCCAGCTCAGCCGTTCCGTAGAACAACGTCAGGATAAACGCCCGATGCTTTCCGACATTCGTGAATCCGGGTCCATTGAGCAGGATGCCGATATCGTGGCGTTCTTATATCGCGAAGACTATTATGATAAAGAAACGGAAGAGAAGAATATTATCGAAATTATCATTGGAAAACAGCGAAGTGGTCCAACGGGAACGGTCAAATTGGCATTCTTGAAGGAATACAATAAGTTCGTCAGCTTAGATCAAAGTCATCAAGAAGCAAGTCGTTAAAGAATTCCTATCCCAAAGGGGAAGAGGTAGACATACAGCTGTCACGGATTAGGGTGGAGATTTGTTCGGTAATCTCCCCAAAAAAATGTTATAATACTCCTAACTCGGGGAGGCGAAAACATGGACCAAAACGAACTTATGCAAAAGATGTTTGAAAAACTTGTCAATATTGAAAAAAGTATAATCGAAACAAGAACCGAGATAACTGAAACAAGAACAGAGGTTATGAAAGAAATCGCCTTGTTAGAAGACAAAATGGATAAACGTTTCAATGGACTGGAACGAAACATGTACCGCTTAGAACGAATAGAGAAACGTCAAGATAGAACTTCAGCTAGACTGGAAACGTTGGAAACTGACGTAAGCATATTGCGTGAGAAGCTAGCCGATTAACCAATGTGTTTTAAAGCCCTTAGAATTCTTTCTAAGGTTTTTTTGTTATTCCTAGGTGTAGAAATAGAAATAAAGGAAAACCTATACATTAAACCACTACGTTTTACCGTAAGGAAGTTTGGAAACGAAATTCAATTTAAACGAACAAAGTAATTATTTAAAATGTTAATGTTCGTGTTTTTCATTGACATCATCTAGGGTTGGTTGTACACTAGGTATGTTCGTCATTTGTCAGGAGGTGCCTTTTATGTCATCTGTAGTAGTCGTTGGAACCCAATGGGGCGACGAGGGAAAAGGAAAAATTACCGATTATTTGGCCGAGAAAGCGGAAGTAGTGGCCCGTTATCAAGGCGGTAATAATGCGGGGCATACCATTGTATTTAACGGTCAGAAATATAAATTGCATTTGATTCCATCCGGAATTTTTTATAAGGATAAAGTTTGTGTTATCGGAAATGGGATGGTAGTCGATCCGAAGGCTTTAGTTCAAGAGTTGGAATACTTACATGGACACGGAGTTAGCACAGATAACCTACGCATTAGTGATCGCGCTCATCTTATTCTTCCCTATCATCTGAAGCTAGACAAAGTGGAAGAGGCCAGCAAAGGTACGAATAAAATTGGGACAACCGGTAAAGGGATTGGACCAGCTTATATGGACAAAGCGGCCCGAAGTGGGATCCGTATGGCTGATTTAATGGATCGTGATGAATTTGAGCGAAAGCTAAGAAGAAATTTGGAAGAAAAGAATCGTATGCTGGAGAAAGTATATGAAACGGAAGGCTTTACGGTTGAAAGCATTTTAGAAGAATATTTAGAAGTAGCAGAAAAGATTCGCTCTTATGTTACCGACACATCAGTTGTCCTAAATGATGCCATCGATGCAGGGAAACGCGTATTGTTTGAGGGAGCTCAAGGGGTCATGCTGGATATTGATCAAGGAACGTATCCATTTGTAACTTCCTCCAACCCGGTTGCCGGTGGAGTTTGTATTGGATCCGGTGTCGGCCCAACCAAGATCAATCAAGTGGTAGGTGTTGCGAAGGCTTATACTACCCGTGTGGGAGATGGTCCTTTCCCAACCGAATTAAACAATGAAATAGGTACCCATATTCGTGAGGTTGGAAACGAGTACGGAACCACTACCGGTCGCCCTAGACGTGTAGGTTGGTTCGATAGCGTGGTTGTTCGCCACGCTCGCCGAGTCAGCGGAATTACCGGTTTATCGTTGAACTCCATTGATGTGTTGACGGGGATTGAATCCTTGAAGATTTGTACCGCCTACAAATACAAAGGGGAAATCATTAACTCCTATCCAGCCAACCTCAATTTATTAGCGGAATGTGAGCCGGTGTACGAAGAGCTTCCAGGTTGGACAGAAAACATCACGGGGGTTAAAACATTAGAGCAGCTTCCGGAAAATGCTCGCCATTATATTGAAAGAGTGAGCTTTTTAACTGGGATTCCAATCGCGGTCTTCTCTGTTGGACCAGATCGCGACCAAACTAATGTGGTGAAAAGTGTGTATGGACTATAGCATTAAAGAATGTGGCTCCCATTAATAAATGGGGGCTTTTACTATTACTCATTAGAGAGTATTATATGCAAAAGGCTAGGCCAGTAGCTTTCTCATGAATAAAATAAGCGTGTTGAGAGTCCCCAACACGCTACTCCTAGCTAAATATTGCCGCCATATTGCTTAATCAATTGTTCAGCTTGATCTGCTTGATCGGCTGGTACCACGGCGGTCAGTAAAACTCCTTGATTTACCTCAGGCATCATGCCATCCCCATCAGATATTCCGCTTGCGCTAATATCGACAGCCGCTAAAATACTAGCGGATTTCGAGTCAAAATCTGCATCTAGGGTCATATCAGCCAATCCAGGAATATTACCGGTAATAGGGTTCATTCGTTGTTGGACGCCTTCCCCGGGATAGGGACTGACTGTATCTACTTGGGTTTCGGTAAATCCTGCTTGCTTTAAAGCTTGTTCAGCTTTTTGGGCATCATCCACGGATACAAATCCTGCTAAAAGATTTCGTTCTTTCATGTGATTTCTTCCTCCATTTAATAGAAGTATGTCGTTTATTGTAGAAAATGAGAAAAAAGGTGAGAAAAAAGTTGGAAATTTGTCGGCTATTATGTTAACTTATTAATGTGTGAAAAAAACGTCGAATTAGTATATATTCCCTTCATTGCTGAATATATACATTAATATTGAAATTTGTAGGAGGTTACAATGAAACGGATGAACAAAGCGACAAGTTGGATCCATCAGAAGTGGAACCAGGGTATCGCTTTTGCCAAGAGGAACAAAAGGAAAACAGCAGCCGGGTTAGCGGTTGCATCCTTGTTTATCACTGGCACGGCACTTGCTAACCATTATTATAATGCAAACTCAAGTACGTTATACCACGTTTATGTCGATGGCCAAGAGATGGGAACGGTTGATCATCCTGATCGAGTTCATGAGTTAATTCAAAATCAAATCGAAGAGCAAAAAAAGGATCATGAGAATCTAAATGTCCAAGTAGAAAATCAAATTGATTTCCAAGAGGAAGTTTCTCTCAAGGAAAAACCCAAAACCATGGAAACACTAAAAACGTTAGAAGAAAAGATCGAGTTGAAGGTAGCTGCCCAAGCACTCATCATCAATGGGAAACCTGTTGGCTATACCCTGGAGCGACAAGAAATGGATGGGGTTCTCGATGAGTTGAAGAAGAAATATGGACCGTTACCTTTGGCAAACGATAAAAGCAGCACAGTTCGAGCTGCATCCGCTCCAACCGATTCGGATGATCATTCCATCTCATTTAAAGAAAATATTGAGATCAAGATTCAGGATGCTTCACCTGCCCAAGTTTTAACCACAGACGATTTGCAAAAACTTATTGAAAAGGGAACACTCGAACCGAGAGTTCACATCGTTAAGGAAGGTGACTGTCTAGGGTGTATTGCGGCACAATATGGGATTACGACACAGGATATTATTCGCAATAATCATGGGATCCAGGAAGATACCCTGCTTCAATTAGGACAAGAAATTATGGTCACAGCGGCCAAGCCCTTGTTAACAGTGGTTACTAGAGAACGGGTACAAGCGGATATTAAGCTTGACTACCTTATTGAAACCCGATCGAATGAAGCGATGTATCGTGGGGACTCAAAAGTAATTCAACAAGGGAAAGAAGGATTAAAACAGATAACTTACGAATTGGTAAAAGAAAACGGAATTCAAATCGAGAAAAAGATATTAAAAGATGAGATGATTTCTGAACCTGTGAAGAAAATCATTGAAAAGGGAACGAAGGTCAAACCCAATCGTGGCGATGGTAATTTTTCTTGGCCTACTAAAGGAGGAAGCATTACTAGCGGTTTTGGGCCTCGTTGGGGAAGAATGCATGAAGGATTAGATATTGCAGGAGTGTCCAATCGCACGATTATGGCGGCTGATAACGGAAAGGTCGTTACGGCGGGATGGAACGGAAATTATGGGAAATGTGTCATCATTGACCACGGAAATGGATATAAGACCCTCTATGGGCATCTTAGTTCTATTTCAGTTTCCGTTGGCGATACGATTGAAAAAGGAGAGAAGCTTGGAGTGATGGGATCGACTGGAGAATCCACGGGTGTTCACCTTCATTTCGAGATCTTGAAAAACGGTGCAAATAAAAATCCAATGACTTTCTTCCGAGGTTAGATACGGTAGCAGGAATATCCTGCTACCGTATTTTTCTAGCGTGTAGTTTCCTTCAAGCAGTCGCATAACCTGGTTGACCATACCATATAGCAGTGAAATAGGTTGTCTGCACCTGGCAAGTTTTTTTCACAAAAAAAGAGGGATAGTCATGGTATGATAAAAGGAAGGACAAAAGTGGAGGTATCTTCATGAACAAGTTAATCCTTGTTGTAGATGATGAACGACCGATAGCGGATATATTGAAATTCACCCTAGAAAAGGAAGGATATACTGTGATATGTGCTTACGATGGAGAAGAAGCCATTCGTTTAGCGCAAGAAAATGATCCGGATTTAGTTTTATTGGATATTATGCTTCCGAAAAAGGATGGCATGGAGGTTTGCAAGGCGATTCGCAAACAACAACATATGCCGATTATTATGCTGACGGCCAAGGATTCAGAAATTGATAAGGTACTCGGACTTGAGCTTGGTGCGGATGATTATGTTACGAAGCCCTTTGGTTCGCGCGAACTGATGGCTAGAGTGAAGGCTCATATTCGTCGATCAGAGTCAAACGTAACGAAGGATAAGGAAACGGAGCACCTGGTACAAATCGGGGGCTTGGAAATTGATACAAATTCTTATTTGGTTAAAAAAGAAGGGCAGCTAGTTGAATTGACCCAAAGAGAGTTTACGCTGCTGCATTATTTCGCGTCTCATCCTGAGCAGGTCATGACAAGAGATCATCTTCTCCAATCGGTTTGGGGATATGATTATTATGGAGATGCCCGTACGGTAGATGTGACCATTCGCCGATTGCGGGAGAAGATCGAGGATGACCCGAGCAATCCGAACTATATTCTTACTCGTCGAGGTTTGGGCTATGTTTTTAAGAATCCCACATCTGTTGCCTAACCGTGTATGAAATGGGCCTTTTTTAAAACCGTACAATGGAAAGTCGTTGTCATTTATCTTCTCCTCATTCTCGTGTCCATGCAAGTGATCGGAGCCTATTTTATAAGGGAAGTGGAGAATTACTATTATAGTAATTTTACAGAAACCTTGAATACCCAGTCTAATTTATTGGCGGTTAACCTGCAACGGTATTTAGAGATAGATAATGAAAACCAATTGCAGAAAGAAGCCATACCGGATCGAGCGAAAGACATTGATTATTTGATTAATAACTTACTGGCTCTTCATGATACCGAGGTGCAGGTCATCGACCGGAATGGCGTAGTATTAACCACAACCGAAGAAGAAACGGGAATTATTGGGCAAAAAAATACAAGAGAAGAAGTCAATCTCGCCTTGCTTGGTACGCGATACGAAGAAACACAAATTGATCCGCAAACAGGGCAACGAGTCCGAGTGCTATCCATTCCGATTAAGAACGGGGTGCGAACGATCGGGGCGTTATATATGGTTGCCTCCATGGAAGATATGTTTGAAACGATACGCCGAATTAATCGAATCATGTTGACCGCCACGGTGATTTCCTTAATCATGACAGGGAGCTTAGGTGTCTTATTAGCCCGAACGATTACCAATCCAGTCAAGGAAATTACTCGTCAGGCATCTGCCATGGCGGAAGGAGATTTTAACCGGCGTGTTAAAGTGTATAGTAATGATGAAATCGGTCAGTTAGCTGAAGTATTCAATTATTTGACGAAGCGCTTAAGAGAAGCCCTCGCACAGAATGAAGAAGAAAAACAACGGCTTTCTTCAATATTATTAAATATGAGTGATGGGGTTATTGCCACGGATAAGGAAGGGCGTGTCATCCTCGTGAATGCTAGAGCCCGGGAAATGTTAGCGGTTCGTGAAGAGGATGTTTTAGGCACTACCATCTATGATGTGCTTCAACTTCCACAGGACCAAGATTATGTTCTTCCTTTATTTAAGGGAATCGGCTCAATCCTGCTGCCAGTTGGAACTAAAGAAGACTCTAGAATATTACGGGCTACTTTTCGTCGTTTAAAAAAGAATGAACGAATGAGCAGAGGGATTATCGCGGTTTTGCAGGATGTTACCGAGCAAGAGAGGCTAGAGCTTCAGCGAAAGGAGTTTGTAGCCAATGTTTCCCATGAGCTTCGAACTCCTTTAACGACCCTGAAGAGTTATCTGGAAGCCCTGGAGGATGGGGCCATCACTGATCCCGAAATTGCTCCGCGGTTCGTACGCGTTACGCTTAATGAAACGGAAAGAATGATCCGCTTAGTCAACGATTTACTGCAGCTGTCCCGTTTGGATTCCAAACAGGCTCCTTTACGGAAACAAAAGGTTTCGATGAACGATCTCTTGCAACATGCGATGGAACGGTTTTCTGTTCAATTCCAGCAAAAGGGACTGGACCTTCAAGTGGAACATGACCCATCCATCCCGAAGATTTGGGCTGACCCGGACAGTATCACCCAAGTATTGGATAATTTGATTTCCAATGCGATTAAGTATTCCTATGATGATTCGATCCTTCGTATTCAAACGCGATGGTTACCCGAAGAAAAGATGGTTTTGGTTGAGATAGAGGATCAAGGTGTAGGGATTCCGAAGCGCGATTTATCGCAAATTTTTGAACGGTTTTATCGAGTCGATAAAGCGAGATCAAGGGAGATGGGGGGGACGGGTCTGGGACTTTCTATTGCCCGAGAAATTATTTTGGCTCATGATGGTGATATTTCGATTGATAGTGTAATCCATCAAGGAACTCAGGTAACGATTACCCTTCCCGTTACAGATCCCGATCAGCAAGAGTCATATCCCGCAGAGGAGGATCAGCATGTGGATTGATAAAGGGAAAACCATCCTGCTCAACCTTTTGATATTGACGAGCTTGGTTTTGTCTTGGCTATTGGTGAATAGTCAGCCTGATTATGATTATCTTCATCCTGCCCAATACATTGAGCCTCAACCCATCGGAGATACCAAAGACTTAAATCAATTGATAAAACCGCAATCGATTATTCTTCATTATGGCAATGAAAAATATACAGGAACGTCAGCAGATTCCATCTCACACCGCATTATTTTAAAAGAAATGGAAAAATGGTATTTTTTTGATATAACCCCTGTGGAATTTACTCAAGAGCATTGGAATCAAGTGTTTCAACAGAAGAAAGCTATTGAAATTATTTATTCAGCTGAATTGCCAATGGACATCATGGAGGAGATGTTTACTTTTCGGGGAAAAGTGGATGCCATGATGGACTCGGTTGGGCGAATCCTCATTTATGTGGATGATTCAGAGAAAGAAACGTACGCTCTTTTTGTAGACAAAGAGGGCAAAGAAATGATTCAAGCCAGAACAGCTGTGACACCAAAGGATCTAGATCAGTTCTATTTGTCTTTAGGCAATTCTCTTCAAGAAATGATGGTATTTCATTCAGATGAGGATAGCTTTCAGCCTCCATTTTATTTGCCTAAGGAATCGACTACGATGAAGCAATATCGTTACTTTTACCAACCGATCCCGGTTTTTCAAATGATTCAAACGCTATTTGTGGATCCTTCATTGACTCGTCAGGTAACAGAAAGAGATGGGACGACGATATATACGGATGGAAGCAAATCCGTCCAAATCCCACCTAAGCGCCATTCGATTCATTATTATGATCCTATGAATGAGCCCTTGGATGACTCCTCCAAAGAAGGCAGCTTCCATAGTGCAATTCAATTTGTGAATCAGCATGGAGGATGGAATGGAACCTTTCTTTTAGAAGAGGTTAAGACCTTTCCTGCACAGAAGGAGGAAGTCTATCAATTTCGCCAACATGTGGATTCCTATGCTCTCTATGGGAATAAAGATGAAAGCTTAGGATTAATCAACGTCGTTTCCCGGCAATCCTTTATTCTGGAATTTCATCGTTCTTTATCTAACCTTGATACATTTTTTGATTATGAAGATGTTCCGATCATGACGGGGCAAGAGCTATTAGATCAATTAACTCAGTTGGGCATGTATATGGGGGATATCACGGACATCACGTTAGGATATTTAGCAGAAATGAATGATCATCATCTGACATTAACTCCAAAATGGATCATTAAGAAGGAAGGGAACCCTCCCATGATGCTAGATGCGCGTCAAGGGGCAGGGAAGGAGGAGACCCATGGATTGGAGAAGAGCCAAAACGATACTCATCATCGCCTTCCTGCTTCTGGATAGCTTTTTATTCTATCAATTATGGACAGGGCGTGGACAGGAGGTGGAAATGGGGCAACAGAATACAGCTACCTCCTCTAATTTACAGGATGTCTTAAAAGCAAGGAACATCAAATTACAAATTGAAGCGCCAGCGGAAACGCCGGAGATGTATTATTTAAATATACGTTATGGGGATATTAAGCTGTTGGATATGAGCAAGCTTCCCAACCAAATGTTTAGGATCGAGGGGCATATTCTCCAGTCCCAGTTTTTACAACCACTACCTTCTCCAAGTTCTGTAGCTAAAGGGGATATTAGTAGAATTTATAAAGATCATATTTTATTCTTTGACAACTATAAGCTTGATGCTAAGATGAGCCATTCCAATAAGTTGGTCTATCATCAGCTATGGAATACGTATCCCTTTTTCGGGGCCACTTTAGAGTTAAACCAGGTTGATCAAAATGTCATCGGTTATCATCAGATCCATTATGAGGTCGTTAATAAAGGTTCAGGAAAAAAAGTGATTTCGTCGATCACCGCGTTGCGGACATTAATAGAAAACAACATGATTGGAAAAGACGAGTCCATCCATGCCATTGATTTAGGATATTATGGACATACGTATGATGCCGACATTCAAGTTATTGCCCCTGTTTGGCGGGTTATTCATGGTTCCAACCAAGTCCATTATGTGAATGGTATTACTGGCGTGATCGAGAAAACGCCATCCTTACCTAAGAAAGAATAGACGGAGGAAGCTAGTTATGCGTTTTAGTGTTTTAGCCAGTGGAAGTACGGGAAATTCGATTCTAGTTGAAACGGATCAAACGAAAATCCTCATCGATGCCGGATTAAGTGGAAAACAGATAGAGGCCAAATTAAACGAAGTTCAGGTGGACCCGCGAAGCTTGGATGCGATTTTGGTCACTCACGAGCACTCCGATCATATCAAAGGAGTTGGGGTCATGGCTCGGCGTCATCAGCTTCCGGTCTATACTCATGAAAAAACATGGATGGAGCTGGATCGATTAATCGGGGAAATCCCAGATCATCAAAGAGTGCTCTTTGATGAAGGAGAAGTCCAGCATTTTGCTGATTTAACGGTAGAGAGCTTTGGTATTTCTCATGATGCTGCTTTCCCGATGGGATATTGCTTTTATCAAGGAGAGAAGAAGTTGACTCTAGCTACCGATTTGGGTTATGTCAGCCAGCGGATTAAAGAAAAGATCGCCGGGTCTGGGGCCTATATATTCGAGTCCAATCATGATGTAGAAATGCTTAGAATGGGGCATTATCCTTGGAATATAAAGCGCCGGATCTTAAGCGATGTAGGTCACTTGTCCAATGAGGATGCCGGCGCTGCCCTCTCGGAGATTCTCGAAGGAAATGGAGAGAGGGTCTACCTATCGCATCTGAGCAAAGATAATAACATGACCGAATTGGCCCATCTAACAGTAAGGAATATCCTGGAGGAAAACGGATTTATCGATGATCAAGAAGTCAAGCTGTTGGAAACATCACCGATTAAGCCTACCCCCATGGATGAGCTTTAATTTCTGTCGGAGAACGGGATTTGTTGAGCGAATAGGAAAGTATAAGTTTTTTCATGTTCCTTCTCTGCATAAGGGCAACTAGGTTCCCCCCTCTTGACATCAAGGTTACACCTTAATTTTGATAAAATGTAATTTTATCAAAATTAACCCAAAGGGTTGATATCAAGAGGGAGAAATGCCGCAATCTCATTGACAGGGTTAGTGTCAATGGGGTTTCTGCGCCGAAGGCTTGGCGCCAGCCAAGTTTTCTTTATTAGAAACAAGGTCAAGCGTGAGATCTACTTCTAAAGCCTTGGCTTTCTGCAAAATTTCTTGCCGGGTTAGAATCCCCTTTTCTACGAGAAGCTCTACCATAGCAGTAATGACTAGCGTATTCTTGTAATCTACTTCCTTTAAATCAGAGATTTGAGCTATGATTTGGACATCGTCAAAAGGATGATAATTTCGGTTCATGAAGTTTCCCCTTTCTTCCCTATTGGGAACGATATTTTTATTTGATATGAGGTAGAAGATCATGATGAACTGGTTATACTTTTAGCGTGGCCTATTTACTAGATTTATATACCTAACTGGTGGAGGTGAGCTGATGGGATACTATGATGAGGGAGATCAGGACTGGCGTCCGAGGAAAAAACGGTATGGTAGAGGATCCATGCTTTTTACGGCTTTCTTATCTTCCATGCTGGGGGGCTTTTTGGTGTTGTATCTGCTTCCCTTTTTGGTTGAATCAGGGTATGTAACAATATCCGTGAACCAGCCAGAGATTCCCGTTTCCTCTAGCCCGTTGATTCCATCCGATTCGGTGGAAAAAGCGACACAAGTGGTTCAAGTCAAAGTGGAGTCCGATACAGTAAATGCTGTCAATCAAGTAGAAAAAGCGGTCGTAGGGATTATTAATATCCAGCAAATGACGGGCTTTTGGCCTCAAAGTACACAAGCAGTAGAGAGTGGCACCGGATCAGGGGTGATTTTTAGCAAGCAGAATGGAAAAGCCATGGTGATCACCAATTTCCATGTGATTAAAGGAGCCAATGATGTAGAAGTTTCGCTGGCCAATGGAAATCGGGTAAAAGGTCATGTGCTTGGAGCGGATCCATTAACCGATCTGGCGGTATTAGAAATCCCAGCAGCTGGTGTAGAGACGGTCGCAACACTTGGATCCTCTAGCCAGCTTCAAGTAGGGGAACCGGCTATCGCTATTGGAAATCCACTTGGTCTGGAATTTTCCCGAACGGTAACCCAAGGGATTATTAGCTCCTTAGACCGAAGCATGCCGATTGATGTGAATGAGGATAATCAGCCGGATTGGCAGTTGGACGTCATTCAAACGGATGCGGCCATCAACCCGGGGAACAGCGGTGGAGCTTTAATTAATATGGCGGGAAAAGTCATTGGCATCAACAGTTTAAAAATATCCCAAGCTGGAGTGGAAGGTCTTGGCTTTGCTATTCCCATCGATGATGCTAAGCCGATTATAGAGCAATTAATCCAGAATGGAAAAGTGAAAAGACCGTACCTAGGGATCGTCCCAACAGACCTCCAAGAAATTCCTAGCTATCATTGGCAGAAGACCTTAAAGCTGCCCTTGAATGTGACTCAAGGCGTTGTGGTGATGGAAGTGGTGGACCAAGGATTGGGGAATACGGAGTTAAAGGCTTATGATGTCATTGTTTCCATGGAAGGTCAGAAAATTGCCGATTCTGCCGCATTAAGAAAATATTTATATTCAAAGAAATCACAAGATAATCAAGTGAAGGTTGAATTTTACCGGGATGGGCAATTATCATCTGCCTCGATACCCCTTCATTTTGAATAGAAAACTGTACAGGGCAGTTGCATATGATGGACTGCTCTGTTTTGTTTGGTTTTGACCGACTTAGAAGAAAAGTAAACGTCGATACTATGATGTGAAGCAAATTATGGATGATAAAGGAGACAACAAAATGTTTGTATGCTGCAGAGAACATATAGAAATGGCGATTGATGATTTTGTAGATGAATACGAGGATGCACCGGATATTTATAAACTATCGGAAACCTCGTTTACCGCATGGAGCGTACCAGCCCGCTGTGATTTTTGTGATCGGGAGCCTATTTTCTTAGTGGTGTAGAAAAGAAATTCACATGTGGAAAAAGGAATAAAGACTTAAAAATTTCTTTAAATTGTGGATATGTTGATAATTTTGTGGATAAGTGAAAAAATATGAGGATAAAGGAGAAGTTATGCACATCTCAATTATATCTGTAGGAAAATTAAAAGAGAAATACCTCAAAATGGGAATTGATGAATATCTAAAACGTCTTGGACCTTATGCCAAGGTTCAGCTGCATGAGGTGAATGATGAAAAAGCTCCGGAAAACTTAAGTCTAGCAGAAATGGAACAGGTCAAAGAGAAAGAGGGCGAGCGAATCCTCGCTCACATCAAACAAGATATGCATGTCCTAGCCATGGCCATTGAAGGAGAGATGTGGTCTTCCGAAAAGTTGGCCCAACAGCTCGATCAGTACGCTACCTATGGAAAAAGCTCTATCGCATTTATCATCGGCGGATCTCTTGGCCTCTCCCCAGCTGTACTCCAACGAGCGAATCAACAGATCTCCCTCTCGAAAATGACATTTCCCCATCAACTCGTCCGGTTAATTTTGCTAGAGCAGATTTATAGAGGGTTTAGGATTAATAGGGGGGAACCGTATCATAAGTAAGAACAAACTCATTATTTTTGAGAGAAGCATCCAAGCGAAAGTCTAAGTTTTTCTTATTTTTTGAAAAACATCTTTCGGGAGGTATAACGTTTAACTCCTATGCTAAAACTAATAACACTTTGAGACAGGGGTGTTAAAGCATGAATGTTATTTGTCCTTCATGTAAGAGAGAAGTGAAAATTAAGAAAAATGGAAATGGACGTTGTATATGTGGGGCAAATATAAAAGTACTGGGTTAACATAAATCTTCCAAGCTAAGATCCAATCTTTAAAAAAATAAGTTTTTTTGCACATAGAACTAGACATAACCAGTTTAATATGTAAAAATTCTTGATATATTAGATTGGTGGTGAAAGAATGAGACACATACATAAAATTTTTCACGAAAATAGTGCTAGTGAATTTAATAAGGTATACGAAGAGAGATTTAACTATGATTCAACCATAAGGTTTGGGATGCATGTAAAACCTATGGATCAGTCCAATATTTATGAATTATATTATGTACCCACAAACAAAATGTTAAGGATGATTAATGAGCTTTATATAATTTCGAGGGAGTTTAATAATACCTTTGGGAATCTTCCCCAAGTAGCACAGAAACAATTTATAATCGAGTGCATTTCGGAGGAGTTGTATAACACAAACGAGTTAGAGGGTATAAGAAGTAGTAGAGAGGAAATTATTAGAAGTACCAAAGATGTAATATTTAATAAAAAATCAAAGAAAAGATTCGAAAGTATGATTAAATCATATTTTCGTCTGCTCAACGATTTTGAGTTTCCGAAAAACTCAAAGGATATTAGACAAATATATGATGATATTACACAAGGGGAAATTGACTCACAGGAACTTCCGGATGGGGAGATCTTTAGAAAAGAAACCACTTATATCTTAAAAAAATCAGGTAGTGGTAAGGTTGTTCATCAAGGGATTACACCAGAATCAGAAATCATCAACTTGACAGATAGATTATTAGATTTTATGAATGATAATTCTCAAATACCCAACATAATAAAAGTGACAGTTGGTCATTATTATTTTGGGTACATACATCCTTTTTATGATGGGAACGGAAGAACATCTAGGTTTATTAGTAGCTTATACTTGTCAAAAGATCTGGGGAACATTTCTACACTGTCATTGTCAAGAGGGTGCAATAAGTATAAAACTAAATACCTTGAGGCTTTTGAGATTTCTAATAGTATTAGAAGCAGAGGAGAAATGAATAGTTTTATTGAAACTTTTTTAGAAATTATTATAGAGGCCCTTAAGCAGATGAACACAGAATTGAAAGAAAAGAGTCAGTTGTTAAATATGGCATTGAAGAAGTTGGACGATGAGCCAAATCTAGAAAATTTAACCAAGTGGCATAGAGAAATTATGTTTGTCTTAGCACAAAATCATTTCTTTGATTCTAGTAGTGGACTAACAGTGGGGGATTTGGCTGATATATTTGAAAAGTCTGCAGCAACAATAAGGAAAATGGTTAAAGAGTTGCTCGAATTGTCATTGGTAGAACAAAAAGGAGAAAGACCAGCATATTTCTGTGTTAGGCAGAAATACTTCGAGGAATGAATAACTCTTTTTGATTGTTTATTGTTATTTGAGCAAGATATTTGTAGCCACTCCGGTCTGGGAGTGGCTGAGTTGTTATATGCTAATGTATAACTTGTAGTCATGTGGTTTGTGCTTAGATACTGTTCGGTGAACCGTATCATAAATAGGTAAAGTAGTATATAATGTATAAAAACAAAAATTGTGGGTGTTTTAAATGGATAGTAAGTTTCCTTCTTTTATATATGATTTTTGGGAGGTAATTTTTAAAAATCTCCAGAAAGTTACTTTATTTGATATATTGAGAACTTTAATTCCATACATTAAGAAGAGTAATTATAAGTATGTATTTGTAGAATCGTGGGTTGTACTTAATGTATTAATTGCTTTTATTTCAGTAATGTATATACATAATGAAACTGGTGATAAATTTCAATTAATCAAGTTGATTTTAGTTATTTATGGTATTTTGAGAGTTTTTGAAATAAGTGTAACACAAGTGAATATTTTATTGTTTTCAAACAGCGGTGGGGAAGTAAGAAGTTACAAGCGAACAATAATCTTATTATTCCATAATTACGTAGAAATAATATTATGGTTTTCATTATCATATTTATACTTCTCAAATCAATTTAATGAAATGGATAAAAAATCTTTTATTGAGGTAATCTATATAAGTTTTGTGACAATGGCAAGTTTCCAATCAACTTTAAAGCCTAATACTGGTTTGGGTTACTATTTAATTTCATTCCAAACAATAACCGGTTTAATATTAACACTAATAAGTCTTGCTAGATTTATACCACTCTTAACTAATCCTAAATCAATGGATAAGAATGAAAGTGTAACTGATGTGGAACCATATAGAGATATAGTTGAGTATAAACGTTTATGTGAACAGTTAATGTATCAAGTAAAACAACAGGATGACTATATAAGAAAGTTGGAAGAGAAGGAAAATAATATATATGAAGTTATAAAAGAACTTGAAAATAGTAAATAAACAACAGCATCTACGAAGAAAAGCGACTATCTAAAATAAGATAGCCGTTTTCTTTTTTATATATTAATTATAATTTTATGATTGAAATTTACTTTGTTCTTATGTGCTGTTCGGTGAACCGTATCATAAATAACGGTAAACAAATAATTTGGAGTGACCAAGAGTAGGTCACTCCAAACTTTGAAATAAAAGGTTGGCTATTCAGCTAAAGTTAAACGAGAAAGTGGTAGTAGTTTTGGCCTTAAAATTTTCCAATTATCTAGTAGTATTTGTTGTGAATTTACTATATCTTTATTAGTTTTATTTTTGTCTATATGCCATGTTGAATGTTTCCTATAAATTGTTAGATAATAATTAGGGCTTGCTGAATAAACAAAGAACCTAGTAATCACAAGGGTTTTGGACCTTTTTTGTCGAATATAAGTGTAAGGATTTGATTGAAAGTCTACAAAAAACCTTGCACTTGGAGGACAAAAT
>JAKFCU010000030.1:0-12781 GCA_036676475.1 Brevibacillus sp.
TGAAGTATTTTGGTTGAAAAGAAAAAGTTAAAATAAGAAAAAACCTAGCTACTTTGACTAAGGTTCCTCGTGTATTTTTATTCCTCTATATACGTCTCCACTTTAGAACATATTAGGTCCTCCGTATTGGGCAATAAGCAGCTGAGCCATTCGTGGGTCAGGATAAGATACTTTAGCATCATATTCTAGGTTGGCTTCATATATCCACATACTCGATCCCTTTGCTCCTTTCTAATCATCTTTCATGCAGATAGGCTTGTGGGCTTTCCTCGAAGCATTCATCCAGAGGGTCATACCCATACCCCATTGCTCTCTGCCACCAATTGGGACCATACCATTCTAATGGACCGCATGCTTCCTGATATCGTTGCTTTAACATGAGGTAGTGATGGCGCCATGACATATATTGCTGACGTGCCCGTAAATCCATAGGATGGGTGTCGAGAAAGAGCATAAGGTCTATGAGGACGCGCTGGGCATGCCGCATATCCCGAATGAGACCGTTACAGTATTCATCAAGATCTCTTGCTTCCTCTACGCGAGAGTCCCGGATCCGTTCTTTTTTACTCATGAAAATACCAACTCCTCCTTTCCTTTTCACCATAGATTATTCAAATGCCTAGGCGAATGCTCATAAGGAATGAGCCCAAAAAAAATAAGCCGACTTAACGTCGACTTATTTCTTTCTGCCTTCAACAATAGCTAGAGTACCACCCATTAAATTGGTAAAACTTGCCTCGGTTAGTCCGTTTTGTGCAAAAATCCGGGTAAGCTTGGGTGCATCTGGAAATTCTTTTGCTGATTCGTAAAAGTAGCGATAAGCATTGGCCTTTCCTGCACCTAATTCTCCCATTACAGGAACAATCTTTTCAAAGTAAAGCCAATAGGCTTGTTTATAGATAGGTGCAGAGGGTTTGGACATATCCAATGAAACAAGTTTGCCGCCAGGCTTTAGAACGCGAATCATTTCACAAAGGGCAACTTCTAATTCAGGCACATTGCGAAGTCCCCAAGCAACCGTTACCGCATCAAATTGCTGATCATTAAAAGGGAGACTCATAGCATTCCCTTGCATAAGGGTAATCGATTCTTTTAAAGGGTGAAGAGCAATATTTTTTTCTCCAACGGCAATCATGTTTTCCGAGAAATCTAAGCCTGTTACTTTACCAGTTGGACCCACAGTAGTTGCAAGTTGCATCGTTAATTTTGCTGTACCACAGCACACATCGAGAACATGATAACCGGGTTTTACTTCAGCACGCTCGACAACCATTTTACGCCACTTCTCGTCACGGCCAAGGCTCATCATGCGATTTGTCCGGTCATATCCTTTAGAAATATTATTAAACAGTTCTCTTACATAACTTTCCTTCTTTTCTTTCGATGGAAGATAGGACAAGGTTTAAATCCCCTTTCCGTAAAAATTCATACTGCTATTATAGCCATTTCTCGTATGCTTCGTCCATAAGTATGAAATGGATAATTTTTAAAATAAAAAAAAGGGATGATTATCCCTAAATCAACACCCTAATGATATAGATTTTGAAGAGTCTGTTTTAGTCCTGGATGCAGGGCTGTTTGTTTTCGACTTATTTCAACGTATTCTATGGCTTCTTTCATTTTCTTACAAATCCCCAATTCAATAAGCACACCTACGGCAATGGTAGCTGTTCGGCAAACTCCTGAAGCACAGTGGATCCCTATCGTTTTGCCTTGTTGATAAAGCTCAATCACCTTTAAAATCGCGTCTCTTACCTGTGTTTCTTGCCCAGAAATATGATCTTTTAGACCAATATGTATCCATTCCGTAGCGGGACTGAAGAACGATGGGCGATCGGCTTCCTCTCGTAGATCAATGATAACATGACATCTGCCAATATCAGCCATGTCCTGCGCATCGTACTCACTTCCTATAAAAATTCTGGATGGGATCAACGAATTGTATTTGACACGGTCCACGAGTATCTCTCCTTTTACGATTCAATCCGCGAGTTTCAACATAATTATTTTATTATAAAAATGGGCTGAATGGAGTAAACACTTTTAGACAATATCCGTCAATAATCTTCAAAATGTGAAAAGAGAGATCCAGCATACGGATCTCTCTTTTATTATATCTATCAGAAAGTATTATACACAAGCAGCTTATTGAAGTACTTCATCTGCCCCATCTAGGAGCTTTTGTGGAATGGTTACACCAAAGCGTTCTGCAGCCTTTTTGTTCACGATAAGTTTTAAGTTCTCCTGGGTATGAATCGGCATATCCGCTGGTTTTGCATCTCCATTTAGAATTTTAACGGCCATTTCTCCTGTTTGACGTCCCAATTCATAATAGTCGATACTGAGTAACGCACCATTTTTAACGGAGTCCCCTTCACCTGCAATGACCGGTACCTTTATTTGCTCCGCAACCATAAGAACAGAATCTAAAGCAGAGACGACTGTATTATCGGTAGGTACATAAATCGCATCGATTCCAGATAGGGACTCAGCCGTTTGTTTTACTTCAGAGCTGTTGGTAACCGCGCGTTCTACAAATTCTAATCCTAACTTAGGTGCTAATTTTTTAGCCTCTTCCATTTGGACGACAGAATTGGTTTCTTCGGAATTATAGAGAACTGCAACTTTTTTCGCTTCTGGTTTTATTTCTTTAATTAAACTCAACTGCTCTTTGATTGGATTCATATCAGATGTTCCAGTAATATGGGTACCTGGCTTCTCCATACTTGTAACAATTTTGGCAGCTACTGGATCTGTTACAGCCGTAATAAGGATCGGAATATCCTTTGTGGCTTGTGCTGCTGCTTGTGCGGTAGGTGTAGCAATGGCTAATATAAGTTTAATACTTTTATACATAAAAGTTTAAAAGTATATATTTAAAATATCAAAAAAATCAAATCTATACAATCCTAAAAAGCATGTTTTGTTCGTTTTTCTTTTGATATAATACTAGTAGAATAACGAAGGAGAGATAAAATGAATCCCAGTGATTTGCCTAAGCTGTTAAGTCGAGTTCCTATTTTCTTGAGTTGTACACCTGAGGAAATTGAACAAATTGCCAGCATTCTGATGCCTAAAGATGTAAAGAAAAGGGATATCCTGTTTTATGAGGGTGAACCTTGTGATGTCATTTATTTCATTAACAAGGGGAGAGTGAAGGTATACAAAACGACCGAAGATGGCAGAGAGCAAATTGTCAATTTGTTGGGTAAGGGAGATATGTTTCCCCACGTTGGCTGGTATGGGGGGAGTGCTTACCCGGCTACAGCAGAATCTTTAGAAGACGGGCATTTTTATTTCCTATACATAAATAAATTTACACAGTTGTTAGAAAATAACCCACGGTTAACCCTGAAGCTGCTACAAGAATTAGATGGCAAAATTCGAGAGCTACAAGGAAGGTTATCGAATGTGCTTAGTCGGGATATGACCGAGAAGATCATGAATGTACTCTATTCACTAGCCAAAAATAAGGGCCAAAAGAGCGAAGAAGGGTTCGTATTAGATATTGAATTGACACATCAGGACATAGCAAACATGGTTGGAACAACAAGAGAAACGGCGAGCCGGGTTATCAGTCAATTGAAAAAAGAAGGAAAATTGTTTCTCGATCACAAAATGTTGTTGATTAAAGAATAATAAATATTTTGTCGATATTTTACGATTATTATATACCCTATTAGTTCCTTACCTGTGCCATAATGAAACAAAACAGGTAAGGAGGTCATTTATGGATTTGTTCCGTAACAATAAAAGCTTTTTTTATATGGTCTTTTTTCTATGCAGTATCTTAGGTTCTTGGCTTCTTCTATCCCAATTTGATACGGGACAAGCCCATAATAACCTAATTGACAAAGAAACTCTTCGTTTACAAGTGAAATATTCTGTGGAAATCAAGTGAATACACATAGGAAGCTATCTTGAAATCATCTTTTCAGGATAGCTTCTTTTTTTTTTTTGTGTGTGAATGAAAATGGGACAAGTGAAATATACATGTCTTGATAAAAGGGGGGATCGAGATGAACTTAGAATTTTGGATTGGATTTATCAATATTATTATCATTGATCTAGTTTTGAGTGGAGATAATGCGGTAGTTGTAGGAATGGCAAGCCGTCGACTCCCGCCAAAGGAACGAAAGAAAGCCATCTTTTGGGGAACTGTGGGGGCTGTGGGTTTAAGGATATTGTTTACCGGATTAGCGGCTTGGTTATTAGAAATTCCCTATATAAAAATTGTCGGTGGAAGCCTATTAATTTGGATCGCCATAAAGCTACTCATTCAACAGGAAGAACCTTCACATATTCAATCTGGAAGAAATTTATGGGAAGCGGTAAAAATCATAATCATTGCAGATTTTGTGATGAGTCTTGATAATGTTTTAGCGATCGGTGGTGCTGCAAAAGGAAATATCTGGCTAGTGGTATTCGGTTTAATGCTAAGTGTCCCATTATTAATGTGGGGGAGTTCTATGGTTGCCAGGTGGATGAATGAATACCCTATTTTAAGCTATTTTGGTTCAGGAGTGTTAGCTTTTACTGCAGCCACTATGGTTTTGGAGGATCCTTTGGCCGGGCAACATTTACTTGATGGGTGGAATATACCTTATATGGATACGCTTATTCCTTTGCTTGTAACGGGAATTGTGATCTCTATTGGAAGGGTTTGGAAAAGTATGTTATTTACCTTCCACCAGGTAAAATAATGGACATGATAGGGCATACTGGTAAATAAGTGTAAAGTCGAAAAAGCTACTGGCGTAGCCTTATGCGTATAATACTTTCCGATAAGTGAAACCAGTGAGGTGCCCAAATGAAAATATTATTGCTTACTGAAACCTTAGCAGGTACCGGACATTATAAGGCTGCAGAAAGTTTGGAGAAAGCGATTTATTCTATTAATCCGCATGCTAAAATTAAGATAGATACCCCCCTAACCCATGCGAATCCATTACTAGAAAAAATGGCAAACAAGCTCTATATGGGAACGATTCGCCATGCCTCTCCAGTATGGGGATGGGCGTATAAAAGAGATCGACAATGGGGATTCGTGGGAAAGGATATTCTGCGAAAATATATATCAAAAAGGCTAGAATCTTATATAGAGTTGGAAGCACCAGACCTTATTGTGAGTACACATGCTTTTTGTCTGGGAGGATTGGCTGAGTTGAAAAAAAAGCACTTGAAGCCTTTTCGTTTAGCAGCTGCATTTACCGATTATTGTGTAAATTCCTTTTGGATTCATCCGGAAGTAGATGATTATTTTGTGGGGGCTATGAAATTAAAGGAAAAGCTAGTGAATGAATACAGTATAACAGAAGAAAAAATTCATGTGACAGGGATACCGATTGATCCGAAATTTGATGAATGTATCGATAAAGAGGGGATAAGAAGCAAATTGGGAATTTCTCGGACTTCTTTGCACATTCTAGTCATGGGAGGTGGACTGGGCTTAGCACCCTATGAAGAAATTCTCACAGGTTTGTCCTTTGTTAAAGCTACTGATTTAGTCGTAACTGTCATGGTTGGAAAGAATCAGCAAGCCAAAGCGAAGATAGAAGAATGGGCGCAACAGGTGAAGTTATCTTATACCCTGGTTATTTTAGATTACGTTCATAATATGAATGAATGGATGGCATCAGCAGATTTATTAATAGGTAAACCCGGGGGATTGACGGTAACTGAAGCTCTTGCCTGTAAAGTGCCTATTCTGATTTACAAGCCTATTCCAGGTCAGGAAGAACGAAATAGTCAGTTTCTATTAGACTCGGGGATCGCCTTTCGAGCTGATGAGATACAACAAATAGCGGAGATCGTGCAGAAGTTAAGTGAGGATAAGGAATGGAAGCATATCTTAAGGGATAGAGTAATGAAGTTTTCTAAACCAAAGGCTGCGTATCATGCCGGAAAAATCTTAATGGACTCGTTGGAATAAATTAACAATAGGTCATGTGAATGATCATCCCCACTTTGAGAAACGATATGGTTACATCACTCAAGGAGGTGAAATCAGATGCCTAACAACAGTAATCAAACATTAGTTTCTGGTGCTTCTCAAGCTCTTGATCAAATGAAATATGAAATTGCTCAAGAGTTTGGTGTTAACCTAGGTGCAGATACGACTTCTCGCGCTAACGGATCTGTTGGTGGAGAAATCACGAAGCGACTTGTTCAGTTTGCTGAACAACAGCTAAGTGGATTCCGTCAATAATTATAGCTTCCAACATGGAACGGAAGCTAGCAGGGCAACGCGAGTTGCCCTGTTTTCATTTCCCCTTTACAGCTCTCACCGCTTTTTCAGGTCCCAATATGCTGATCATTTCCAATAATTCACTTTGATTCAATTGTGTTTTCTTTCCTTTTTCAATCAATTCTTGTAATCGATTTTGATTATTCAAGTTAACCACCTCCCCTTGGTCATTATCCCCTATTCTTACCAAATCATTTAACCAAATAAAAAAAATATAAATAATAACCATCTGAAAAGTACAAAAATGATTATAAAATAAGTTGGTAAAATAGAGAAAAAGTATGACCTGCATTTCCGTCATAAATCAAATTGATTTAATAATGCGCTACAATCTCTTGGCATGGCGAAAGGCGATAAAATCATTATCACACTGTCCAATACCATTCGAAGTACAAGACCCCTTGTTAAACAGAGGTCTTGTCTTTATGGCAGGATCTTCTTTCTTTTTAAGTGTATTTCATTCACTTATCGGTCAAGTGTTATACACATAATGCTACGCCAGTAGCTTTCTTACGATTAATCCTACATGTTCAGGTCTATACTAACGGTGAGGTGGAGAAAAAGGGATGATATGGGTAGGACTCACATTGGTAATGATTTTTTTACTTATTTATTTTACAACGGTTAAAATTCAGATTGAGTATAAACGGGCCAAAGAAAATGACCATGTCCATATTCAAGCGGGAATTTGGTTTGGACTCATTCGATTAAAATTTAATATCCCTATTCTCCAATTACAATCCTTAATAAAAGGGGTTAGGGTAGAGGAAAACGTTACTTCTTCAACGCCAAAGGATCCTGAGATTCAAGAACGTAAATTTCGCTTTACCCCGAAAGAGTTTTATCTATTATTGAAGCGATTTTATCAGTTGCGTGATCAAGTTCTTGACATCAATCGAATAGTAAAACAAACACTGAAAAAAATAAGATGTGAGCAGTTTGAATGGTACACAAGAGTTGGGGTAGGGGATGCTGCGTCAACAGGGATATTAACGGGAGTAATATGGGGGATAAAAACAACGTTTATCGGTATATTCTCACAGTATGTAACCTTGCGCACGACACCAAGAATGAATGTCATCCCCGCTTTCCAGGGACAACATCTGGATACGCAGTTCTTTTGCATAGTAAGGTTTCGGATCGGGAATGCTATCATAGCAGGAATCCGAATACTGTTCAAATTTAAAAAAGGGCGTGAAGGAATATGGCAGAACACCCTATTCAGGGCTTGATGCAGACTGCAATGGAAAATTTAAAGGAAATGGTCGATGTCAATACCATCGTGGGAGACCCTGTAGAAACCCCTGACGGGAGTGTCATTCTCCCTATTTCCAAGGTTGGATTTGGATTTGCAGCCGGCGGAAGCGAATTTGAATATGAATCTGGTAATTCAAAAGATGGAAACGGCAGAGAAATGCCGTTTGGTGGTGGTAGTGGCGGTGGAGTATCCATTACTCCCGTTGCATTTCTCGTTGTAAGTAAAAATGGAGTTAAAACGATTCCCTTAGAAGGAACGAATCACCTATATGACCGCATTATGGATATAGCTCCTCAATTCCTAGAAAAGCTTCAATCTTTTACCGGAAATAAAGGAAAAGGAAATAACCGATCCGAACGAGTTGAAGATCCATTTGACATTCAATAAAATAGGAATGAAACCAAAAATCCACCTGGTTGATTAAGGTGGATTTGTTTCTTTTTTTATTTTATTGTCAGAGTATCCTCGTATTCCCCAGGTTCATACCCTGCCTCAAGTAAATGTTCAGCCAAGAGATCGCGAATTTCATCAGCTCGATTGCGTATTTCTGACCATTTGATTTCATCAGGGTCTTTTAAGATAAATTCAATAAAACCTGTCATGCCTTTTTCATGACGTGCTTCAAAAGGAACATCCGCAATCCCGTCAGAACTTTCCAAATGGGCTACTCCTGTAATGACGGCATTGGTTTCTTCTCGATTCAAATCATACGTATTAATATCGTAACCTTTAATTCTAATAGACATCTTATTCCTCCTTCATCTGTTCTGCTGGTGCCCTACATCGAATCCACTGCCTTGCTGGAACGCTAGGTGTTCTTTAGGGCTTTCATCTTTCGTTAGTCTGAGTCAGGAATAGAGTTTTTAATCATAGGATAAAAAGAAAAGAACTGGAACCATAAAGGTTTCCAGTTCTTATGAATAAATAGTTAGGATTTGGATTTTGTCAGTTCAATCAGTAAATCACCGGTTTCAATCGTATCTCCGTTTTTAACATGAACGGCTTTGATGATAGCAGGGAAAGGAGCTTGAATCGTAGTTTCCATTTTCATCGCTTCCGTTACGATTAGGTGTTCACCTTTTTTCACTTTATCTCCTGGTTCGACCATTAACTTAAGGACTTTACCAGGCATGGTTGCTCCGATTTCTTCTTGGTTCGCAGTATCGACTTTGCGTCGAACTTCAATGGTTACTTTTGCTGCTAGATCACGGATGACCACTTCTCGAGGTTGACCGTTTAATTCATAATAAATGGTGCGTGTTCCATCAGGGGCAATTTCCCCAATGGAAATTAATTTGACGATTAGAGTTTTTCCTTTTTCAATATCGAACGCAATTTCCTCTCCAAGACGCAGGCCATAGAAAAACGTTGGTGTATCCAGCACGGCAATTTTTCCGAATTCACTGGCCAACTGTTCTTTATCAAGAAATACCTTTGGATACATAATATAGGACATGATATCGAATTCAGTAGGAGTTCGTCCTATTTTTTCTTCAACTTCAGTATAGGTCTTGTCAAAATCAACGGGGGACAACAGCTCGCCAGGACGACAAGTAAAATAGTCCCGTCCTTTTAAAATGACTTCACGTAATTTCTCTGGGAATCCTCCTGGTGGCTGACCCAAATATCCTTGGAAAAATTGGACTACCGATTCAGGAAAATCAAGTCGGCTTCCCTTGTCATAAACGTCTTGCTCGCTTAAATTATTTTGAACCATAAATAATGCCATATCTCCAACTACTTTAGAGGACGGGGTAACCTTAACAATATCGCCGAACATCATGTTCACTGTGCGATACGTATCTTTTACCTCATCCCAACGGTCACTAAGACCCACTGCTTTGGCTTGTTGATGGAGATTGGTATATTGGCCACCTGGCATTTCGTGTTGATAGACATCAGTAGTCGGAGATTTCATTCCGCTTTCAAAGCCAGTATAGTACTGTCTGACATCTTCCCAATAGTCGGAAAGTTTCTGAAGGTTATTTTCATTTAGCTGGGTTTGACGGTCATGTCCTTGCAAGGAAGCAACTAAGCCATTTAAGCTAGGCTGGGATGTCAGACCGGACATGGAGCTAATCGCTGCATCCACAATGTCTACCCCTGCTTCGTAAGCCTTTATGAGAGTAGCTAGTTGGTTTCCGCTCGTGTCATGGGTATGCAGATGGATCGGAATCCCAATTTCCTGTTTCAAGGCATGCACAAGCTTATAAGCAGCAAATGGTTTCAATAGACCAGCCATATCTTTAATGCATAGTATTTGTGCTCCGGCACGCTCCAATTCCTTTGCTAATTTAACATAGTATTGAAGGGAATATTTATCCCGCTGCGGATCAAGGATATCACCTGTATAGCAGATCGTCGCTTCGGCGATTTTTCCTGTTTCTAGAACAGCATCAATCGCTACCCGCATGCCTTCTAACCAGTTTAAGCTGTCGAATATACGGAAAATATCAATTCCTGATTTTGCTGATAGTTGGATAAATTTTCGAATTACATTATCCGGGTAATTGGTGTAACCAACGGCATTGGCTCCACGGAACAGCATTTGGAAAAGGATATTAGGAACTTTTTCTCTTAATTGAAGTAATCTATCCCAAGGATCCTCATTCAAAAACCGCATGGTGGTATCAAAAGTTGCTCCACCCCACATTTCTAAGGAGAAGAGGTTAGGCGCTAACTTTCCGGTTGCTTCTGAGATGTTGAACAAATCATGGGTACGTACCCGTGTAGCAAATAAGGATTGGTGGGCATCACGGAATGTCGTATCCGTTACTAATAAGCGATTTTCATTTTGAATCCAGTCTATGAGTCCTTTGGCTCCTTTTTCCTCCAGGATTTGCTTTGTACCTTTTGGATATTCCTGACGGATGCTCGTAGCTGGAATTCTAGGTGTTGGGAAGCTTGGTTTCTTTCCTTTAGGTAGCCCAGGATGGCCATTGACAATGGTTTGTCCAATATAGGTCAGAAGCTTCGTGCCACGATCTCGTTTTTTAGGAAATTCGAACAGTTTATCTGTTGTATCAATAAAGGAAGTATTATAGTCTCCTTGAAGAAAATCTGGGTGTTGAACCACATTCTCTAAGAAAGGAATATTGGTTTTCACACCGCGAATCCGAAATTCTTTAAGGGTGCGAAGCATTTTGCTAGCTGTCTGTTCATAGTTCATCGCCCAGGCAGATACCTTGACAAGCAAGGAATCATAGTGAGGAGTAATGACGGCTCCCGGATAGCCATTTCCAGCATCTAATCGGATTCCAAATCCCCCGCCCGAACGGTAGGCTAATAAGCGTCCGGTTTCAGGAAGGAAACCGCGTGCAGGATCCTCTGTCGTTACCCGGCATTGGATAGCAAATCCGCGAGTGGTAACATGATCTTGACTTTCAATTCCAACTTCTGGATCACTTAAGGCAAATCCTTCAGCAATTCGAATCTGAGATTGAACGATATCAATTCCGGTAATCAGTTCTGTTATCGTATGCTCAACCTGTACACGGGGATTGACCTCAATGAAATAGAACTGATGATCTGATGTCACGAGATATTCTACGGTCCCTGCATTTTTATATCCAGCAGCTTTCATAAGCTGTAATGCCGAATCATTGATTTTATTTCGTAGTTCTACAGGCAATGATACACTTGGAGCGACCTCTACCACTTTTTGATGACGACGTTGTATGGAACAATCTCTTTCGTATAAATGGACCACATGACCATAGTGGTCGGCTAGAATTTGGACTTCAATGTGCTTAGGCTTGTCTAAATATTTTTCAATATAGACGGCTGTGTTTCCAAAGGCTGATTTCGCTTCAGAACGGGCTCGATCTAGTGCTTCTTGAAGCTCGTCCTGTGAATGAACAATACGCATACCGCGTCCACCACCGCCGGAGGCAGCTTTAATAATGATTGGATACCCGTGTTCTTTTCCAAAAAACATCGCTTCTTGCAGGGTTTGTATAGGCTCTGGAGTTCCTGGGATGACAGGAATACCTGCTTGAATAGCTATGGCACGTGCATCCACCTTATCTCCAAACATTTGGATATGTTCTGGATCAGGACCAATGAAAACGATGCCCTCTTCTTTACACCTTTTTGCAAATTCCGCATTTTCAGAAAGAAAACCATAACCAGGATGAATAGCATCTACATCGTATCGTTTGGCTACTTCGATCAAACCTTCGATGTCCAGATAAGCTTCAATGGGACCTTTTCCTTCGCCAATGAGATAAGCTTCGTCTGCCTTAAAGCGGTGTAGAGCAATATTATCTTGTTCCGAGTAGACGGCAACCGTACGAATACTTAGTTCGTTACATGCGCGAAAGATACGAATTGCAATTTCGCCGCGATTTGCCACTAGCACTTTTCTGAATCGGTTAACTTGTTTCATTTATTTGCCTCCCTATTTCCCACAACTCCATTGTGTATAATTGTTTATTTATGAGTATATCATAAATGAAAATTGTATTATTGTTAATATGCATTTTTAAAATACTGACTATGCAATGTATTTTGTTCTGATGAAAACGATTCCGATTTGGTTTTCGATGCAAGTATAGAGGGAGTTAAACTGGTGAAGAATGCTTAGCAAGAGGTGAATTCGATGCTCTTGTTAGACCGCTCATCGGCAGAAATTTGGCAAATGCTGCTCCCGAAGAAGAATATTTTGTTTCCTGCATTCAGTGAGTATGATGATTTAATCTTTTATTATCGCAACTTTGTTTATTTTGTTCATGAAGACGGTGCTATTATTCGAATGAAAAAACCGGGAAATGTACATAAGCTCACACAGGAGGATTTATGGGAAATTCTATTTCATGAGAAAGATACCTTTGATTATGACGACCATGGAATGTTTTCCATGGGGGCCGTTTTAAAAGACATGGGGTTTATGGTTTCCATGAGATATCGTTCTGTTCATAGCAAATTTAAGATAGAAATTGTAAATAGAATCGATCGGGAAGGTGAACCACAGTACTACGTGTTAAACCAGGTATCCTTTCCATATGCTCTCTACCATGCCTTTCTTCAGTGTCATGAATGGAATGAGCGAAGTGGAGGAGTAGGGGAATATGAAGTCCAACAGGTTGTCCGTGTGGATGACCCTATAGAGAATGTGTATACATAATGATAATCCCCTCTTAGCTTGATGGAGGCCGCTGAAAAAGTCCACTTTTTTAAAAATGAAAAATGATTAAAGAAAAATGAGCCTCTAGAATCGCTTCTAAGGCTCGTTTGTCGTACAGGGAGACATTTTTGTCCCCCCTAAAAAAGCTCAT
>JAKFCU010000031.1:0-2816 GCA_036676475.1 Brevibacillus sp.
CAGTGGTGGACAAGACTCAACAACCTGTTTGATCCATGCATCGCAAACTTATGATGAAATACACTGCATTACGTTTGATTACGGTCAGCGCCATCGCGCAGAAATTGAAGTGGCGCAACAGCTTTCGGCAAAGCTTGGCGTGACAGTTCACAAGGTGCTCGACGTTTCGTTATTAAATGAGTTAGCGATCAGCAGCCTGACTCGCGACAACATTCCAGTACCAACCCCCGCCAGTTCAGGGGGGAGCCTGCCAAACACCTTCGTACCCGGTCGAAATATTCTTTTTTTATCGCTGGCTTCTATTTATGCCTATAAAGTTGGCGCCATGTCTGTAATCACAGGTGTTTGTGAAACCGACTTTTCAGGCTATCCGGATTGTAGGGATGAATTCATCAAGGCTATGAATAAAGCCGTTGAATTGGGGATGGACTATAAACTACGAATTGAAACACCGCTCATGTGGCTGAACAAGTCTGAAACTTGGGCTCTCGCCGATCATCATGGAAAGCTCGAATTGATTCAGCACCACACACTGACTTGCTACAACGGAATAAAAGGCAGTGGGTGTGGTGACTGCGACGCGTGCAATCTTCGAGAAAAAGGCCTTGATGAGTATCTCGAAAACAAATCAACGGTGATGAAAAGCCTGAAGGAAAAACTGCAAATTAAATAGCGTAGCCGTGCAGGGGGAGCCTCACCCCCTGCCTTTATGCAGCCTGTGTTCCAGCCACATACCTCTTAAATAGGGACCTTACTCCATACGCAGGCAAAACGTTAAAAACAGCAAAACACATTTTTATGGCGATCTGGACATAAACGATATTAAGTAACTCCGCATTCGTCATGGTGCCGTAAAATGCAACAAAACAAAAAATAAAACTATCTATTATCACCGCAAAAAACGTACTTAAAAACACCCGCAGAAATAACAACCTTGCATTCGTAAGCTCCTTTATTTTGCTCAGCAAAAATGAATTTACATATTCAGAAAAAATAAAAGACACTGAGGATGCTACCAACACCGAGGACACGTGCGTCATGACTTCGCTGTAAGGCGCATCAAGTTTCCAACCTGACAAGCCAGGAAGATAGCTGGTCGCACTCAGCAAAATAGTAATGAGTGCATTACTTGCGAATGCAAACAATATGGCTTTTCTTGCCAATCTAAGACCATAAAACTCATTTAACATATCGACTATTAAAAATGTCAGCGGGTACAGAAAAACTCCAGGCGTCACGACAACACCAAGCAATTCAATATACACAAGCTTTGTCGCGGCAACATTAGTGAAAATATATAGTGCAAACAGCAGTAGATTGAGAGCGACATAAACCATCCACGACCTTTCATGCCGATCATTTACCTCATACGCTGTCAATGCAGCCCCGCCAGAATAAAACTTCCTGTACACCGACTTCATCTCTGATCTGCTTAAATCATCCACTATTTCACTTTTTAATAAATCATCGAGCCTAACTTTGATGACCTTTCCCGTTGAGACAATCATGACAACGGCAAGCCCCTTACTATTTTCAAACCCTAACAACTTATATTTTTTGTTTTCCGAAACACTATCCATTGAACCTCTCCTCCATTAATTCCCCAATTACAAGAACAACGTCAGAGCAACAGCAAGGTTCACTGGTTATGGACAACCGTTTCGTCGTCTTGTCGTACACCAATTTTTCTTTATTGCTACTCGGCAAACCCTTCTTAACTATTAACAGATCCCCTGACTCATTCACACCGCTAATTTCATTCTCCAGAAGCACACCGATTAAATTGCAGGCCGTACCGAAGTAGTAAGTCAGCGGATGGGTTGCGACCAATTCGCCAATCCTCTTGCCAAGACTCTGCTCAAGCAAACTCTCTTTAATGATAGGGACGGCTGCTGGGTTCATATTGCCTTGCAAAGATACGCTATTTTCTATGATCTCCCTTTCTTCAAAATCAACAGTCTCTATCTCTTTGTAAGACACACCAAAGAAATCAGAAATCTTGCGAATTGTAGATTGTTGAACATTCACCACTCGCCCTTCCAGAATGTTATATATCGTAGTTCTGGTTAGTCCACTTGCATTGCACAAGGACAGCTGCGTCTCCCCACGACTTTTTATCAAGTATTTAATATTATTCTTCAAATTTTCTGTTTTTTCTTTCTTATACATTAAATATCAACCACTTATTGCCTGAGCCAACTGCACCCTTGCTGAAGCTACAGAGGCGCCGCTGTGAGATACCAGCATCCTACACCTCCAGGAGCTGTACAAAAATTAATGTCGCGAACATGGCAAACAATCGTTAAATAATATTTCACTCCCGACTCTTGAAATGCCATCCCGTTGTTATTGATCACTCAACCTTGCGAAACTTCCCACATTCATTTCTTACAGCAAACCCCTACAGAATTTACTTGACAAGAAATGAATCATTTAATTGTGCAAATGTTCATTTATTTGATTAATTAAATAGAATTTTCTGGTAATAAATCTACCGCTCCACTCTCCTTTGCATGCCGCCAATCAATCTTGGCTTACTGCATGGAATTAGTGGTTTCTTAAATCTTGAAGGGAATTCCAATATGAAAAAGATCCCCCCTACCCCCTCGGATTCGCAAAATCCATCATCCGACAACACCGTCGATTTACCCAAGCTCTCCGAAATCACCGAACGCCGCGTCAGCGCCCGCCTGCGCAATCCAGACCGTCCCGACCCTGTCAGCCACGTCTTCACCATTGTCCCGGATGCCGACACGGAATCCCTGCTCTGTCATGCCTGCGAAACCCTCGCCTCGCTGAATGTCATGAGCACCGAT
>JAKFCU010000032.1:0-248689 GCA_036676475.1 Brevibacillus sp.
AGTTCGATTAACGTTAAACCTTTTTCATTTTTCCATAAACGTTTAAACATCTTATTTTCCCTCCCCAAATTCCTCTTTCTTTACTAGTATTATGTCACATGATTGATAGATTTCCTATCATCTAAGATGTAATTTAATTAAATCTTTAGGTAATTTTCAATGGAAATTATGTAAAAAAAACCCTTTCCAAAATATCAGAAGCATACACCTCCTTCAACGTTGGTTAGGGCCGGTTGCGCCATATACTCCATACGACTCAGGCGCCCATCTAAAAGTCGTATTTCCTTGTATCCCTAGGACTATCAATTTAGGAACATTATACCATATCTTCTAGTGACCTACATGATTAAATATTTCAAACATCGGGACTAGAATCGAAGTAACAATCGTTCCTACAATGGCGGCTAGTAAGATGATCATCAACGGCTCGATCAATGATTTAATTCGATCCGTTGCCGCTTCTACTTCTGCCTCGTAAAAATCGGCTACTTTGCCCAGCATTAAATCGAGGGATCCCGTCTGTTCCCCAATGGCAATCATTTGTGTCACCAAAGGAGGAAAGATCCAGTGCTTTCGCATCGGTTCGGTCAATGATTCCCCTTTCTCTAACGAACTACGGGAAACCTTTAATACATTCCCCAACACTTCATTTTCGACGACTCTCTCAACAATAGACAATGCTTGCAAAATAGGAACCGAACTAGAAAACAGACTGCTTAACGTCCTGGTCATTCTAGCTAACACAGCTTTTTGCAGCAATTTGCCGAAAATGGGCAATCGTAAGGAAATATAATCCATATAGTATTTCGTAGTTTTATTTTTTTTCAAGGCGATATATCCCACAAACAACAAAAAACCGATTAGGAGAATGATCCACCAATTCACCTGCATCCAGTCACTCGCCCCCAAAACGAATTGGGTGATTGCCGGCAGTTCAGCACCAAACCCTTGAAACATATTAGCAAAAGTAGGAACAACGCTGGTTAAGAGAAAAATAACGACACCAACCGCGACGCTTCCCACGGCAACCGGATAAGCCAAAGCGGAAACGACTTTTTGCCGGGTTCGATGCTGCTTTTCAAAATAGATGGCAAGGCGGTCTAAGGTATCGTCCAGATTCCCGCCAATCTCTCCCGCCTCCACCATATTAATAAAAATGGTTGGAAAGATTTTGGGGTGTTTCGCTGTAGCTTCCGATAACGGTTTACCGCTGCGCAAATCCTCTTCAACGGTCTCCAGCACTTTTCTAAACACTTTGTTTTCCGTTTGGCTGGCTAACACTCTCGTGGCATCAACCACCGTCACCCCTGCCTGAAGGAGGGTGGAAAACTGCCGCAAATAAATGACAAAATCCTGAAACTTGACCGGATTTCCAATGGTGATTTCTTTATGAAGGAGATTATTTTGCTGCTCCTCGATTTGGCTTATTGCAATTCCTTTTTCCCTGAGCTTTAACAGTGCTTCCCGGCGGGAGGTCCCATTAATATTTCCTTTGCGGAATCGCCCTGTCCGATCCCGTCCTTCATAGCGAAACACAGCCATCTACCGCTGGCTCCTTTCCGCCAAAAAGGGCTCGGCAGCTTCCCTGGATATGACTTTATAATCGACCAGCTCCCTGATCGACATGTCCAGCGTATGCATGCCCAATGCCTTGCTCGTTTGCATGACACTTGGAATCTGGTGGATCTTCTCGTTGCGAACCAAGTTGGCTACAGCAGAATTGTTGACCAGCATTTCGGTCGCAACACGCCTCCCCAGTCGGTCAACGGTCGGAAACAATCGTTGAGAGAGAATGGAAACTAACACCGAAGCCAATTGGAACCTCACTTGAGGTTGCTGTCCAGCGGGAAAAACATCGATAATCCGGTCAATCGTCGAAGGAGCATCACTCGTATGCAGCGTGGCAAACACCAAATGTCCTGTTTCTGCAGCCGTAATGGCCGTGGAGATCGTCTCCAAGTCACGCATCTCACCGACTAGGATAACATCCGGATCTTGCCGCAAAGCCGCCCGTAAACCGTTGGAAAAATTTTGCGTATCAAATCCGATCTCGCGTTGATCAATGATGCTATTTCGATGCCGATGCAGGTATTCAATGGGATCTTCCAGCGTAATAATATGCTTGCGCATTTTTTGATTGATATAATCTATCATGGCAGCCAAGGTGGTAGACTTTCCGCTTCCGGTCGGTCCCGTTACTAAGACGAGCCCTTGCGGTTTAGCCGCTATTGTCTTTAGCACTTCAGGCATGTGCAATTCTTCTAGCGAAGGAATCCTGGTGGGAATCGTCCGAATCGCTAAGCTGATGGAAGAGCGTTGAAAGAAAGCATTGATCCGAAATCGGGCTCCTCCTTCCATTCCGTAGGAAAAATCCAATTCTCCTTTTTCTTGAAACGATTCCCAGCGATCGGTTGGTATAATGGCCTTGGCCAGAGCTTCCGTGTCTTGGGAAGTAAGGTCATCCCGTCCATACTGCTTTAAATCCCCATGGATGCGAAACACAGGTGGAACCCCAATCGTAAGATGCAAATCCGATGCTTTGTAATCTAGAGCAGCCCGCAAAAGTTTTTCGATTTCTTTCACCTCTTTCACCCCCCTATTCATGAATGGCTACCCTCAGCACCTCTTCCGTTGTGGTTAAGCCTTGTCTTACCTTCAATAATCCATCATCAACCAAAAAAATGGTTCCTTTTTTTATCGCATGTTCACGGATCAACGAAACTGGTTTATTGTTCATGATCATTTTCCGAATCAGCTCGTCAACCACCAGCATTTCATGGATTGCAATTCTTCCTTTATATCCGGTCATGTTACAATTTCCGCAGCCTTTCCCGCGCATGATCCGCTCAATTTTCATCCCGCGCTGCATGAAAATCGTATTCTCCCGTTCCGTTGGTTCTTGTGCTTCCTGACAATCGCGGCAAACCCGGCGAACCAGCCGTTGAGAAACAACACCTGTTAAGGAGGCGGCCACCAAGAACGGCTCTACCCCCATATCAATCAAGCGGTTAATTGTAGCAATCGCATCATTTGTATGCAAAGTACTCAAGACAAGGTGTCCAGTCAAGGAGGCTCGAATGGCAATTTCCGCGGTTTCTTTATCCCTTATTTCCCCCACCATCACAACATCAGGGTCCTGACGAAGCATGGAGCGCAATCCTGCTGCAAAGGTGAGGCCTACATTAGGGTTCACTTGAATTTGGTTGATCCCGTCGACTTGGTATTCAACCGGATCTTCAATGGTGATAATATTGACTTCTTCCGTATTGAGACGGTTCAAAGCGGCGTACAGCGTTGATGATTTTCCTGAACCGGTGGGACCCGTGATGAGGATGATTCCATTAGGCCTTTCAATTAATTCGGTAAAACGCTGGTAATGGGTTTTATTGAAGCCGAGTTTATCGATATCATTGATATTACTGCCCAAATCCAATATCCGCATGACTATTTTTTCCCCAAAAACGGTAGGGAGGGTAGAAACACGAATATCGACAGGATGATAATCAAAATTCATTTTTATTCGTCCGTCTTGTGGCAGACGAGATTCTGTAATATTTAAATTGGCCATAATTTTGATGCGGGCCGTTAGCACATTTTGCATATGTTTAGGTAAGGTACGTTCCGTACGCAGCATTCCATCCGTCCGATAACGAATATTCAACTTACTTTCTTGCGGGTCCAGGTGGATATCACTTGCTTTCAGATGAACCCCATTTAGAATGATTTGGTTCACTAGACGAACAACCGGTGAATCTTCATCGACCATACGATTTTCATCAACGGCCGGATTTTTAGGAAGTTCCCCCAAAAAAGCATCCATCGACTCATCGATTTGATAATATTTATTGATCGCTCGTAAAATATCATCTTTCGTGGCTATAACCGGTTCAATCTGAAATCCGGTAGCCATCCGCAAATCATCTATCGCATAATAATCCATCGGATCAGCCATCGCCACATACAAACGATCCCCTTCTTTTTTTATAGGGATCAGCTGTTTACGCTTAACAAGCTCTTTTGGAATGATCGTCGTAAGGGATGTATCAACCGGATAGCGGTACAAGCTAACATGCGGAATTCCGAGCTGAAACTCCAACACCTCAATAAGCTGCTGTTCCGTAATATAGCCTTGCTGAAGCAAGGCATCCCCCAGCTTTTGGCTATCGCTTTTCTCATGTAAAGCCGTTTGCAGCTGCTCTTCCGTAATGAGACCTGCTTCAACCAACAAATCCCCTAATCGCTTGCGTATCTGTCGCATAATCTTACTCCTTTGACTAGGCGCTGTAGATCCAGTTCATTATTTGATAATAAACCAACCTGTGTCTTTATCATTATTCACTGGGTTTGGCGTTTTTGAAGATTGGCTATTGTCGCTTGAATTCAACCTTTCCTCTTCTTCAAGCGGGGGTTCATTTTTCTGCCCTTGATTGATTTCCAGTTCGGAAGAAGGATAATGGATGCCGGGTTCGGATGCTGCAGGAGCAGAAGGTCCCCATTCCTCTACCCGATGCACTGGAGGATAGAAATCCTCGGAGATCAACTCTTTTCCAACCAGTTTTCCGCCTTTCCATTCCTGTCGATAGACTTCCACCATATAACCTGGTTTTCCCGGTTCCTTAGAAACAACCTCTTCCACGGAAAGGCTCGGATTGAAATGAACAATCGTTTTGGGCTTAAATTCCTTTTCCCCTAACATATAGGGTTGATATTGTGCAGGCAGAGCAGCCCCTTCCAAAAAAACCTCAAGTTGATCATCCTTATATGACATTTTCAAAGTATAAGGGGCAGGATTCGGATTCTTAAACACAAAATCCCAATGATTTGGAATAACACTCGCTTCATATCCCAATTCGGCATAGGGGGGCATTGATCTTTCCATATGGCGCTCTATGATCTCAAAATTAGTATGTAACAGCATTTGATAGATTCCAGTTGCTGCTAGATTAAGAGAATAGAGTTCAGAATCAGAAAGCTGTTTTTTTCCCATAAGAGATAAAAGGGATAGTGATTCTCCCGTTTTAAGCATGCGTCCGTTCAAACGAGCAAATAAAGGCAAATCAACCGGCTTTTTCTCTTTATTGGGAAGAATGCTTTTATGGATCACGACCGATGGCAATGGTTCGCTTTTCAAGTAGGCGCTTAAATTTAGTTGGATATTCTCCGTTGGAAGCGAGGATGCCAGATCTTGGATGGCCTTCTGTAAGGCTTGGTAATCCATATTGGGAACCGTATGCTGTCCAGACAATTCGGAAGTATTTTTTTCCAGAGCTTCTTGACTTATCGTCAACAGGAGTCGGGAAGCCCCGGATGAAGATGCCTGTTCTACACTCGTCCGTATATCAAAAGTGAAAATCGAAGGATACACGGCCTTTTCCTTCCCGTTCCAGTTGAGAAGAATTGGCGGTTTGCTATGCCATGTTTTTACAGCAGTCTCTACCTTTTCAGCGGCTTCCGAACGATTGAGTCCCTCTACGGAAACCGGACCAATCCTTGCCCCAGGTTCGAATTGAAATTCACTAAAAAAACTTTCATAAACATAGTTAGATGAATAGGAAAAACTGATAATAAAGACAGTCGATAACATTAAGATTAGGAAAATATTCACATAAGGTTTGGAATATTCGCGGACAAGCTCCATCATTCACTTCCTTATCGTTCACGTACACTCATGGAAAGTTCAATCATCACAGCAGGACCCTCGTGATGAACTTTTAGAATATCTTCCTTCTTAAGTACGGTTCCTTTTGTTACCAAAATTTCCGCATTTCTATTTAGAATATCCTTTGTTACTTCTTTCCCTTCTAAAAGCTCCATTTGCTTTTCCCTTAGTTCCCCTTGCTTTTCACTGAACGAATCTAACTGGATAGCCGCTGGCGACTGCTCAATGATCTCTTCGATCCATTGCGCTTCTCCCACTGGAAGAAGTTCCTCAATAATTTCTTCTTTAGCAGGTTTTTCTATAGCGCTCTCTTTTTCTAAGAAGGCTTCGTACTGAGGCAAGAGCTGTTCCGGATGTTTGACATACTGTTTCGTTACATCTTCCTGCACCACGATGATATCTTTTCCAAAGGTGATAACATAGTCTGAAGAGAAAATGACTTCTTCGTTGGCACCCTTCATAAAGAGCCCCAAAATTCTGCCTTGGTCCTCATGAGCAATCAAGTACTCCGATATTTCCCCGAGCAAATCCCCTTTGCGGGTCATCACCTTGGCACCGCTAATTTTGATCTTCTTCGCCACCAAGTCATTGGCGATGGGAATTTCCGTTAAATCCAAAATGGCGTGTGAATTTTCAATGGTTACCGCAAATTCCCCTACCCCGATTATTTTTTTAAAAGGAACGGCCTTGACACTTACCTGCCAATCTTCATGCTGAATAATCAAAAAATCAATTGATCCTTGGTCTGCATTGACAACCAAAGACTCTACCGTTCCCACCTTTGTTCCATCGATTATGCTGATCACTGGCAAACCTACAATTTGGCTACTTGTTTTCATTTGGCTATCGACACCAACCCTTGAGTTATATTTCTTATTCTAGTCCTTATTTCCTATCACATTATTATCTTTCATTGTAACGATGATCGTATACGTTGACAACTTATCGTCATCTATCAATATTTTCTAGTACTTGATCCAGAAAGTATTGAATTTCCTGGTCTAACACAGGATAAGGGGCAAAGCGTGATTGAATCTCAAGCAAAAAGATTCGACATTTTTCTTTTTGCCCTGTTCGGATGAAAAAATCCCTTAATAAGGAAGAAAACACAAAAAACTCGTGATCAGGAAGCGATGGAGCTAGGTATTGCCTGAGATATCCCTCGAATTGCTTCGTTGGCATATGTTGGCGTGTCCATTCGATTTCCTCAATCAAAGAATAAAAAATCTCTCTTGGAATCGAAGAGACAGGCGGAGGGGCTATTTCATGTTCTACCACCATCTCATCTGTTTGATCCATGGTTCCATCTTTTTGGTCTTCTTCAACTATGAGTGGTTCAATCCAATCATCAAGAAGCGACTTGGAAGCTTCATTGGTGAATCCACCTTCATCCACAACCTGAGCATCCAACTTCCTCTCATCCATTGTAATTTCATTCTCTGTATCACTTCCTGTTAAAATTAGAAGGTCCTCTTGCAGCTCATCGACCGCATGAAGTCCCACGCCTAATTCATCAAATAACAATTGTCGTTCTTTTAATAATTCTTCTTCTGAAATCTCGTGTTCAAAGGTATCATCGTCTAGTTCAGGCAGTCGATCCGTTAACTCTTCCAGAATGAAATCATCTTCCATCTCGAATAATGCCTGCTGGTTACTTTCTATATCCAGTTCCTCTTCTTCCATCTGACTACTTTCTGTAAATGAAGACGTGCTTGGTAAAAAGTTTTCATCATAGTGGATATGATCATTCTCAACAACATGATTCTCTGAATTCACCAATGAATCTTGTCCTAGTAGACGTTCATCTTCAGTAAGAGCATGTGTAACTTCTTCTTCGAACAACTTCACCTCTTCTTGAGATGCTTGCTCTACCTTCATGAATGCTAGATTAGGCATAACCTCTTCGCTTTTCTTCGTATTACTTTCAGAGTGTTCCCATATACCTATACCTTCGTCTTTTTCAACCTGAACACCAACGGCATGAACCACCCTTTTTCCAATAAAGTAAGTGCTAAGCCCTGCTAGGAGGAAGATGATGAGAATCGTATTCCAAAGTGGAAAAATCTGATTCGCCAATGAACCTAATACAGCCAGTAAAAATGAAGTAGCAATTAATAGAAATTTCATTTTCCTATTTAATTGCAGCGGAACAAAATATAAAATAGGAATTAGCAAGATTACGCCTAAAACGGAAAACAAAAAAAGCTTCAAAAGCCCACCTCTTTTTGTATAGGACTACGTTCGGGTATATACGACAAAATCTATCAGATTTTTACAAAGGAATGTATTGTTATTGTAATATAAAGTTGTATGACATAACAAGATTGCAAAATAAAGATGGTGATGACATTTGAATAAAAATTTTGGTCAAAAAGGATTTACCCTTATTGAGGTATTGGTTTCCATTGTTCTTTTTTCGGTGGTTCTGTTGCTGTTTAGTACTTATTTTGTGAATAACACGGCCCAGTCTACCAAACAGGATACGAAGTTAATAGCGGCTAATTTGGCTAGACAAACAGCAGAAGAATGGAAGGCGAAAGAATATGATGATTTGAAGGAGAAATTAGCTTTAGATCCAACCAATACATCTATTACCCTCCCAGATGAAACTATAGGCGACCAAGCTATTAATGGCCGTACCTATAAACAAAAAATTAAGCTCACGGCTTTTCCTGACTCTATACCGATTATTGTTATCTCTGTTTCTGTATATGACGAATCCGATCAACTATTAGCCACGTTAAATACTGGAATCTCAAGCCCAGAGGAAGGTTGAATACATTGCCTTTTAAAAAATTGGATCTTGTAAAATCTTACTTCAGGAATGAGACTGGCGTTACCCTTGTCGAACTTTTGGTTTCGATGAGTATTTTTTTGCTGGTTGTTTTGCCGCTTTCTTCTTATTATCTTTCCGGGATAAACCAATATAACAAAATAACCTTGCAAACCGCATTGCGTAACGAAGCTGACTATGTGATTTCCCAAGTCATGAATCAGGTTCAGGATGCCTCTTATTTTGAATTGACTAAAACCCCTGGCAGTGGCACACAAGAGGAGCAAGATCGAAATCACTTAATCTCAATCCTTAAAAATCATCTACCTTCTGAATCCATTATCGATTCATGTCAACTCGGAATTATCACAAAAAACATCGAGGTTAAGTCAGAATCCAAGATAACAAGGCAAATATATCGGTTTTCAGATCCCCCCGCGGGGAAAGAAAACCTAATCAAACAATTCGACTATAATCAGAGCTTATATCTAATCAATGGTTTGTTTTCCATATCGGATGATTATCAAAAAGTAACCATATTTTTAGTTGTAGCTCCCAAATCTAAAGGGTTTAACAACTTAGGGGATATAAACAATTCCGATTCATCCATCCGCGAATATATTCGAGTTGTGAAAACAGAAATATCAGTGAATGCTTTACGGAAGGGGTGAGTCTATGCATCCATATAAAAATGAACAAGGGGCCGCCTTAGTCATCATCTTAATTATGATTGTATTATTTTCAATCCTTGGCCTTACATTAGGCACCTTAAACATTCAAAGTTCTAAACTGCGGGCCATTGGTGACAATGAAATTCAAGGGAAGATGTTGGCGGATTTAGGTCTTCTCTACTTTCAAAAATATACGGAGAAAAATTTAGAAGATAGTATGGTTGGTAACGAGGCTCACCAACAACATGTGGAAGATACGCTAAAGAATATTGCATCGCCGATTACTGCTTCTCAAACTGAGGACTTCGAAAAATATCATCAAGCCATCAAACTTCCCGGTGATGATAAAGGAGGATTTCGGCTAGCTTATGAGATTATAAATAAAGGAAAGGATAGCAAGGGGAATCCAATTCCAAATCCAGTTCTATTTAAAAAAGGTGAAACCGAACCAAGCCAACCTTATAGTTTTGCTATCAAGCTGTACGTTGTTGGTCTTCCCCCTCAGTTAATTGATGCAAGTAAGCCTGAACCAGGAATCGTGACATCAAGTGCAATAGTTTACATTAACACTGTTCCTGCTCCTTTTCATTATGCGCTAAGTACGCCCGGGGAATTAAGATTGTTTGGGGGGAGTAATATTATTGGAAATGTAGCGGCTAGCAAACTTTGGGTCGGCATGCCCTACCACTATCGTGAAGTGGACTCTTATGAAACGCCAACAAATACCCCTTGGAAACATGGGCCAAGTTCAGGTGACCCCTCGAACGAACCCTATATAGAAGGGAAAGTTTTTTTACCTAAAGATCAATTACGAGTTCTTCCTAAGAATAAAGTCTTGATTAGTGGATTAGGGGAAGATTCCAATGAATTAGAAGGGGAAAATGATAAATATTGGGTGGAAGAATATGAATTAAATTCAGTTGATATCACAAATAACTTCGATTTACGAGATAAAGGTATTCTCACCCCAAAACCGTTAACAGATGCCAATAATGAAGTGCAACTCTCTGCACCTTCGGCAAGACCCTATTATCCAGGCTATGAACCTCCTCTTTTAGTTGAGGGAGCTAATAAAGCCAAACCATTATTTAAAGGAAAAACTGTTAAGGAGTATGTGGATGAACAATTTGCTGCCTCAGATTCAGATTTAGATATTGAGGCCAACGTTTTAGAAATTGGGGAAGAATCTTTTTCTTTAGAAGAAATCCCAGCATTTAAATCACTCTCTTATTGGAAGTCTACATCGGAATCTACATGGAAAAGTTCAAAAAAACGTTTGGTTATACATTCCACATCTACTTTAGGAGGCGGTTCAGCTACTGCTCGTCTTACAGGAAATCAATTAAATGATAACAACATAACAGAGCTCTTTATTTCTTCTAATGACTCGAATGCCATAGCCACGGTTGAGATGGGAAGAAAGTCTTCATTTGAAGGCGGTTCTGATACAGAACCATTTACCTTTTCCGGCAGTATTTATATCAAAGGAATTTTAGATATAGTAGGGGATATAAAGGTTAACGGTACCATCTATGTAGACGGAGATGTAAATATTCTTGATATAAAAAATCTTGACCAACAAAACTTAGTGATTATAGCATCAGGAAATATTAACTTATCAGATCGAAATGAAGCCAATATGAATGAGTGGATTAATCTTACCGCCCCAAAACTATCCGCATTTTTATACAGCGAAAAACAATTAAAACTGTTTTTCGTCACCTCTTTCAACTGGATAAACGGCGGCATTGCCTCTGGTTCCAACTTAGAAATAAATGCTAAACGCGAACTAGATCCAAATCTAACTGATGAATTCACGGGAAACCCATCCCGCCTTACGATTCAATTTAATCGCAGGATCTTTGAGGAACCTATTCCAGGATTACCAGCTGGAGATGAATTTCACATTGATATTTATGATATCAAATACCATTAAAAAAAACCTTACTACGGCAACTCGTAGTAAGGTTTTTAGTTAACTATCAACTTTTACCTTAAATTTTCGTTTGAAATAACCATGAAACCACCAATGTCATTTTTTGGAACCGCAATTGTAAAACCTTCATCCTCTTTCCCCTTAATTCGAATTGTTACTTCCATATCTACTTGGTAAGTATGAGATTTTCCATCAGGAGACTTAAACACCTTATAATATTTTTCATTAGGTTTTTCAATACCGTTAACTTTAATCTCTTTTTTAGGTACACTAAGAACCCCTAGCTTTTTACTATTTTTCTTCTCCGTTATATAATACTTTACCTCTTCAAAAGTAATAGACAACTCTTTAGGAATTTCTTCTGTTACAAGTTTGTAATCAAAACCTACTTTTATCCCTCGGTTCTCTATTCCTTTTTTCGTTTTATCTATATCCACTTCCATCTTTGCACTTGCATCAACATACTGCGCATAATCGTTTGAAATAGAGTAATCATTTGTAAGGCCTAATTCAACTCTTCGCGTTCCTTTTCCAACATTTGGAGTCTCAGCAACAATATCCAATTGGCTTATAGATATCGTATCCTTATCATCTTTCATGCTTGGTAATTTAATTAAAAGCTGATGTGAATCAAATTCTCCAGTTTTAACAGGCTCTTTACTTGTCACTCCATCAATTACCACATACCATTCTGTTGTAGGTAGGATTGTGCTAGGAACCGGTGTAATTTTTATAGCCGCAACGTTACCGAATATACCATCATTTGCAAAAGTTTTATCAAGGGTAGCGGTAAATTCTGGGTTTAGCTGTACTTTCACTAAAATTTTATATTCTTCTATAGTCCCATTCTGGGCTGTAACTTTAATTAAAACAGTTGTTGTTTCACCAGCATTCAACGTTATCGCTTGAGAGGCCATACCGTTGGTTACTAAATTACCATTTACAGTGATCGTGGAGTTTGAATCAACAGCAGTTGGAGTAACAGTGATGGTAGAGATTTTATTTGTTACAATTACCAACGCTTCATAGTCTGTTTTGTTTTGGTCAAAACTTGGAGTAAGTGTTCCAGATGATAAGACTAAACTTTTTAATTTAGCATTTCCGCTTGCTTCCCTAGTCACTATTACCGTATAAGTCTTTGTCGTTTCATCCTGCGCTGTTACCTCAACCCTAATAACATTATTGTTACCTACTGCCAACGAAATTGAACCTGATGCCGTTCCACTGGTTACCGATGTTCCATTCACCTTAATGGTGGCATTCGAATCTGAAGCTGTTGGTGTTACTGTAATAGATGATACATTATTCGAAACCATTGCCGTATAACTCACTGTTGCCGATGCGAACGTCGGATCTAACGTACCGCTACTTAAAGCTAAGTTAATTAGATTATTGTTGGAACTTGATGATCTTGTCACTGTCACCGTAAACGTTGTCGATACCGTGCCTCCGTTCTCATCATTGGCTGTTACCGTAATCGTCACTGTTCCCTCTGCTTTGGGATCAATCGTGAGTGTATTTCCGTTTTTGCTCACTTCTGCTTTACTTGTGTCGCTTGATCTAGCCGTAATCGTCAAAGTGTCCCCATCGGGATCAATAAAGGTTTCACTTATATCCAACGTAATCGGTATTCCCACTGTTGTTGTTTGATCATCTATCGGACGAGCCGTTGGGATCTGGTTTGGAGCATACACTTCCACCTCACAATTTCCGGTAAACCCTCCATCCACGGTCGTCACTTTTACTTTTGCCTTTCCGGGATTCAACCCTGTTACAACCCCTGTTTGGTCAAGTGTTATGAAAGACGAACCTTCAACTATTTCCCATTTTAAAGCCTGATTAGTTGCATTAGAAGGCTGGATCGTAGCAACGATTTTTTGTGATTCTCCTATTTTCAGCTTTAAATTAGTTGGATTTAAAGTCATGCTATTAACTTTGGTCACTACTTCTAAAGTAAGTTGATTAAAATATTCTGGTGCATTCAATCCTGTATGCTCAATATAGGAGTCATCCAAAATAACAACAGAATTCTTCTCCGGCCTCGGAGTCACTTGAATTTGAAATGTTTTGGATTCCGATACATATTTCGTTCCATTCTTAACATAATTGAAATCAGGTAAAATACCGCTTACGGTAGTTGTTCCATCCGCATTTTTTACCATAGTGAATCCCTGATGTAAACTGGATTGATTGACTACAACATCAGAAGGGAAATTTTCGGTAAAAGTCACGCCAGTCAGATTTAACTGCTTCGATTGGTCTTTACCGTATCCTTTAAATTTACCGACAATCCTTCCGTTCGCATTTTCTATCAGTTCAAATGTAGCAAAGCCCGTTACTTCAATCGGAGTGCTACTTCCATTAACATCTAGTGTTTTTACAAGAGGAAGAGTGATAGTTTCTCCAACCAATTGACTGAAAGCATCTTGGACTTTATTATCTACATTCCCCGGCTCTGTATAAAATTCCGCCCCAACCATAACTGGCTTATTATAGCCATTGATTAGATCGTAGACAAATTTCCCTTCTGTATTTTCATTCCCTATCCCCGTACCATCAAAAGCAAGACCTCCCCAATTTCCTTGCAATATAGTACCACCCTGTAAAAACTCAATTTCCTGTCCATAAGTAAATGTTTGTTGAGGTATCCCAATCGGCCTCAAGCCAGTTACGGAAGTTGCAGGCGCCTCATCGATATTCTGAAGGTCTTCAGGCTTCACACTATATTCCAGTGTTATTTCCTTTCCAAATTCAACAGGTTGACCCGCCTGATGATTAAGAATCGCTCTATTTAACTGGAAATGAGATTCTATTTTTTCAATCATTACACTTAACGTCTTTTCAATTCGTGCACCTTTTTGATCAACAGCTACAATTTTAATCGGAAGAGTTCCTTCATACAAAGGACCATTCACCTTATACAGCAAGGTTTGGCCATTCGGGACATTATTTTCATCAACCTTTTGATTATTGATCCAGATTTCAGTTTTCAAAGTGGGCTCAGTTAAATCAAAATCATATGCTTTAAACGCTACAATCAATTCATCAGTCGTCTTTAGCTTTTGCTTATCTATCGGCGTGAACACATCAATTTGCGGTGCATGGTTCGAACCGATAAACGCGCGGTACATCGTATTAACGAACAGTTTCTGCTCAGCATCAGGGAATCCTGTATTCGTGTGTCCTGTTCCAGAATAAGTGACATTCCCCTTGGAATACGTATAATAGTGATTCCAGCTGTCATCGCTATCACGGTTACTGCCTATAATGTTATACCATGGGATCACGGATTGATCTTCAAGATCCATCGTATAGTATTGGTTATGGGTGTTATTAATGGTAACATTATCAGACAGTATAAACGGGAATTGTGTCAGTAATCCTTCATTCACTCGTTTGGTACTCGTTGACGTGTTCGGAGCTCCATATCCAAGATCTGTTTGTGGCGGTTTTTGTCCGGTATCATCCATAAAATATTTAACCCAGTTATTGTTCGTCTGAAAAACGGTATCATGGGTAAACATGACACTTTGACCTGTTTCTATAAAATCCTGCACTGCTTCTGCTGCACCACTGCTTATTATTGCAGATCCATTATAGCTATCGGCAAAGCCAAAAATGAGCATATCATATTTCCCATTCAGGTTCCTATAGATACTAGGGTTATTAAAGGTATTATTATCTGAACCATTGCTGTTTCCCATTGATATAATATCAATATTAATCATGTAATCATCAGTGGATAAATAACTTTGATTCATATTGTTATTATTTTTCAAGCTGCTGATATTGTTTCCATTCGTTACTTGAAGCACGTTAATGACCACTTGTTGGTCACTAAACCGCAGGACTCCCGTTTGATAATCTGCTACTCCCGAACTATTTGAGACTTCCAGTTTCCAATAGCGGACTCCCGATGTGCCAGGCGGTAATGTATATTGAAGTTCCCCTGATTTAGACGTAACTTCTTGAGTAACTACTGTCTCTACCGGCTCATAACAATGATTAAAGTTGCCATCTATATAGAGTTTCGCAGTGAAATTTTTGGATGCCAGTTGATCATAATTTGAAATCTCGAATTGATAAGACAATTCCTCCTGGGCTTTATAAATTTCAGATTGATTAGAAGAATAATCTACCGGAGCTTGTTTAATGATTACTTTGGGCTTCATTGAAAATATGGTAGAAGTGAGTTGTACAATGGCATCCTTAGCCTGCGTACTACTCTCCACAAAGCGAACATGATTTAAAGTTTTTGTCTTATAACCCTTCAATCTGCTTTTCAACTTTCCTTCAGGAGATTGATTTAGAATATCATTGTGGATAACAACAGGTTGACCTTTATTAATAAATTCGTTTTCGATTTCATCCATTTTCAATTTGGTAATATCATTCATTTTACTTTTAGTATCGTGATTTGCTGCACTCCCTTTTGAATTGGGTGGCACTGCTTCTGTTGAATAAGTTCCCGATCCAAAATAAATCAAATCATACTTTCCATTCAACTCCTGCCTTAATGCTACAAACTTTTTCATGCGAATCGTTTCTACTAAATATTTGGAAGTATCTAGAGGTGAAAGCTGAGTCGCTCCTTGGTCAATAATTTCAAGGATCCTGATCTTCGATGAATCGGTTTGAGCAGCACTTGCTACTAATTGAGGTAGTGTAACGAAATTACTAAACGCTAAGATAATAGTTAGTAATAATAGACTAAGTCTTTTCATAACTTCCTCTCCTTTTCTAAAACCCAAATTATAATTGAAAACGCTAAAACGCTCCGCGCTTTACCTTACAAAAGGGGTCTGACCCCTATCAAAATTTGTCGAATTTATCCACTTTACCATGGATTCCCCCTACATACATTTTATCTTATTTATTCTACAAATTGAATGTCTCATTCTATTAAATCTCGCAAAAGTATTTTCTAATTTTATCCAGTTATGATTACCGAAAGGATCTGAAGCCGAACGACCGTTTATCCTCTATTGGCTTAACCTTTCCGGGTGGGATTCGCACCCACTATATGACACGCCATTTCTCGGAAACCCGGTCAGACTACAGTCGAAGTTTGTCGAAGAAAAACAACAGCGAAGCTCTGCTTCACCTTGACTAAGATTTACTCATGGCTTTCTCGAATGTTCAATGCAATCACCGTAACGTCTCTTTCTTTAATATAATTATCGTCTTGTTTCCAACATCCTCCTTCAGCTGAGACATTTCGATAGAGCGTTCCCGTATAGATCGAAATCGATACACCCTCTACATAATGGAACAATAGCTTGTTCCATTATGGAACGCAGATGCAACGAACCGCATTATTTTGTAAGGGTTTTCAAGCGTTTGGTAATTGGCATTAAATTTGCAATAGATAGACATGTTACCGTTTTCATCATGTGAAAGAAAAGGAGGGCTTGAAGGCACAGTCGTATTGTTCTCAGCATCAAAGAATCGCAGAATTAAGCAATCATAAAATTTATAAAAAAGGAATGATTTTAAAATGACAACTGCAATTCTTGTGGCAATCGCTATTATGTGGATTCCGGTGGCTCTGCTTTTTCTAGGTTATGGTGAACCCAAAGGAACGGGTGCCGTTACCGGGTTTGTTGGTATAGTAACGGTACTTAGTGCTGTCTTGCAAACTGCAATTTTTAAAGATGCCTTTACCGGAGGATTACTTTTCGCACATGGAATTCTCTATATAACTGTTTCTTATGCCCTTTTGAACAACCTTTCTGATATGAGATCAGTCGGCAATGTAAGTTTGACGGTAGCTCTAATCTCTACCATCTATGCTATTATTTTCTATACAGGAACTCCTTTGGTAGCTAAAAGCAACTATTTAGCTCTAGCATGTACTGGGTATGCGGTTCTTACTTTTGAAGTTTGGCTAAATTCTTATGGTAAATTTTCTGCTAAAGGTTTAGCATTTTCTCTGCTAATTTGGGTCGTTGTTGGCTTGTGGGTTCCTGCCTTCTTGTTAATGACTACTGGAAAACTACCACTTTAAAAAATGCTGTTCGGAGCCTGCAAAGCTAACGCTTGTTAAATGAGAGTATCAGGCTTACTAATGAAGAAAGTTACGGCCTTATTATACTATAACCATTCTTATACTAAGAACGCTATTGCAGAAGCGGCCTTCTATAATAGCTGAAAAAAATGCCACCTTAACGAAGGTGGCATTTTTTATTGTATTCATTCAGTCATTATGATTTTGTTCTTGAGGCATTTGAATGAATAAAAATAATGAATTTGTCAAAAAATAGGGATCATAATAAATTGATGTTCGTTATCAAGAACGTTATAATTATTTAGAAAGAACAAAACGAAAGGATCTTCCCATTCCATGACCACAAAAGAATTGAAATTTTTTATCTTCTATCCTTCAATAAAAACTCTCTGTCTTTTCCTTCTCTCCCTATGTGTAGTGGATGCCGTCTTTACAGATTTAGGGTTAGCCACCCAACAAATTAAAGAATTAAATCCAATCATGAGTTTTATCTATTACGAAATAGATGTTTCTCTATTTTACGTCATCAAAGTTGGCTTACCTGTTGTTTTACTACTCCTACATAACATGATCAACTCTAAACTCTTATATATTTGTCTCTCCATAACTATTTCTCTTTATTTAGGTGTTCTTTTTTTACATGTACATTGGATCTTTGTTGTCTTTTTCTTACTTTAATATGGAAAATTTCAAAGAAAAAGAGTATGGAACTGTTTTTCCCATACTCTTTTTCGATTACCATTATTCCATTTCAAGATTTATGATTCCTTCTCCAACCACTCCACCAGTCTATCCGCTACCTTCCAGATGTCTCCGGCCCCCATCGTTAAGACCAGGTCTCCTGGCTGTGTAATCTTCAATAAATAGTCGAATACGTCATCATTGGTAGGCATGTAAACTACGTTTTCATTCGAATTCTCTTTGATCATATCTACCAATTTTTGCGCGGTTACTTCCATTTTTGTATCATTAGCTGGAGAATAAATATCGGCTATGATGACTTGATCAGCCTCTTCGAAGGCACGGCTAAAGGCATCCAGCAGGAAAAAGGTGCGCGTATAGCGCTGCGGCTGAAAGACAGCTACAATACGCCGGTTGGTCGATTTGGCCGCTTGGATTGTGGCTTCGATCTCCGTTGGATGATGGGCGTAATCATCCACCACAAGTACGTCCTTCACTTCACCCATCACTTGGAATCGTCGCTTTGCCCCGCGGAATGAACGAATGGCTTCGGAAACATCCGAAAATGATATACCTGCCTCTAAGCAAACAATGATGGTTGATAAGGCATTGAGTACATTATGTTTCCCAGGTACGGAGAGCTTAACCAATCCCAACTCTTCCTGTCCCTTCTTGACCTTAAAGGAAACCGTCCGATCCCCATACACGATGTCTTCTGCTGTGAAGTCTGCCTGGTATTCCAATCCATAGGTAATATAAGTACACGTTAAATCAGGCAGCATTTCGCGCAGATATTCATCATCCATGCAAACGACAGCTTTTCCGTTAGGCTTCAAGTTTGCCAAGAAATCGCGATATGCTTGCTTTAGGTTTTCAAAGTCTCCGTCATAGTTTTCTAGATGATCAGGCTCAATATTGGTAACTACAGCGATTTCCGGATGGTATTTCAGAAAAGATCCATCGCTCTCGTCTGCTTCCGCCACAACAAATGGCCCTTTTCCAGCTCTAGCATTACTGCCGATATCCATGATTTCCCCGCCAATAATATAGGTAGGATCAGCCCCTGCCTTTTCCATCACAAGGGAGATCATGGATGAAGTAGTGGTTTTGCCATGGGCACCAGAAACGGCAATACCGGATCTTTCATTTAATATTCTGGCAAGCATATCGGACCGGTGAATTAATGGAATGTTCAAGTTTTCCGCTTCAACTAGTTCCACATTCTCCTTCGGAATGTCCGTTGAAAACACGACCACATCTGCACCTGTCACATTTTCCGCATGATGTCCAATAAAGACTTTGGCTCCACGGGATTCTAGCTTATCGGTCAATTCTTTTCTGGCCATATCAGAGCCACTAACCCTATACCCCATATCCACTAACACTCTTGCTATAGCACTCATTCCATATCCGCCAATCCCAATGAAATGTACGTGCTCCATTTTTGTTGTCAAATCAATCACCAGCCTTTTCCTGAAAATCGGAGCTTGCAGCCTGGGCTTTCCCCAATGCCATTCGAATATCTGCAATAAAATTCAACGATCCTGTAGCAAGAAGCAGTTCATCTGGTTTTGCGGCTTGCTGCCACACTTTCAATGCCTCTTGCCAATCAGAAATCATGGTTGTTTTTAGGTTTGGATTGGCATCACGGAACAACATTTCCAAATCAGCCGGTTCCGCTGAACGGGAATGCTCCATTCCGGTGATGATCGCCTCATCACAATAGGAAGCAAGTCGGTCAATCATACCGCTTGCATCTTTATCCTTAAATGCAGAAAAAAGAACCTTTACTTTGTGATTCGCAAACCGTTCCTGAATGGTTTGGATTAATGCTTCTATTCCTTCAATATTATGTGCTCCGTCTAGAATAAGGAACGGATCTTTTTTTATAATTTCAAATCTTCCAGGCCAATTAGCCTTGGCCAAGCCTTCGGTCAGCTGTTCCGCTTCGAAGTGGACAGCATAGTATTGCCGAAGCAGCTCTAACACCATGACCGCTAAAGCAGCATTTTTAATCTGATGCGCTCCAAGCATCTTGATCTTGAGATCTCGATAGGAGCCAAAAGGTCCTTGAAAATGGAACTTTTCCTCCATTCCCTGCCATTCGTTTGTTATCCGCTCAATCGTAAAATCCTTTTCCCATTGATATAGCCGCGACTTCTTTTCCTTTGCAGCCGAAGCTAACACTTGGAGAGCACCCATGTTATCTTCCGTTGTTATTGTGGCAACTCCACTCTTCATAATTCCTGCTTTTTCTGCAGCAATTTGCTCCAGGCTATCTCCTAAAATTTCCATATGGTCAAAACCGATGTTGGTAATTGCAGCCACTATCGGATTGACGACATTTGTTGAATCAAGCCTCCCGCCTAAACCCGTTTCCCATATGACCAAGTCAGGGTAACTGATAGTAGCAAAATAAAGAATAGCCATGATCGTTGTCAGTTCAAATTCCGTTAGTGATCCCCACTCCGTATGTTCTAGCTCCAGGACAAGCGGTTTGAGGCGATTGGTCAGTTTAACGAAATCAGTATCAGGTATACTTTTTCCATTCCATTGTATTCGGCTAGTGAACGACTCGATGGCTGGGGAAGTAAAGGTACCTACCTCATAACCCGCCTCCTGCAGTACACTAGAAATATATTGAACAGTTGATCCTTTTCCATTGGTTCCGGCAATATGAACAAATTTTAGTCGATTTTGTGGATTCCCCAATTGCTCGAGCATCCATTTCATACGTTCTAATCCGGGCTTAATCCCAAATTTCTGAAATCCTCTAACCCATTGGATCGCTTCCTCGAATTGATTCATCATCTTTTATCCAGTCCTAATCATTATATGTTCTAAAAGAAAAGGCATGACAGAGGGATCATTCTCCCCTTCTGCTTAGCTTTTCAATTCCTCAATTCTTGCATGGATCACGTTTAGCTTTTCCTGATAATCTTGACCTTTCGCCTTTTCTTCTGCCACCACATGAGCAGGAGCTTTAGCCACAAAGCCTTCATTGCTCAATTTCTTGGTTACGCGTTCTACTTCTTTTGCTAGATTTTCCGCCTCTTTTTCCAATCGGGCAATTTCCTTAGCCAAGTCAATTAATCCTGCTAATGGCAGATAAATTTCCGCTCCCGTAACGACAGCTGAAACCACTTTATCCGGTACGGTTGGAGAAAGAGAAATATCCAGCTTTTCCGGATTACAGAAACGGCGAACGTATTCCTCACCTTTTTGCAGAAGCTCTAACGCTTCATCACTTGACGGTTTGATCATCAATTCGATCTTTTTACTCAATGGAACATTCATTTCTGCACGAATATTTCGCACATTGCGGATCACATCCATGAGAAGCGCCATCTGCTTAACGGATTCCGGATAATGATGCTGTTCATTGACCTTTGGCCACTCGGCCACGGTAATGCTCATGCCTCGATGCGGCAAATGCTGCCAAATCTCTTCCGTGATAAACGGCATGACGGGGTGAAGAAGACGCATAGTTTGATCTAGTACGTAGCAAAGAACAGATTGGGTTGTTTTCTTTGCTTGCGGATCATCACCATATAAATGAGGCTTCGCCATCTCAATATACCAATCGCATAGATCATCCCAAATGAAATTGTAGAGAGTACGTCCAGATTCGCCAAATTCGTATTGATCCAGAAGTCTTGTCACGTCGGTTATGGTTTCATTTAGGCGGGTTAAAATCCATTTATCTGTCGTTCCCAATGGACCGCTTAGATCGATATCCTCCACCGTAAATTCTTCTAGATTCATGAGGGCAAATCGGGATGCATTCCAAATCTTATTCGCAAAGTTCCTTGCGGCTTCTACTCTTTCCCAACGGAAACGCTGATCGTTACCAGGGGTATTACCGGTGGCCAACATATAGCGCATCGCATCCGCTCCATACTGGTCAATGACCTCCATCGGGTCGACACCATTCCCAAGAGATTTAGACATCTTTCTTCCTTCCGCATCACGCACTAGCCCAGTAATGAGCACATTCTTAAAAGGATTTTGACCGGTGAACTCAAGACCTGTAAAGATCATGCGAGCCACCCAGAAGAAAATAATATCATAGCCCGTTACCAACACATCGGTAGGATAGAAATGCTTCAAATCCTCGGTAGCTTCAGGCCAACCTAGAGTGGAAAACGGCCATAACGCAGAGCTGAACCAAGTATCCAAAACATCATTGTCTTGCTGCAGATTCGCACTTTGACACGATGGACACTGATGAATATCGGTACGGGAAACCGACATTTCCCCACAATCTCCGCAATACCAGGCAGGAATTCGATGCCCCCACCATAACTGGCGGGAAATGCACCAATCGCGAATGTTCTCTATCCAGTGAAGATAGATTTTTTCAAAACGATCCGGTACAAAGGCAACTGCATGTTCACCTTTTTGCTTATCAATCGCTGCATCCGCTAGAGGACCCATTTTTACAAACCATTGTGTGGATAAGTACGGTTCAACCACGGCACCGCTGCGTTCGCTATGACCCACTTGGTGAATATGCTCCTCAATTTTGAAGCAAATGCCTTGCTCCTGTAAATCCTTCACAATCTGCTTGCGGCATTCAAAGCGATCCAGTCCCTGATACTGACCGGCGTTTTCATTCATTTTTCCGCTTTCGTCCATCACCAAGATCCGATCAAGGCTGTGTCGATTACCCAATTCAAAGTCATTCGGATCATGCGCAGGCGTGATCTTTACCGCACCGCTTCCAAATTCCTTATCTACATAATCATCTGCCACAATCGGAATCTCACGACCTGTGATAGGGAGAATGACGATCTTGCCAATTAAAGACTGATAACGCTCATCTTGCGGATGAACAGCTACCGCTGTATCTCCTAACATCGTTTCCGGACGAGTTGTCGCTACCTCGATAAAGCCAGATTCGTCTTTCAAAGGATAGCGAAGGTGGTACAACGCTCCTTTTACTTCCTTATATTCCACCTCGATATCGGAAAGAGCAGTACGGGTTTGCGGATCCCAGTTAATGATATATTTCCCGCGATAAATTAATCCTTTTTCATACAGTCGGACAAACACTTCGCGAACCGCGTTCGACAATCCTTCGTCCAGTGTGAACCGCTCACGCGAATAATCGAGGGATAATCCCATTTTGGACCATTGCTGGCGAATAATATCCGCATATTTTCCTTTCCATTCCCAAACCTTTTCAACGAACTGTTCACGCCCTAAATCGTATCTAGATACGCCTTCTTGCTTCAGCATTCCTTCTACCCTAGCCTGGGTTGCTATACCGGCATGATCCATTCCCGGCAGCCATAGGGCATCAAAGCCTTGCATACGTTTGGCACGGATCAATATATCTTGAAGGGTATTGTTCAAAGCATGCCCAATGTGCAAATTTCCTGTTACATTAGGAGGTGGAATGACAATGGTATAGGGTGTTTTCGCCGAATTGCCCTCGGCCTTGAAGTAATCTCCTTCTATCCAATAGGAGTACCATTTGGCTTCGGACTCCTTTGGATCATATTTAGTAGGCATTTCTTTGGTTTGATTTGCTGACACGTGTAGTTCCCTCCCAAAATGTAAGAAAAATAAAAAAACTCCTCCATCTCAAAGGACGAAGAAGTTCGCGGTACCACCTTTGTTAGCATGTCTTAGCCATGTAAAACATACTCACTCCAACCCTATAACGGACGGGCTCCGGTCTTTCCTACCACATAGGAAAATTTAAGTTCACTAAAGTGTTAAGCGAACAAACTTTCCTATCGGCATGAAAAGCTTCCTCTAAAGATGGACTTGACAACATCTTCGAAACGGCTTCAATAAAAGCTTTTCATACTCTGCTTCAGAAAGACAGCTCCTGGGCTACCTTCAACAGCTACATCCCAAGGAATCTTCCAGCCAAGGATTCCTCTCTCTTAGGGCATCACCATTTACTCTTCCCACTCCATGCCTGTTGGCTATAAAACTGTTCCTATTTTACCAAATTATTAGTATCATATACAAGCCTTACAGCTTTTAAACGGTATGGCCTTTATCAATTTGAATGATGCGGGTCGCATACCTTGCTAGCTCCCGGTCATGGGTAACCATTAAGATGGTTTTACCTTCCTTATTCAGTTGAGTGAATACCTGCATGATCGTCTCTGCATTTTCATAATCCAATGCTCCGGTTGGCTCGTCTGCTAAAATCACATCTGGATCATTCATGAGAGCTCTCGCCATGGCCACTCTTCGTTGCTCCCCGCCACTCAATTGATAGGGAAGGTGACCCGCCTTATCCGTTAGGCCCACTCTTTCTAGCAGTTCCATCCCCCTGTTTTCATCCTGAGGGGAAAACCGGCCGGAAATCGTTTTAGGCAGAATGACATTCTCCAAAGCGGTTAAAGTGGGAATCAAGCTTGGGAATTGGAAAATAAAACCACACCTCTCCGATCGAATCACTGTTCGCTGTGAATCGGAAAGAAGCGTTACATCCTGATCCCCAAACCATACCTTTCCTTCCGTTGGCAGGTCTAATAAACCGGCTATGGCTAGAAATGTTGACTTTCCGCTTCCAGAAGGTCCAACTATAAAGGCAAACTCTCCTTTGTTGATTTGGACGCTGATATTTTCCAAAGCCATGACCCATCTCTCGCGACCCATTCGATAGCACTTCTGAATTTGTTCCAAACGAATCATCACTTATTCCCCTTCCCTAATCGCTTCATATGGTTCTAGCTTTAATGTGCTGCGGATGGGGAAGAAAGCGGCGATGATAGAAATCAGGATCGTTACTGCCGTTGCTGCAAGTCCTATCGTTAGACCGGTTCCCCAGTCAGGAAACAATAGAGGAAGCTTCAGTACTTGCATAATGAGAATCCGGTTGTCATATAAAGCTGCTCCTGCTATTAAAGATCCTATAACGCCTCCTAGTCCGGCTGCCATAGCAGCCTCTAGAAGAAGTAGACGGTAGGTTGCGTATCGAGTGGCCCCCATAGCCCGGAGCATACCGATTTCTTTTCGCCTTTCACTAATCAGCGCCGTAAACATCGTCATAACCTGTAAGGAGGACATGATAATCACCAATACAATCATGATATAACTCAGTACCTTTACAGGGAAAATTTGCGCTTTTACTGTTTCCTGAAGACCTTGGCCCCTTACGACATCCACACCAAGTTCCATCTTTTCGATTTCCCTTTTGACCAATGCTTCCATTCCAGGTTTGATTTTCACTAAAGCAATGGAAATATGATGGGCGGGAAATTGGAGACCCGTTCCTGCTCTGCCATATAACTCAAGAGCTGCTTCCATTGGCATAAAGATCGTTTTATCCGTCCCCATTCCTGTTGGAAACATGACTCCTTTCACTTCAAAGTCCTTCCCAAATAGAGTGACCCATTCTTCTACCGCTTCATTGTCATAATGATAAAGGTAGTTTTGCCCTCCTGCCTCAGATCCGATCAAAATCTCGTATTTCCCTAATTCTTTTCGGTCTGCCATCCAGTGCTTTAAAGTAAAATCGTTCTTTGGATCAAAGGCCACAACTGGGAAATCCCCTGCAACCCGACAGCAAACCGTAGAGATAGTTTCAAGATAAATTTGGGGAGCTACTAATTCCACTTCAGGTATTTTCTTAATCTTATCAACCACTTCGCTTGGCATATAAAAAGGGGTAGCCGTTCCCGCAATAATCATATCTCCCGCTTGCCCTCCATATCCCTTAGGTACAACCAATAAGTCTGCACCCAAACGACTTGAGCTTGCCTCCATGCTCCGCTCCATGGAATGGACAAAAAAGTAGCTAGAAAACAGAATTAAAGCGGTTAGTCCTGCACTTCCAGCTAATAACATCGTTCGGGAAATCTTACGTTTCAGATTTCTCCAAGCTATGATTATAATATGATTCAACTTTTATCACCTCTATCTTCTTTTAATAGTATATCAAAGATAGAAACAGGTAAATCTTCAATCTCATGAACTTTATAAGTCTCTTCGATTCATAGTATAGATCGTCATAGAAACAATCCAAATTATTATGATGGCCCACATGATATGATAAATAATCTGTACATTGCTTAACATTTTCACGCCACCATCCTTCTTTCTTCTTTAGAGTAACAGCCAGACATCGAAAGCTTCCATTCGATATCTGGCTCAAACACTAAGAAAGCTACTGGCGTAGCCTTATGCATATAACACTTGACTGATAAGTGTAAGAAAGCTACTGGCGTAGCCTTATGCGTATAATACTTGATATATAAGAGTAATGGTAGAGAGGGGATGAACATCCCCTCTCTTTTTTATTATTTAACAGTTTTCAAGTATTCGATCATCGATCCCATTTCATCATCAGTCCAAGCGGCACCCAGTGCAGGCATAGTGTTGCGTCCATTCTTCAACACGTTCTTAAATTCTTCTTCACCCATTTTGTCAATAACACCCTTTAAAGAAGGACCCATTCCGCCCCCTAGATCTGTACCATGACAGGCCAAGCATTGCCCAGCCATCTTCTTGCCCGCATCCGCACTCACTCCTTGTGGAGCGGCCATTGTTTCTCGTTCATCCAGCGGTCCTGCAGCAATGGCATAGACGACAGCCCAAATGCCTAAAAAAGCATAGACAAAAATGAGAAACTTGGGAATTTTCCCATGTCCTTGCTTCATCCCATTTACCACGTCAACATGTTCGTCCTTATGATGCTTATTTGACATGCCCTAGCCTCCCCTACATTTCATCTTCCAGCATTCGATATTTAATACCTTCAACATCCTCAAATTGCCCATCTTTTTTGGCACCAAAGTACATCAATATAGCGGATAAAGAAAATGTTGCCATAATGGTTACTAACAGGATTGCTCCTAAAGACATTTCTTTCTCCCCCTTAAACAGAATATTGCCAGTCTTATTGAGCAGGCTTCAAGCTCATCAGATAAGCTACTAAGTTGTTCAATTCTTCGTCACTTAAGTAATCATACGCTGGCATAATTGACCCAGCTACGATACCTGCCGGATCCTTCAAGTGAGCTAAGTTCCATTCTGCAGTTGTACGTGCGCCTACCCACATTAAATCGGGACCAGTACGATTAGAACCCCAAAGATGAGGCTTATCATTTTGGTAATCGGCAGGAGCCGTAACCGGACCAATATTCATAGCCAGATCCGCTTTGACAGGTCTTACGACCTGGGTATGACAGGTATTGCAACCTTGGCTGATATAAACTTCTCTTCCTAATGCTTCAGGAGATCCTTCCGCATAGGCTCTTGCTTCGGCATTCTTTGAGGTTGCCATCATTTCATCATCATAAAAAGGCAGTATGATTGTCGCAAACGTCCCCATCATGAACAGAACGAGTGCTGCTATAAATATCCCTAACGCACTTTTTTCCATATCCACGGCAAAATCCCTCCCCGTTAAGCTTTTTCTTTTATGCTGTTACTGTTTCAGCCTTATCAGCCTTAAATGCTTTCCCCGCTTTTAGCGTCATATAAATATTGTAAGCAAAGAAGAACTGAGCGAGAATCATTAAAGTACCACCTACAGCGCGCACGGCTACAAAAGGTCTAACCATGTTCACAGTCTCAATGAATGGAGTTCCTTCCATCCAGGCAAATCCTTGCATAACCCCTGCAATCCACATACTGAAAGCAAAGACCAAGAATCCTAAAACAGATAAATAGTAGTGCCAGTTTTGTAAAGCTTTGCTGTAAATTTCCTTCCCAGACATATGAGGTACAGCGTAGTAAATCATGATGAAACCGATAAAAGAGAAAGCTCCAAATGGTGCCATATGCGCATGTCCAGGTACCCAGTGTGTGTATTTTACAACCGCACTAACGGACATAAGTGCTTGAAAAGGTCCTTGCAAACAAGCCATTAAATAGAAAATCATGGCCGTAATCAAAAACTTTAAACTTACATCATCTTGAACCTTGTGCCATTCACCCTTCATCGTCCCTAATACGTTCGCCAACACGGTCCAAACTGGAATAATCAAAAGAATCGAAGGAATAATTCCAGCCTTCATGAGCCACAAAGGAATAGGACTATTAACCAAGTGGTGTGGTCCGTTCCAAACATAGAACGTACCGATGGTCCAGAATCCAATCAAAGATAATTTATGACTATACAAAGGCTTTCCAGTCAACTTAGGAAGTAGATAGTACATCGTACCAATCCCTACCGTTGTAAACCAAAGACCTAATACGTTATGACCATAGAACCAGTTCATGTTAGCTTGAATCGCTCCCCCTACAAGCGGAGCAGGCACATTCCCAACAATCCAAACCCCTGGCAACCAAATCAATGAACCAACAAAGTACCAAATACTTACATATAATTGCTTTTCATTACGATTTTTGATGGTCATGAATACATTGACAGCAACTAATATAGCGAGCAAAGCAACAGCCAAGTCTAACCAAAGCGGAAGTTCGGCATATTCTACTCCTGATGTACCAAGCCCCGCAGCCAATACGATGACAGCGAGAGTAATACCTGCATTCCATAGTACACAGGTGAAGTTACCTAACCGTTCACTCCATAATTTAGTGCGAAGTAATCTCGGAACAATATAAAACATACATCCCACATTAACCATAGATAACCAAGCCAATAAAATACCATTTGTATGAATGGGACGGACGCGCCCATACGTTAAATATTCAGTTCCTCCTAAAAATTCAGGCCATATTTGTTTCATGGCAACGACTAAACCAGCAAGCATGGAAATGAGCAGCCAGAAGATCGCTGTATACCAGAAATTTTTAGCTGCGCTATTTTCTGCATTACTAAACATCAGAATACCTCCCCATTTTTTCGTCTAAGCCTCTCCCCGGTTTCCATCATCCCTTTATACCTTTTAACATCCCTCCACCAGATTAACACCATAACAACAGTGTTAACGTTAATAATGTTCATTACTTCACAAACCTATCTACAACTTAATAATAAAACAATTTCCGTGAGAATCAACACATAAAATGTGACAAAAGTGTGATTAAAATGGAAATATTTTGTGAATCAAAAAGAAGTTGACTCATCTATACTAAGAGATGAAGACAACTTCTCTACCATGATTTGTTACTCATTCTCAACCAACATTTCAAGAAATAGTAAAGATTGGAGGATACCATCCTTTGACAATATGTTGACATTTATTGTCCTTGATTTACGCGCAACATATTGTTTGATTAATTTGAATACCTTATTACCTGGTATACAGCTTTGCGAATATCGATTAACCCAAGCCCATGACTTCCCCTCAGCATCCCAAGCAATCCCAATGTGTTTCTTATGTTGAACCAACCATTTGAGCAGTTCATCTGTAGATGGACTATGCGGAATGGGAACGAGTCCCCCAAACATGCTATGTCTTGTTTGATGAATCTCTTCTATATTTCTTTTCTCATTCATACATAATCGAGTGATAATTCCTTGTCCACCGCCATATAACGAATCCACTAAAACACGAAGTGAACTTTGTTTCAGCTTCTCTATTTCAATGGAGTCTGCCAAAAATACCAGATATTCATCCATCAGCGACACAAGCTGAATGAGACCACCGGAAACGGCTATCTGAAAATCCTTCTTAGCCATTTTCTCGCCTTGATTCACACCTTTTTTCCATTTTTCCCAATCTTCTTGACTAAGTACAGTTTCCAAACCCCGGATAAAACGAATTCCATTATATTCTACAGCCCGGGCTCCTCCTGTAATGAATATTCCCCCTCCACCCTTTCTCCTCTCGATTGCCGTTAATACAGCTCCCCAAGGAACAGGATCCTTAGACAAAACAGTGGGGATATCATGAGCAGCCAGCACTTCACAAACGGTTCTTGCTGCCAAATCTGACTGAAAACGGGTGTCATAACCAATAACTAGTTCCCCTTGTGTTGAATGAAACCAATCTTGAATCATAGCATGAGTAGCCAATGCTACCTCATGTAGGGTGAATTCCTCGGCTACACTACCAAAAACTAGTCCATCCTGCCATTGCATCTTATCAACACCTCAACCTATTAAGTAGCAATTCAGAACCTCTAGGCTTTATCCTACATATGATATTGGAAGGACACTCCTCGAAAGGAATGGTGATGGTCTATGAGAGGACGATTTCGATACCATCCCACATATCTAAAAATCAAAGCAGGTGCACAACAGGTGATGTTGCCATTGGGAATTTTCCAGCTGATCCGCACCCTGCTTTTCCCGACATCCTTTGATGTTATCCTGCTCATTATTCTTGTTCTGATCTATGTTGGGATGGAATTCGATTGGTTTTAAGTTGAACCCTCCCCCACCTACGAAAAAACATTCGTGGAGGCGGGGGTCTTCTCGTTAGTCATGATAAAAACCTATAGAATAATGAAAGGGAGCAGGATTTCTCCTCTCCCCTTCCTCTCTTTGCATACGGCTTTGAAGCCATTTGCTTTCTTACACTTATCGGAAAGTATTATACGCATACAGCTTAGACGCCAGTAGCTTTCTTATGCCGATGCTTCATTTCGATGGTCGATGATTCGCCCTACAAAGGTAGCTAAATCATCCCAATGACGCTGTCTGCGAATATCTTCCACGAGCTGCTCGACCTGCTCATCCGTTAAACTCTGACCGGATATATAAACAAGGAAATGATTCCATACCTCTAAAGGCACGACTAACTGAACCAATACATACACCAATTCATGATCTGTCAACTTTCTCTGACTTTCATAACCTCCAATAAATGCAGAGACTGATGCAAGACTCCAATTACTCTTCTCATAAATTTCACGGAGTATTTGAACTGTGTCCTGATGCATGGCTGCTACAGGTTGATTATAGCCACTTATTATATTCCATTCATTTTCCTTTCTTGAAATTTGTTCAAGCGAAAATTGACTGAAGGAGGTTGGGAAATAGGGAATTGAATCCTTTACCCCTTCCCATAGCTGATACGCACGCCTAAACCGCTTATACAAAAGAGGAAGATTCGCATAGATCACTTCATCCACTAAAGTTGGATTTTCTTTCTGTTCAATAGCCGGAATAATTTGCTTAATAGCGGTACTGCCTTTTGAAAAGAAATCTTCATCCACTTCGGTGCTGCTGACAAGTGTTATTCTTTGATCCATTCGATCAAGAACCTGGTGAATCCTTGCAAAAATACCACCTGCTTCTCTACACTGCTCTGCCACTTCGGGATTAAGGGCTTCACCCCCTAGATCATCACTTAAAACAAAATATTTACCCTGATAACGGATAAATCTCTTTTTATTACTGTTAATCAAAAACCGTTCCACCTGTTCATGACCTTGTGAGAATAATTCTTCCCGCCATCCATTGGACCATTTCAACAAGTCCACATTCTCCCAAATGGTTAAGATTTTCTTCCCTCTATTGGTATCAATGAGATAGCCTTGATCCATAGGCTGAACACGTAAAACCTTCAACTTATAAGTAGCAAGCAACTTTTTAAGTTGATCTATGGTCACCTTCAAGGATGCTCACCCCTTTACGGGAATATAAAGCAATTGACCAGCCGCCACTTGATTTCTAACAGCCTGATTCGCTCTCAATATGAAATCTACGGATAACTGATAGCGTTCAGCCACTTCCTCCAAGGTTTCGTTCTTCTGAAGGATGCAGATTTTCAGCTTCGTAAACCGTTCCGTGCTACTTTCCATAAAATTAGTCAAATATAGAGCTTCATTCGTTTCTTCCTCACGCTTTTCTGCTTCTTTATTTTCCATGGATCTTTGGTTGGCCGCCTGTTCTTCTTTCTTCACCTTATTAGTTAAGAAAGAGGCTATTGAAGAGATGGGTTCCTGATCCTCTCTCGTGCCTTTATTGGAAATAGCAACCTTAACTTCCTCTTTTAACTCCTCTTCTTCTTCCTCCTCTATGGTTTCAGCTATAACGGACGGTCGTTCCTGCTCTATCTCTATCTCTTGTGGCCGCGGAAGAACAATCACATTATTATATTCGTCTGGATTTTCTGCTTCTCTTTCTTCCACCTCGACATCTTCATGGAAAACCTCCTGGACCTCTTGATTCCCATGAACTTCTAACACAATGGGTTGTTCATCATGTCTTTCAGTTGATTCCTGTTCTTGCCGACTCTTCTGCTGATCCTGATCCTCATCCTCTTCCTGACTCAAAGCCTGCTGCTCAACAGCCATCAATCGCTCAGAAATTGTTTCAGGGTCCTGATCTTCACTTGGTTGAGCCATATAGACAAATTCAAACTGTTCCTCTACCCTATTTTTTCCTTCCATTTCCTCTTCCTTATCCACTAAACCGTTGATCATTAAACTAGCACTCACTTCAATTTGATAAGGAGTTTTTAATTCATAGTCAAATGAATTGATATGAGCATAAACATCATCAACATTCCTTACTTTTTCACGGGGCAAAGATATCCGTACCGGTATTCGATATTCAAAACGATCTTGACGAGCTAATGGCGAAAAAGGGCCGCGATCCGCTGACAACGGTTCAAACTGCACGGATTCTTCATAGCTTTCTGGAAGATCACCTGCAGAGTCTAATCTCCCCGCTTCCTGGTTCCCTCTATAGTCTCCAAAAAGATAAAGGCACCCTATAATCTCTATTTGATCCCCAAACTCACGACTCTCGATTTGAGGAACCAGTTCCATTTCCTGAATTTCCTCAATCGGTAATTGTTCGTGTGATAAGTGTACGATTTCCTTAATTTCTATTTGAAAGCTGTCCTGCCCATTTCTAAGCATAATTCCTATTTCCTCCTTCCCATGTCACCTTCTCCTAAAATATATTGTCCGATAGAAAAAGATAGAACCAGGAATCAGAAAGGAAGCATATAGATAGAGAAAAGGACAAGGCAACTAAGCCTTGTCCTTCACAACGTCCTATAAATTATTCAATGCTTTGCGGTTAGCAGCAATGGTAAATTCGATATCTTCATCCGAATGAGCAGTGGAAAGGAACATTCCCTCGAATTGGGATGGCGGGAGGGAAACTCCTTCTTCCACCATGTTCCTAAAATATTTTCCGAAGCGATCTAAATCACTTGTCTTTGCCACTTCATAATTAATGACTTGCTGATCGGTGAAGAAAAGACAGACCATCGATCCTACTCGATTAATCGTAAATGGAATACCAGCTTCCTGGCAGTTTTGACGGATTCCCTCCTCCAAACGAGCCGCCTTCTTCTCTAACTCTTCATAAATTCCAGGCTTCCCGAGCTCTTGTAAGGTGGTGTATCCCGCTGCCATCGCTAATGGATTTCCGGAAAGAGTTCCCGCCTGATAAATGGGACCAGCAGGAGCAATTTGTTCCATAATTTCACGCTTACCACCGTATGCCCCCACTGGCAGCCCACCACCAATCACTTTACCCAGTGTGGTTAAATCAGGGGTAATCCCAAATCTTCCTTGTGCACAGCGATAATCCACCCGAAAACCTGTCATGACCTCATCTAATATAAGCAACGTACCATATTGCTCCGTAATTTCACGAAGCCCTTCCAAAAATCCTGGAAGTGGAGGAACAACTCCCATATTACCCGCTACTGGTTCAACAATGACCGCGGCTAGATCTTCACCAAACTTTTCAAAGGCTACTCTGACACTCTCTAAATCGTTATAAGGAACGGTAATCGTATGGTTTGCTACGTCACTTGGAACTCCAGGGCTATCCGGGAGGGCAAGGGTGGCTACACCAGATCCAGCCTTAATCAGCAAGCTGTCAGCATGTCCGTGATAACATCCTTCAAATTTCAAAATCTTATTCCGTTTCGTATATCCCCTTGCCAAACGAAGGGCACTCATGGTAGCCTCTGTTCCAGAATTCACCATTCGAACCACTTCCACAGAGGGAACAATGTCTGAAACCAATTTGGCCATATCCGTTTCCAGTTTCGTTGGTGCACCAAAGCTTGTCCCTTTTTCCGCCATCATTTTTACCGCTTCAATTACGGTTGGGGGACAATGTCCTAAAATTAAGGGGCCCCAGGATAAAACATAGTCTAGATATTCATGTCCATCGGCATCATAAATCTTTGAACCCTTTCCAGATTCAATGTATAAAGGGGTCATTCCAACTGAGCGAAAAGCGCGAACAGGGCTGTTTACACCACCGGGTATGTATTTTTTTGCTTCCTCAAACAAGCTTCGAGATTGCTCATGATTCTTAGCCATGGCAGATCCTCCTTAAGTATGTCGAATATGGAAAGAGTAGGAGATGTCTCCCTCAACTCTAAGAAAGCTACTGGCGTAGCCTTATGCGTATAACACTTGACTGATAAGTGTAAGAAAGCTACTGGCGTAGCCTTATGCGTATAACACTTGACTGATAAGTGTAAAGAAAACTTGGTTGGCGCGAAGTCTTTGGCGCAGACAACCTCATTGACTTCCAATGGATCAATAAGGTTATACGGCGGCCTAGTTGCCCTTATGCAGAGAAGGAAAGTGAAAAAACTTATACTTTCCGATTCGCACAAAAATTTATCCTTGCTGCAACCAGCGAACAGCATCCTTAGCAGAATAAGTAAGTATCAAATCTGCTCCTGCGCGCTTAAATCCAACTAAAAGCTCAAGCACTACAGCCTTCTCATCAATCCACCCATTGGCAGCTGCCGCTTTAATCATGGCGTATTCACCGCTAACATTATAGGCTACAACCGGAAGGTTAAAATTATCCCGAACGAGACGAATAATATCCATGTAAGCCATAGCAGGCTTAACCATAAGGAAGTCTGCACCTTCGGCAGCATCTGAAGCTGCTTCTCTTAACGCCTCCCGCATGTTCGCTGAATCCATCTGATACGTTTTGCGATCTCCAAATTGCGGAGTGGATTGAGCCGCCTCCCGGAAAGGCCCATAGAACCCGGATGCGTATTTTACGGCATAGGACATAATAGGGATATGGGCAAAGCCAGATTCATCCAAACCTTGACGAATCGCAGCGACAAATCCGTCCATCATATTCGATGGGGCAATGATATCGGCACCGGCTTTGGCTTGAGAAACCGCAGTTTTCACCAATAATTCCAAGCTCGGGTCATTATCTACATCTCCATTATGGATGACCCCGCAATGACCGTGGCTTGTAAATTCGCATAGGCAAGTGTCGGCAATGACCAACAATTGTGGAGCCCACTCTTTCACTTTGCGAATCGCTTGTTGGACTATCCCTTCCTCATGATAGGCATCACTGCCCACTTCATCCTTATGCTCAGGCACTCCGAATAGAATGATAGACTGGATACCTAATGATACTATTTCATCAATTTCATTTTTTAATTGATCCAATGAAAAATGATAAACTCCAGGCATGGAAGAAATCTCTTTTTTCGTTCCCACTCCTTCTACAACAAAAAGCGGATAGATGAAATCACTTGCTTGTACATGATTTTCCCGAATAAGGCTGCGCATGGCAGAACTGCTGCGAAGCCGTCGATGCCTATCAAACAACATAATCTCTTCTCCTTTTTCAGCGATTAGGAATTTATTAATTTTATCAGATTAACATAGCTGGATAACTGATTTCATTAATCCGTCTATCGTATACTCCTCTGCCGTAGCATCTACATGCAGCCCAAGCTCCTTAGCTGTTTTGGCGGTGATCGGCCCTATGCAGGCAATTTTCACATCTGTCAAAAGTTCCATTATTGGTTCGCCCTTTAACAGTTCAAGAAAATTCTTTACGGTGGAAGAGCTGGTAAACGTAACAATATCTATTCTTTTACCCTGTAGATGCAAAACAACCTCTTGTACACCTTCGGTCGCTAAAATGGTATCATAAGCATCCACTTCCGTCACGTAAATGCCTCTGTCTTTCAGCTGCTGAGAAAGGATAGAGCGAGCAATATTAGCCCTTGGTATCAACACTCTATCCCCTGGTGAGAGAACCTCCTTTAGAGCATCCAGCAGACCTTCCGCTTTATAATCCTTTGCGACAAGATCGGGAACTCTTCCCCATTCTTTTAGAAGCTCTCCCGTCTTTGGCCCCACCACTCCTATTTTGGCTCTAATATCCGCATACTCAAAACCAAATTCTTTCAGCTTATCGCCAAAGCACAAAACTCCATTGGTACTAGTCAATAAGATCCAATCAAATTCATCAATGGAGCGGATAGCCCGCTCTATTGGTTCAACATTTTGGGGAGGTACAAATTGAATCACAGGGAGCTCAATAACCGTTCCACCTAGCTGCTCGATTTTTGCCGCCAGATCGCTTGCCTGACTTCGAGCCCTGGTTACCAGGATGGATCGATCCTTTAGGGGCAGCTCATGTACATTCATCATATATGATTTTCTATCCGAACCTTATCCAGAATTTCTGAAGCTCCCTGTTCGATCAACCGCTGTGCCAAACTACGGCCTAATTCCACAGGGTTTGATCCTTCCATTGTCTCTTTTAGCACCAACTGCCCACCCGGATCAGCCACTAAACCAGTAAGAACAATGTTCCCTTGTTGACTGATCTGCCCATAAGCTCCAATCGGAACCTGACAGCCTCCCTCTAGCGTGTTAAGGAATGCTCTCTCAGCCTGGACTGCCGTTTCGGTTTCTTTATGGTTAAATCTAGACAGCAGATCAAGAACTTCTCCATCATTTTCTCTGCACTCAATGCTCAGTGCCCCTTGCCCAACCGCAGGGAGACTTATTTCAACCGGAATGAATTGGGTGACTTGACCCTTCCATTCCATCCGTTCCAGGCCAGCTGCTGCTAGAATGATGGCGTCATAATCCTCTTCCCTCAGCTTCCGAATACGCGTATCGATGTTACCGCGTATCCATTTGATGTTAAAATCAGGCCGAAAGGCTAATAGCTGCGCACCTCTTCTGAGGCTGCTTGTTCCAATGACCGCCCCCTGAGAAAGCTCCTCAATGGTTTTGCCATCTTTGCTAATAAGAACATCTCGTACATCCACACGCTTAGGAACACAACCTATTGTTAATCCATCCGGCAGGAGAGCTGGCATATCTTTCATGCTGTGAACAGCCATATCAATTTCCTTATCCAGTAAGGCCTGCTCAATTTCCTTGACAAAAAGCCCTTTTCCTCCTACCTTGGATAACGTAACATCCACAATTTGATCTCCCTTGGTTACAATCTTCTTGATTTCAAATTCAAATGGGAGTCCCATTGCTTGCAGTTGTCGTATAACCCACTCCGTTTGGGTCAATGCGAGAGCACTTTGCCTAGAGCCAACGATAATTTTTCTCATGATAAACCCTCCATCTTTATGTAAGCTATCTCAACCATTGATGAAAGGAAGAGATGGAGCCTGAAATCAAATAGTTCAATAAAACAATAGCAAATGCCACTACATTCATCGTAGCCAGCTTTTTGCCTTGCCAATCATAGCTGATTCTTCTATATAAATAGGTACCATAAACCACAAGGACAAGAATGGACATCATGAGTTTGGGATCGAACCCAACCGATTGTCCGATAATATGGGCCCATAAAACTCCAAGAATCAGGGCTAATAACAATAAAGGAACCCCGATCATGGTCAGTCGATAAGCATATACATCTAACAAGCCAAGGCTCGGAAGCTTTTGTAGCAAAGGAGTCCATCGCTTTTCTTTCAATATTTTGTTTTGCAGTAAGTACATAATCGAAAGAATAAAAGAAATAGAAAAAGCCCCATAACTAATAAAGGCTAAACTGATATGGATAAATAATAGTTCAGAAATAAGCCTCTCAGATAGGGCTGGAGCTGCAGTTGGATTGGTGAAAATGGAAACAGACATCACGATGAAGCCCAGTATATTTGTAAAGAAGACTAAGAGGTCCATCTTATAAAAATAATTAATGGTCAAGGAAAGACTTACCATGATCCAGGAATAAAAAAAGAGAGTTTCAAATAGCGTAAGCACGGGAAAGTAATCCTTATCAATCATTTGGGAAACAAAAAAGACAGATTGCAAGATCCAGACAATAGCAAGCAACCAGAAAGCCGTTCGATTGACCTTCCGGTTGCTTTGTAGAAAATCCGAGAAATACATAAGCACACTGAACGCGTATAGATAAATAGTTATATCATACATCCAGCTTTCAATTTTCAATGACCATGACTCCCTTCTTTAGCAGATAAGAATGTTTACATTTGTTCAATATTCTTTCTCTGCATCAGTGTAAGAAAGCTACTGGAGTATGCCTTATGCGTATAATACTTTCTGATAAGTGTAACTAGGCTACTGTACCATCATATTGACATCATTCATCTCATTCATGTCAATATGATCTCCGCACCAAAGGTACGGCTCCAGCCAAGTTTTCATTAAGAGCGGATAGCTGCTTTGCTAACAGTTAGAGTTTGCAGCCGAAATTCGCTAGCCTCTTTTTCTGCTCTTTGTTGTTGTATTCTATTTTGTTCTGCCAATTCCTCTTCCAGAGCAAAAATCTTTACAAATAGTTCATGCGCTTCATCACCTTTAGATTGAGCGGCCATTTCCTTCATTCTTACAAGAGGATCATGGAGCATTTGATTTACAATTGTCTTTGAGTATTTTCGTATGATACGAAGCTCTTTTTCCGTTAAATGTGGCAGCTTGTTTTCTATATTACGAACAGCTTCATCTTGGATCTTTAATGATTTATCACGAAGAGCAGTAATCAGTGGCACCACTCCAAGTGTATTCAACCAAGATTTAAATGAAGCCATTTCCTCTCCAATCATAAAACCGATTTTTTCGGCTTCACGTGCCCGTTCCTGAAGATTCGCTTCCACAATTCCTTCTAAGTCATCGATATCATATAAAAATACGTTATCTAAGTCGTTGATTGCAGGATCTAGATCTCTTGGAACAGCAATATCAATCATAAATAACGGGCGATGATTTCGTTTCTTGCTAATTTCTTGAATGTCCTTCTTAGTCACAACATAGCCTTCGGCCCCTGTTGAACTAATGACAATATCCGCCTTCGTGAGAGCTGTAGAAAGCTCATCAAATGTACAGGCTTTCCCACTGAATTTGCCAGCTAAATCCTTTGCTCTTTCATATGTTCGATTGACAACAATGACTTCATTGACACCATTAGAGTGAAGATGCTTTCCGGTCAATTCACCCATCTTTCCTGCTCCAAGGATAACAACCGTCTTTTTATCAAAATAGCCAAATATTTTCTTTCCTAACTCAACAGCTGCATAGCTAACAGAAACTGCATTTTTACCGATATCAGTTTCGGAATGAGCTCGCTTAGCCAAGGTGATAGCTTGTTTGAACAAATTATTAAACACCGTACCGGTAGCCTTGCACTCTTGACTTTGCAAAAAGGAGTTTCGAACTTGTCCAAGGATCTGTGTTTCTCCTAATACCATGGAATCCAATCCACAGACCACACGGAAAAGATGACGAAGAGCGTCATCGTCCTCTTTTATATATAAATAATTAGCAAATTGTTCTTTTTCAATCCCAAACCAATTGGATAGGAACAACTTAACATAATGTCTTCCGGTATGAAGCTGATCCACAACGGTATAGATTTCCGTCCGGTTACAGGTCCCGACAATCACACATTCTTGAATGCTCTTAGAAGCCCGCAACGTCTTAACCGCATGTTGCTTCTCCTCTTCTTTGAATGCGAAACGTTCGCGAATCTCAACCGGGGCTGTCTTATAATTAAGTCCGATCACTAGGATGTTCACCTTCAACCACCCCAACTATATATTTATGGTATAGCTTTTAGTTTATCCTTTTTCCACTAAAGTAGACGTGATAAACCTCACAACCTCTTAAACAAAAATAGCACGTAACTTTTCTTAATGTACACCATTATACCATGAATCGATTCTACACGGTTTGGCAATTTATGATTTATTTGTGTCTGAAGAAAATAGTCTTTTCACACTTTTCCTACCTTTTCATATAGATAGACTGTAGCCCAATCATGAGCATTCGTGCATTACCAGCCATTTAGAAGAAGCCCCCCACGGGGCACAAGAGTTGAAGGCCCCCCACGGGGTGGGGCACAACAATCGCTGGTGAAGGAAAGTTAAATCAACGTAGAGCACCAGCATTCAGATGAAGGAGGTTGAAAGAATGAAAAACTGGCTGCGGCTTATCGGATTACTTTCACTTGCTGTCCTGCTCACCGTACTCACAGCTTGTGGAGGCAGGAACGCAGACCCACAAAAAATTCGTTTGTTTGAGGTCACCCACTCGATTTTCTATGCTCCACAATACGTGGCGCTAAGTCAAGGTTTCTTTACGGAAGAAGGTCTTGAGGTTGAACTGACCAATGCAAATGGCGGAGATAAAGCCATGACAGCTCTTTTAAGTGATAATGCAGAAGTCATTTTGATGGGGGCCGAAGCTACCATTTATGTGAAAAATCAAGGTGCTACCGATCCTGCAATTAACTTTGCTCAACTCACACAAACCGACGGATCATTTCTCGTTTCCAGAGAACCCATTCCCAATTTTACTTGGGATATGTTGAGAGGTAAAACACTGATCGGTCAACGCAAGGGCGGTATGCCTGAGATGGTTAGCGAATTTGTCCAGAAGAACAACGGAATCACTCCCTTTGAAGATGTGGAGATCATTCAAAATATTGATTTTGCCAATCTAGGAAGTGCTTTTGCTTCCGGAGCAGGGGATTTTGTTCAGCTTTTCGAACCTGTTGCATCTAAGCTTGAACTCGAAGGAAAAGGGCACGTGGTTGCATCCTTTGGTAAAGATAGTGGAAATCTCCCCTATACGGTATACATTACAAAGCAAAGTTTTATGAAGAACAATCCTGAAGTTGTTCAAAAATTTACCAATGCTGTTTATAAAGCTCAACTGTGGGTCCATGATCATTCTATTCAAGAAGTTGCCGATGTCATTTCTCCTCAGTTTGTTAAGATTGACCGTCCCACTCTCTTAAAGGTGCTGGAGCGATATAAATCACAAGGCTCTTGGGCAACAAACCCCGTTTTGGATGAAGAAGAATACCATAACCTAGAAGCGGTTATGGAAAGTGCAGGGGAATTGAAGCAGAAGGTAGCCTATGAAGAGATTATCAATACGCAATTCGCGAAAAAAGCAATGGAATAGTTCATGGGAGAGGGGCTTTATGGTCCCTCTTTTCATCATAAATCCACCTCTATCTGGACACCCTTAAAGGTATAAACAAAGGGAGTCAGGGGAGGAAAGATATGACCGTAAAATCCAAACATCATGGGTTATTCTACCATTGGGGTTTGAGCCTAAAAAATACAACAAAAGGCAAGCGAACATTACTCCAAACCACTTTAGGTTCTCAGGGTCGGCTTCTACTTTTCGTAAACACCTTGTTTTTGTTGGCTGAGGCCCTTTCTGGAACATTTGTCAATGTTTATTTATGGAAGGAAAAAGGGGATTACGGTCTCATCGGATGGTATAATGTCGCTTTTTATATAGCTATGCAACTAACCTTCATGCTATCCGGGAAATGGGTAAAGGTATACAATAAAATGTCTTGTTTACGGTCAGGCATTGTCGTTGCTGCATCTTTTTATTTATCCGTTCTACTGTTGGATGGAAAAGCGGTCACTTTTATCGTTCCCTTAGGATTCTTGCAAGGAATTGGACACGGATTCTTTTGGTTCTCTTTCAACATTGTTTTGTTTGAGATTACCAATCGAGAAAATCGAGATAAATTTAATGGATTGTCTGGAGTATATGGTTCATTCGTTGGGATGGCTGCACCCCTAGGAGCAGGTTACTTAATTGGGCAAATGAGCGATATGAAGGGATACTACACGATTTTTGCTATATCGTTAGGAATCTATATAGCAGGTGTCATCCTTAGCTTTTTCCTCAAAAAAAGAAAGTCAGGCGGTACCTTCTCTCTAGGTATGACTTTCCAGGTTTTTAAAAGAAGCAAAACATGGAAGAGGATTTTCTTAGCTATGATTGGACAAGGAATCAACGAATCTGTATTCAACTTTTTAATCGGAATTCTGGTCTTCATTTCCACGAAAAATGAATGGAAGGTCGGAATTTATACATTTATCACCTCTGGAGTGGCATTCTTCTCCTTTTTTTTGGTCGGGAAATTTATTCGCCCTTCCTGGCGGAATAAGGCTATGCTCATCGGAATTCTGTTAATGTCCGCTTCTGTCCTCGCTCTTTTTTACGATGTTACCTATGAAACCTTATTAATCATGGGGATCGGAATCAGCCTTTTCAGTCCTTTATTTTTCATTCCGGCTGTCTCCATTGTTTTTGATGCGATAGGAAAGAGTCAAGATAGCGCTCAATGGAAAGTTGAATATATTATTATCAGGGAGACTGGATTAAACATCGGAAGATTAATTGCATTAGCAATCTTTATCGTACTTGTCAATTGGAACGATGAACCTATTGTGTTGAACAGCTTATTAATGGCTGTAAGTCTGGCTCAATTGCTAACCTGGTATTACATGAGAAAGATAAAATTGTAAGCTGTGCATTCACCCATTTTTCTTTCTTGAATAACATGCAAGAGGGAGGTGGGCGACATGTGGTCTTACCCTGTCATTGCCTTTGATTGCGTAACCAAGACATTTATCACGAAAGACGGCGTAAACCAAGCTGTTGAAAATATTACTTTTACTGTAGAAGATGGAGAATTCGTTAGCCTCTTAGGTCCAAGCGGCTGTGGCAAAAGCACCTTATTATCCATGCTTTCTGGACTCTTCCCCCCAACCATTGGAAGTATCAAAGTGAAAAACCGGGAGGTTACCGGGCCGACTCATGATATTGGATATATGCTGCAACAGGATTACTTACTTGGTTGGAGGACCATAAAAGAAAATATTCTTTTAGGTCTGGATATTCAGGATGCCCTCAATGAGAATACAGAAAAGAAAGCCTTACGACTACTTTCCGAAATGGGTCTTATTGCCGTTAAAGACCATTATCCGAATCAACTATCCGGTGGAATGCGACAAAGAGTTGCTTTAGTTCGTACTCTAGCAACAAATCCTGATATATTACTTTTAGATGAACCATTTTCTGCTTTAGATTTTCAAACGAAGCTTCGTTTAGAAGATCTAGTTGTTGATACTCTAAAACGAAAAAAGAAAACAGCCGTGCTTGTTACCCATGATATTTCTGAAGCCATCGCCATGTCGGATCGCATTATTCTTCTTTCAAGCGGGCCGGGAAGAATCCGTTCCATTATTGACATTCCAGAGTCTATTCGCCAACCGCTTCCCTTTAAAAGCAGGGAGATGCCTGAATTTCAAAACTACTTTCAAATGGTTTGGAAGGAGTTGAATGTACAATGATACAATGGGATTCTTGGCTAAGACGCGGAGGGAAATCTAAGGAGCATGGAGATTTTCTTAAAAAAGAGAGATTGTATAGTCTATTGGTTTGGGTCACGCAATTTGCCATGCTCACCCTGTTTATCCTTCTTTGGGAAGTGGCCTCTTTTGCCAGATGGATTGATCCCCTTCTGTTCAGCAGCCCCTCAAAAATTTGGATTACGTTCTGGCAAATGACGTTGCAAGGAGATTTGCATCAGCATATCCTGACGACCGTATGGGAAACGGTTGTAGGGTTTGTTGCAGGAACCGTTCTTGGAACTGTGATCGCGATCATCATTTGGTGGTCTAAGTTCCTTTCCCGTGTACTGGACCCTTATCTGGTGGTTTTGAATGGTATGCCCAAGGTTGCCCTCGGTCCTTTGTTCATCGTAGCTTTTGGAGGAGGTTTTACAGCCATTGTTGCGATGGCCGTATCGATCTCCATCGTCATTACGACCATTGTGGTGTACAGCAGTTTTAAGGAAGTGGATCCGAATTACATTAAACTTGTTCAAACCTTCGGAGCTAAAAAACAACAAGTCTTCACCAAAATCGTTCTCCCCTCCACTTTTCCTACCATTATTTCTACCTTAAAAGTAAACGTTGGATTAGCATGGGTTGGTGTCATCGTTGGAGAATTTCTTGTTTCCAAGCTTGGTCTAGGTTACTTGATTATCTATGGTTTTCAAGTATTCAACTTTACCTTAGTATTTGTGAGCCTCTTCATTATCGCGATTTGTGCAACCTTAATGTACCACTTTGTTCAGTACACCGAAAAGCTATTACTAAAAAATCGCAACTAAAAAGGGAGAACATCTTGTTCTCCCTTTAAACTTTAAATCTCTTGACGATTTGGGTAAGCTGTTGGGATTGTTGCGTTAAGATCTGTGCCTCTTTTGCCAGTTGCTGAACCCCCACTGCTTGTTGGTCCATCGATGCCGCTGTTGATGACATAGATTCCGTAAACTGTTCAGCAATCCCTGTGATATTTTCCATAATTATTTGCAGATGACTACCATCCTGCAAAAGCATGCGAGCATGCTCCCGATTGTCTAAAATCCGATCTTTCATCGCCTTGATCGTATCATATAAATGTTGAATGGAAATACCTGCTTGATGGACAACCTTTCCCCCTTCATCAATGCTATTGACCCCTCGGGTTACATGCTCTACCGCTAATAGCGCATCCTTCCGATTCTTTTCTAAATCTGCCAGAATATCTTCCGCAAAACGGGATGTTTCCTCGGCTAGCTTTCGGACCTCGCTGGCGACCACAGCAAATCCTCTTCCACTTTCCCCTGCTCTTGCCGCTTCAATAGAAGCATTAAGAGCTAACATGTTGGTTTGATTGGCAATATTGGTAATAGCGGAGATTTTTTGGCCGATCTGATCAGATTCATCGGCCACTTGTTGAATAATCGAAGCTGATTTTTCCACGTTAAAGGAAATATCCTTCATCTGCTTATTTGATTGTTGGACGGCCTCTAGGCCGTTCTCGGCAATATTAGAAGCATTTTCACTCCAATTTACTGACTCCTCAACCGCCTTTTGCATTTCCGAAGAAGCAGAAACCATTTCTTGAATCATGGCGTGAGCATTTTGCATCTTGGATAACTGTTGTTCTGTTCCATTTCGAAGGCTACCCATAAATCCAGAAAATTCTTCAAACGTTTTGGCTAAATTATAGGATTCCCTTGCTTGAGCATCGCTAATGCTTTCCGTCGTATCCGCTGCTGCTGCTAGTTCCTCCACAATACTTTTCATCCCCAGCACTACTTTGTTTAGCTCATACCCCATTTGGCTTAATTCATTTTGCCCTTGTTTATTGGCCAAGCTAGTCAGATTTCCAGCTGATATACTCTTTGTTAGACGAAACCAATCCTGAAAGCTTGTAGAAATGCGTCGTTGCAGCATCCATGCGCCAAGTAACCCCGTCCCCAAACCCATTCCTAAAAGTATTCCGAGTTGCTGAAAAGATAATCCGACTCCCCACCCTAATGCCGCCATAGCTATAGTAGGAATTGTTGCGAGTCCAATAACAGCCGGTTTCAGTAAGGACTTTTGAACAATTCGTCCTAACCGCAGGTTATATCCCCTTTGCCCTTCTCGAAGTATCGGGGCTGAGGCATCAATAAGGACTTCTCCAGTATCCCTAGGATATATTTGTAACAACGGGACTTGGGTACGGCAAGACTTCTGACCTACCTCATCACAGAATAAACTACCTTCACGAAGCCGATTAGTATGAACCCAACCTCTCCCCTTTTCATCTACCATCACAAAAAATTCATCATTCTTGAGTTCCTCGTCTAACAGCTTCCTGATCTGAGGTGCAGCCTCCTCTACGGAGGACATCCTTTTTAGCATAGGCTCTATCTTTGCTGCAACCTGTGTAACCTTATTTAGGGCAGACTTAGCCTGTCTTGTTTTCAGCATTGTTTCACTCATGAACAACCCACCTCTCGGATTCAGAACTCCATTTATAATATTTCGATTTATTCCGCACTTTTTCCTTCTAATTATACTATTTTTTAATGCATATCCAAAAGTATATAATTAATTCTATTTAATGTAAAATGCTGTATAATAAATACTATTTTTGATATTATACATGGGAGAAATTTGTCTTTATTTGAATAATTCCATCTGAATTGCAGCCAAACCAACTAAAGGCTCGCAGCAGAAGCAAAGATCCATTATACAGTGAAGGAGCATGTGAAAATGTATAAAATGATCACAATTGATGTTGACGATACCCTGCTTAACGATCAACGGAAAGTTACTGAAGCTACTAAAGATGCTTTAGCAAAAGCAATGAGTGAAGGCGTGATGGTCACCTTAGCCACAGGAAGAATGTTTGCTTCTGCTAAGAAAATCGCAGCTCAAGTTGGCATGAACGTTCCTCTCATTACCTATCAAGGATCACTCGTCAAGAATTTGCTGGACGATCAAGTGCTCTATGAACGTTTTGTTCCTCATGATATAGCACGTTATTTATTCGAGTATGCCCGTGAGCATGATCTTCATCTCCAAGGCTATTATGATGACCTGTTAGTGGGCGTAGAGGATAATGACAAAATCAAGGAATATGCTAAGATGGCCAATGTGCCATATCGAATCGACTCGCTAGAACATCTACTCTCAAAGCCACTTTCTAAGTTGTTATTTTTCAATAAGCCCGATGTCCTAGACACTCATTCTGATCAATTACAGAAAATAATTGGTGACGCAGTTCATATTACCAAATCAAAACCTTATTTCTTAGAAGTCCTGCATAAAGAAGGAACGAAAGGACATGCCGTTCATTTTCTTGCTCAACATTTTGATTGTGACCTTTCCCAAGTGATTGCAATCGGGGATAGTTGGAACGATCATGAAATGTTGGAAGTGGCGGGGCTTGGAGTAGCTATGGGAAATGCGGTTGACTCACTAAAGGCTATTGCTGATTTTGTTACCAAAACCAATAACGAAGATGGCGTTAAGTATGTGATTGATCATTTTATATTGCGGAAGCAGCCTATATAATAAAAAAAGGGATGTCCATAAAATATATGGAAACATCCCTTCCTTATTTTATTCTTGCACTTTTGCATACATTCGATTAAAGATTTCCTTCCATGCTTCATCTTTCCCTTGTCCTGTTTCTGAGGAAAAAAGAACGATCGTATCTCCCTCTTGGAGTTCTAGCGTTTGTTTTACAATTTTAATATGCTTTTGCCATTGCCCTTTAGTGATTTTGTCCGCTTTCGTTGCCATGATAATGATAGGAATCTGATAATACTTCAGGAAATCATACATATTTTTATCATCCTTCGTAGGTGGATGACGTAGATCTACCAGTTGTACTACCGCTTTTAACTCCTTACGTCCAACGAAATACTCCTCAATCATTTTTCCCCATTTTTCCTTTTCCGTCTTGGAAACGCGAGCAAATCCATAGCCAGGGACATCGACAAAAAAGAATTCTTCATTAATCTTAAAGAAATTTAAGGTCTGGGTCTTTCCTGGCTTAGATGAAGTTCGAGCTAAATTCTTACGATTTAGCATTTTATTAATAAATGAGGATTTCCCCACATTAGAACGCCCGGCCAGAGCAATTTCTGGCAGGGCATCTTGAGGATATTGTTTCGGGCTAACAGCGCTTATTATTATTTCTGCACTGTTTATTTTCATACCGATACCTTCTTCTTTACTAGAGCTATTTCCAATACTTGATCTAAGTGCTCTGCTGGCACAAAGGTGAGATCCTGCCTTACCGTTTCAGGTATCTCTTCAATATCCTTTTCATTATCCTTTGGCATAATAATGGTCTTCAAGCCGGCCCGATGGGCTGCAAGCGATTTTTCCTTCAATCCACCAATAGGCAATACACGTCCTCGTAAGGTAATTTCCCCAGTCATTCCTACTTCTCTAGAAACAGGAATCCCTGTTAGAGCTGAGATTAGAGCGGTCGCCATGGTAATTCCAGCGGAAGGTCCGTCTTTCGGAATTGCTCCCTCGGGAACATGAATATGAATGTCATTTTTCTCATGAAACTCAGGATCAATATCCCATTCTTTGGCTCTTGATCGAATATAGCTGAAAGCAGCTTGGGCTGATTCCTTCATGACATCCCCTAATTTCCCGGTTAGGGTCAGTTTTCCTTTTCCCGGAAGAACAGCTACTTCAATACTTAACGTATCGCCACCAGTCTCGGTCCAGGCGAGTCCAGTGCAAGCTCCCACTTGATCTTCCGTCTCCGCTAATCCAAACCGATATTTCGGCTTTCCAATCAGCACTTCTAATGAATCCGTCGTGATCACAACCTCTTCCTTCTCTCCGCTTACGATCAATTTGGCTGCCTTCCGGCAGATAGTCTCCATCATTCGATTGAGATTTCTCACCCCGGCTTCACGTGTATATAAGCGAATCACCTTAAGGAGGGAATCCTCACTGACCTCAAGCTGTTTACTTGTCAGTCCATGCTCCTCCCTTTGCTTCGGAAGCAAATACTGCTCACAAATTTTCAGCTTCTCAATCTCGGTATAGCCCGGAATATAAAGCATTTCCATTCGATCCAAGAGAGGTCGGGGAATGGTATGAACAGCATTGGCAGTTGTAACAAACATAACGGATGAAAGATTATACGGTTCCTCAATATAGTGATCGCTGAAGGTATCGTTTTGATTGGGATCTAATACTTCAAGCAAAGCAGCAGCCGGATCCCCTCGAAAATCATTGGCCATTTTGTCAATTTCATCTAACAGGAAAACCGGATTCACCGTTCCTGCTGTTTTCATCCCTTGAATGATCCGTCCAGGCATCGCTCCTACATAGGTACGACGATGGCCTCGAATCTCCGCTTCATCCCTGACTCCACCTAAAGAAATGCGTACAAACTCTCTTCCAAGTGCTCGTGCTATAGATCGGGCCATAGATGTTTTACCTACTCCCGGGGGTCCCACAAGGCAAAGAATAGGTCCCTTTAACCGATTAACCAGCTTCTGCACGGCTAGATATTCCAACACCCGTTCTTTGGCTTTTTCCAACCCGTAATGATCTTCATCTAGGACCTTTTGGGCATGATTGATATCTAAATTATCTTCGGTTTTCTTTGCCCAGGGCAAGGATAATAGCCAGTCAATATAAGTACGGATCACATTTCCTTCAGCTGAAGTCGGAGGAGTTTTCTCCAAGCGTTCGATTTCTTTTTCAACCTTTTCTTTGATCCGATCAGGTGAGCCATTTTCCTTCAACTGTTTGCGGAGTTCTTCCACTTCACCAGCTCGGCCTTCTTTGTCACCAAGCTCCTTTTGGATAGCCTTCATTTGTTCACGCAGATAATATTCTTTCTGCGTCTTCTCCATCTGCTTCTTGACACGTTGACCGATCTTTCTTTCTAATTCTAATACTTCCCTCTCATTGTTTAAGATATTAAGCAGCTTATCTAGCCTGTCTTTCACATTGATGGTTTCCAGAACTTCCTGCTTATCTTTCATCTTTAACGTTAGGTGGGATGTGATTACATCCGCTAGACGTCCTGGTTCATCAATATCAGAAACAGAAGCAAGGGTTTCCGGAGTGACTTTCTTGGATAGCTTAATATACTGTTCAAATGATTTTAGGACAGATCTCATCATAGCTTCTACTTCTGGCTCATCATCAATAATTTCATCCATCATGGTGATCTCTACTTCAAAGAATTCGTCTTCACTGATGAATTTATTAATCTTTGCCCGCTTTAAACCTTCTACTAAGACACGTATGGTGCCATTTGGCAGCTTTAGCATTTGCTTAATTCGGGCAACGGTTCCCACGATGAATATTTGCTCTTTTGTTGGCTCCTCAAGATGAACTTCTTCTTGTGTCGCAAGAAGAATCAAATTGTCTTCCACCATCGCTTTTTCTAAAGCCTTGACCGATTTTTCACGTCCTACATCAAGGTGAAGAACCATACTCGGGAAGACCAACAATCCTCTAAGAGGTAGCAGCGGTATCTCGCGTTCTCTCTCTGTTGTTCCCATCTTGACACCTCCCTGACTCTACTATGGACAATATTGTATCTTAACTGCTTGCTATTGTCTAATCTTTCCACATACTTGCATTTTTTACATTGTCATGGATGAGGCTGATAGTACATCACTAGCCGCTGGAAGAATAACCGGTTCACTCATTTCCTTTTCACCTATAAGTGCATGTTGGAACACTTCCTCCACACGATCTACTGGGATAATTTTAATATCATCCAGGTTGGTGAAGATAGCTTGCCAATTCTCCCTTGGAATAATAACTTGTTTACATCCTGCTTGTTTGGCCGCCTCGACTTTAGCAACAACCCCTCCGATAGGTTTGACCCGACCGTGAATGCTAACCTCTCCGGTCATAGCCGTAACATTATCCACAGGGATTTTGTGGATAGCAGAATATACGGCTGTTGCCATGGTCACTCCTGCCGATGGCCCATCTATAGGGGTTCCTCCAGGAAAATTGATATGTAAATCATAATCATCAACAGGAACACCCTGAACATTAAGTACAGTCAAAACATTCTCCACTGAACCTTTAGCCATCGACTTCCTTCGAATTGTTCTTTGTCTTCCACCTAATTCCTCTTCTTCTACAACACCCGTAATGATCACTTTTCCCTGCCCAGACTTTTCTGCCTTTCGTGCCGTCACTTCAATTTCCAACATCATTCCCATATTTGGTCCATACACGGCTAGTCCATTCACCAATCCAACTTGCGGTTTATCATGTACCTTGCGCTCGGCTCGTGGAGTTTTTTGACTACTTTGGACAACCCATTCCACATCTGCCTTTGTGATTATCTTCCGATCTTCTGTAATGGCCAATCCTGCCGCAATTTGTACCGTATTGACGGCCTCTCTGCCATTAGTTGCATACTTAGCAATGACTTCTATAGCTCCACTTTCCCCTTCAAAATTAATTTTCTTAATGGCATTTCTAGCAATTTGTTCAATTTCCCCCTGGAGTAATGGCCTAAAGAAAATTTCCAGACACCGAGAACGAATGGCTGGGGGAATTTCGTCGGGAGTACGCGTAGTCGCTCCAACTAAACGAAAATCCGCTGGCAGTCCATTCTGGAAAATATCGTGAATATGACTGGGAATGGATGGATTTTCTTCGCTATAATAGGCACTTTCCAAGAAGACCTTACGATCTTCTAATACCTTTAAAAGTTTGTTCATTTGTATGGGATGCAATTCACCAATTTCATCAATAAATAGCATACCACCATGCGCTTTGGTTACTGCACCTGGTTTGGGCTGAGGAATGCCCGCTTGTCCCATGGCTCCTGCTCCCTGATAAATTGGGTCATGAACAGACCCAATCAATGGGTCAGCTATTCCGCGCTCATCAAATCGTGCGGTTGTTGCATCCAGTTCAATAAACTTGGACTCCATGGTAAACGGTGATAGAGAGTTGTTCTTGGCTTCTTCCATAACTACCCTTGCAGCGGCGGTTTTACCAACACCTGGAGGTCCATAAATAATCACATGCTGCGGATTGGGTCCACATAAAGCTGCCTTTAGCGTCTTAATTCCATCTTGCTGTCCAATGATATCATTTAAATGAGAAGGTCGGGTCTTTTCTGCTATGGGTTCCGTCAAGGAGATCGCCCGCAATTTTCGTAAAGATTCCATTTCCTTGCGTGATTCACGATCAACGGCGGTTCTACTTGTTCGCTGATTGCGAAGAAGATTCCAAAAGTAGATCCCAATGATTACAGCAAAAAACACTTGTACAACCATAAGCAACATCGACCAATTCATACTATCCCTCCCATAAGGTCTATATATCGTGTATTATTGCCTTTACTGATAAAAAATAGTCCTATGGGATTTCCGTCTATTTCTGATAAGTATAAGAAAGCTACTGGCCTAGCTATACGCGTATAATACTTTCCGATAAGTACAAAAAAGATATGGAATTTCTCCATACCTTTTTTACAATTATTATGCACTTTCCTTTGGCTTTTGAATTAAGCCTTCTTCGGTATACATATTCGGTTCCGATTTATCGCGAACCGTTTCTTCTGTAATGACGCATTTAACTACATCATCTCTTGAAGGCAGCTCATACATAACATCAAGCATGATCCCTTCAATAATAGAACGCAGTCCGCGTGCTCCCGTGTTACGCTTAATGGCTTCCTTGGAAATTTGCTTTAAGGCTCCCTCAGTAAATTCGAGTTCAACTTCGTCCATTTCCATCAATTTTTGATACTGCTTAATCAAGGCATTTTTCGGTTCGGTTAATATTTGCATTAAAGCCGCTTCATCTAAAGGCTCAAGCATGCACATAACCGGTAAACGACCGACAAATTCAGGAATGAGACCAAATTTAAGAAGGTCTTCTGGTAAAGCCATTTTCAAGTATTCACCAGACTTCAGGTCTCTCTTTCCATCTGTACCTTCTGAACCAAATCCGATAACCTTCTTACCAACACGGCGTTTAATGAGCTGCTCTATACCATCAAATGCTCCACCGCAAATGAAAAGGATATTGGATGTATCAATTTGGATGAACTCCTGATGAGGATGTTTTCGTCCTCCTTGAGGCGGTACGCTAGCCACTGTTCCTTCGAGAATCTTAAGCAGGGCTTGCTGTACTCCTTCACCGGATACATCTCGCGTGATGGACGGATTTTCAGACTTTCTTGCCACCTTATCAATCTCATCGATGTAGATAATTCCGCGCTCTGCCTTTTCCACGTCATAATCAGCAGCCTGAATTAATTTAAGTAGGATATTTTCTACGTCTTCCCCAACATATCCGGCTTCTGTAAGAGAAGTCGCATCAGCAATAGCAAAAGGAACGTTTAGGATTCTAGCCAAGGTTTGTGCGATTAAAGTCTTCCCGCTCCCAGTCGGTCCAAGCATCAGAATATTACTCTTGGACAACTCCACATCATCGATCTTGGCACCGGTATTGATCCGTTTATAATGGTTGTAAACGGCAACAGCCATCGTTTTCTTTGCATCTCCCTGACCAATGACATAGTCGTCCAAGAACTTACGGATTTCACTGGGTTTAGGGATTTCCTTAAGATCAACTTCATCTTCTGATCCAAGCTCTTCCTCCACGATTTCCGTGCAAAGCTCAATACATTCGTCACAAATATATACACCGGGACCAGCTACAAGCTTTCGAACCTGGTCTTGAGATTTACCGCAAAATGAACATTTTAATTGACCTTTTTCATCGTTAAATTTAAACATGGTATCACCCCTTAGGCTTGGTCTCTATGAGTGATCACTGCATCAAGAATTCCGTATTCCTTTGCTTCGAGTGCACTCATAAAGTTATCTCGATCAGTATCCCGCTCTACTTTTTCCAAAGGCTGACCTGTTCTTTCCGCCAAGATTTCATTTAACTGGCGCTTGGTCTTCAGTATCCATTCTGCATGGATCTTGATATCGCTTGCCTGTCCCCTAACTCCGCCTAACGGCTGATGAATCATGATTTCGCTATTCGGAAGGGAATAACGCTTACCCTTAGCCCCAGCAGTAAGGAGAAACGCACCCATGCTTGCCGCAAGCCCTATGCATATTGTAGAAACGTCTGGCTTAATGTATTGCATGGTATCAAATATGGCCATTCCCGCTGTAACGGAACCGCCTGGTGAATTTATGTATAGATGTATATCTTTATCGGGGTCTTCAGCTGCTAAGAATAAGAGTTGAGCAACAACTGCATTCGCTATGTCATCATCAATCTCACTCCCCAGAAAAATAATTCTGTCTTTAAGTAAACGTGAGTATATGTCATAGGCACGTTCTCCACGATTGGTTGTTTCAATAACCATGGGTATAAAAGGCATAAGGATATTCCCCCTTTCCAATAATTGTATCATTTTTGGAAAAACAAGGCACGAAAAAGTTCGTGCCTTGTTTTATCGTTCGTGTAAAGAATTAAGCTATCTTATTCCATTCTACCAATAAATCAATTGTTTTGCGAATGCGAATATCATTCTTGATTCCGTCAAGCTGATCACGGCCTCGGAAGAATTCCTGGATCTCTTCAAGCGGACGCTTATACATATCAGCCAGGCTTTGAATTTCTTCTGCTATTTCTTCTTCTGTTACTTCTACATTTTCCAATTTGGAAATGGCTTCAAGTGTCAAGGAATTGCTCACGCGCTTTGTTGCATCTTCCGTCATTTGCTCTCTCAGCTTTTCTTCGTCCAATCCGGAGAATTGATAGTACAAGTCAAGGTTGATTCCTTGGTGCATCAAACGCTGCTCGAAATCCTTCAGCATATGATTCACTTCATTCTCAATCATAATCTCTGGAATGTTAATGGTAGCATTTTCAGCGACCTTCTCAATGATAGCTTGACGTTCATAATTTTCTTTGTCTTCTTCTGATTTCTTTTCCAGTTTATTCTTAATGTCAGTTTTCAATTCTTCCAAACTTTCAAATTCGCTGACATCTTTAGCAAATTCGTCATCTAAAGCAGGTAAGCTCTTACGCTTGATTTCGTTCACTTTCACTTTGAAGGTAGCTTCCTTGCCTGCTAAATCTGCAGAATGATATTCTTCAGGGAAAGTCACAACAACATCCTTTTCTTCATCCTTCTTCATACCCACGATTTGCTCTTCAAAACCTGGAATAAAACTGTTCGAACCGATTTCAAGGTTATAATTTTCACCTTTTCCACCTTCAAAAGCCACCCCATCAACAAACCCTTCAAAATCAATGATGGCATAATCACCATTTTCCACAGCTACATCTTCCATCACATTCAATTCAGCACTGCGTTCTTGCATTTTCTTCAATTCGCTGTCAACATCTTCTTCTGCTACCGCGAATTCTTTAGGTTCAATGGTGATGCCTTTATAATCACCAAGCTGAACTTCAGGCTTTACGGTAACAGTTGCCTTGATAATCCAGTTTTCATCTTTACCCATTTGGTCTACATTGACTTCTGGACGATCAACCGGATCTATTCCTGTTTCCTTTACTGCTTGTCCGTACACATCTGGAAATAAAAGATCAAATGCGTCTTGGAACAGAGATTCCACCCCAAAGCGTGCTTCAAAAATCTTACGAGGAACCTTTCCTTTACGGAATCCTGGTAGATTCACTTTCTTCACAACTTTCTTGAAAGCTTGATCTACAGCTTGTTCCACCTGTTCCTGTTCAACTTCAATGGTGAGTACACCTTGGTTATTTTCAAGTTTTTCCCAATTTGCTTTCATTTTATGCTTTCTCCTCCTGAAATTAGGTACTGATCTTCTATGTAAGAGATCTTATGTACTTGGAAAATTTGCGACAGCCTTCTTTTTGATTATAACCATCTTATTATATCTCATAAACAATATTGATATCAACCAATCATTTAATCTCCCTCATCTGGTGAATAATGTATATCAAGCTCCATCCTTTTATCTAAGTTTAATGTATCATTCAAGCTTTTATAGCATTTGCCTAACGTAGATGAGGGAATATCATAAAGTTCCGCGATTCCTATTTTTGTCGTCTTTCGGCCTAACATACGGTTAGTGGCATAATGAAGCGCAGCGGCCCATCCCTCAATTCGCTTTATGGCAGGCAGGAAAGGGTATGAAGCATAAAAGAATTCAAGCCAAAGCTGCAAAGCAAAGGAAGAAAAAATAGGATCCTCGTGGTAGGTTTTTTTTGCAATTAGATCAGCTACCGACCTCTCCGGCTCTCCTAACCCTAGTTCCAAATCTGGCACATGGCTCAGCGCGAGATCCATTTGCTTGCCTCGCTTATGGATCTTCACGGTCTCGTTTACCCCTAAACCTTTTAGTGCACTGATCGCAAATGTCTGAAGAACGGCATCCGCTTCTGGCTGAACTAAAAATCCGATTAAGGCATTGATGGTTTTCTGGTGCTGAATATATTTCATTTGCTCGATCGCTTGGAGCTGTCGATCAAAGTCCCCTTCTAACAAGTCAACAATGAGCCGATCGATATAATGAGGATCAGCGTCAAGCTTTTCCTCAACCATTCGGACCATCAGGGGGTCTTCCGTAACTTGTTCCTGTCGCGACTCCATGAGCAGTTCACAAGTTTGGAGAATATCCTGAAATTCTGAATAAACCGAGAAAGACTGTTTTTTATCTTGAAGAAAGAGGGTAAGAATCTCACAAACTAATTCATATTTTTCCATCTGGATCAAGGATATAACATAGAGCCTTAAGACATCCGTATATTCCCCAAAACCATGGGTAAGCATTTGTTCAGCTAAGTGTTCAGCCTCGTGAAACATTCTTAAATCATGATAGGTGACAACTAGCCCGAACATTGCTGACACATCATCAGGTTTGAACTTAAGCGCTTGTTCAAAATGATTCCTGGCGGTTTCAAAATCCTCTTTTTCCCTGGCCTCTAAAGCAAGCTCTAGGTGCCTTTCTAAAAGATGAGGAAAGGGAACAATGTTTCCCTTCTTTTTCTTTGTCATAGAATCTCCTATTTTTCGGGAATAAGCTCTCCCTATATAACCATCATTATATCAGAAATGATTCTTGTAAAACAAAAAGGAAGTCATCCTTAACAGATGCTTCCTTTCCGCTTACTCATTCAATAAAGAATGAATATGTCCGGTGAAAATCCTTACCGCTTTTCCCCGATGACTAATCGCATTCTTCTCTTCTTGGCTAAGTTGGGCCATCGTCTTTTCCATTAAAGGAAGGTAAAATACGGGATCGTAACCAAATCCCCCTGCCCCTTCAGGTTTCAATATAATATGTCCATCACAAGAGCCTTCACATGTCCACGTTGGTCTTCCTGGTACGGCGAGAGCAAGGACACAACGAAATTGGGCATTTCTTTCACCTAATGGCACATCGATTAAGGATTCGAGCAGTTTTCGGATATTATCTTGATCCGTTGCTCCCGGTCCGGCAAAGCGAGCCGAAAACACCCCGGGCCGCCCTTCCAAGGCATCGACTTCTAACCCTGAATCATCAGCCAAAGCAGGAAGTCGAAGATGGTTAGAGATGGTTTCCGCCTTTTTCTTTGCATTAGCTATAAAGGTGTCCCCGTCTTCCACTACTTCAGGGCAATCGGGGTATTGATCTAACCCATTTACTTGAATATCATAATGAGCGAGCATTTTTCTGAGCTCCTCAATCTTCCCCTGATTTCGGGTGGCGAGAACTAAAACTTTACCCATGATGTTCCTCCAATGCAATAAAGGAAACCAAATGGCCTAATGCCTCTTTTTGATAGGAGATCAATTCGTCTACACCTTTTTTGCCAAACTCCAACAATCCTTGAAGCTGCTCATAGGAAAATGGGTTTTCTTCTCCTGTACCTTGAACTTCGACAAACTGCCCCCTGCCTGTCATAACAATATTCATATCGACTTCGGCACTGGAATCCTCAACATAAGAAAGATCCAAAACCAATTGATCCTTTACAATCCCCACACTGGTCGCAGCCAGGAAATCCCGGATCGGAAGTTTGCTCCATCCATTTTTCTCCTTCAACTTTCCCAGTGCATCCGCCATAGCAACAAAGGCACCCGTAATCGAGGCTGTTCGAGTACCCCCATCAGCCTGAATCACATCGCAATCTAACCATATCGTCTTTTCTCCGAGGCTATCGAGGTCTACAACTGAGCGTAGGGCCCTGCCAATTAGCCTTTGTATTTCCATGGTTCTTCCACTAAGCTTTCCTTTACTGGATTCACGGATATTTCTTGTTTCCGTTGCTCTAGGGAGCATAGAATACTCAGCCGTGATCCAACCTTTTCCCTGTCCCCTCATAAACGGGGGAACCTTATCCTCAATCGTTGCCGTACAAATTACCTTCGTATCTCCTACCTCAATTAATACTGAACCTTCAGCGTGCTTTATGTAATCTTTCGTCATCTTTATTTTCCTTAATTGGTCCGTTCTACGTCCTTCTACTCGCATACCTGAATCCCTCCTAACTAATTACTGGTTAATTATAACATATTCTGTCGCTTTACTATCATGTCCTATTCCCTAATTACACATGTGCCCTGCGATTCTGGCCAAAAAGAAAAAGAGGTGATAGGAAACACCTCTTACATCTTACCTGGATTGACTTGTTCAGGCCGGGAAACCGGTTTGCTGTAATCTTTATCTCCTGCCATCACATTCATTTTTCCATTCACCATAAATTGCACTTGGCTTGCCTCTGTATTTTCCGTTAAGGACAGGAGAATAGATTCCATCGCTAAAGGATTCGCTCTTCCATCGTTAAAACTTAATAGCTTATCATCAAAATTAACCAAAACTACTCCCTTGTTCATCTTTACATCTAAAACCTTTGTCGTGGGAAGGATGGAGGAAAAAAGGTTTGTCCCTTGTTTAGGCCCTTTTATAAATTGTTCAAGCGTTGCCATCGCTTTATTATCAGTCCTTGGAATTAAACGGGTGACAGGTACAAAATAGCTTGCGTTATCAGCTGTTTCTCCTTGAAAGTAAAGAGTAACTGGGGTGGTATCCCCCACTTGGACATTAGAGGCTAATTCCAGGTTGATCCCGTTTGCACGGGTCAACGAGGAAATAGGAGTTCCGTCCACCGGCATGACATCTTGAGGATAACCGTTAATCCAAACTTGCACTTCTTTAATACTATCAAAAGAAGTAAGAGCAAAGGTAATCGCATCAATCAGCTTCTGCTCGTTTTTCGCTTCATAATTTTTGAATTCAGGTGAAAAATCTACCGTAGCCACCCCTTCTTTGATGGTCATCCCAAGTATTTTCGTTCCCTCAGGTATCAAAGCGGTGAATCCTTTCGGCTTAACTCCTTCAATAGGGCCACCCTTGATCATGTAATTTAAGACCTGCTTTGCTGCTCCTTCTTCCTTAGGAAGAGTAACTGTAATCGGTACAACATATCCTTCAGGGTCTAGAAGATAGACAGGAGTATTTTTCATTTCCACAGCTTTTGCCATATTATCCGTTTCTGCTACCTCTATCCCCTGTTCCGGAGTTACGTTAATAGTAACTTCTTTGCTTGGACCAACGGGAGCATCCTTTTGTGACATTTGGGGTGGATCAATGGGTTGTGGTCCAGATGTTTCTTCCGGACCGAATAGGCCGCATCCCGAAAGTAGCAATACGGATAGAGTCAATGACATAATGGATGTTATTTTCCGTGACATTTTCTTGTCCCTCCTCAAGGTTCTTGTACTATATGTATACGAGCCTTGAAGAGTTTTATACTAAAAACTTAACCAAGAAAATGTACAATCTTTCTTCTTCGATAGATCTACCTGCTGCAGATCGAGAGGAACATCTAAAAATGTCTGAGCAATCTGCTCCATGACCGTGGAACGTCCGCTAACAAAAAACTTGTGCCCACGTATGGTTTGAGTATCATGTTCAGCTAACATGCCTCTATAATCCAGGACAACACTGAGTTCTCTCGCTGTTTCCTCTGCTGAATTAATCAGCCTAACCTCATTTCCCATGACCTCCCCAATGAGGTCTGACAATAAAGGGTAATGGGTACATCCTAATATAAGAGTATCGATCTGTTTCCCCATAAAAGACTGAAGAGATTGGCGTACAATCATAGCCGCCCTATCCCTATCAGGTATTCCTGATTCCACAAGGGGAACAAGATCTGGACAAGCATAGCTAAACACTTCTACATCAGGATTTATCCGTTTCAGTGCTTTTTCATAAGCTCCGCTTTGAATGGTACCAATAGTTCCAATGACCCCGATCTTTCCATCTTTCGTTTCCTTAATGGCTGTTCTTGAGCCCGGATCAATCACGCCAATGACCGGTATGGGGACAAGTTGAGAAACCTCATGCAACACCACGGCCGTCGCTGTATTACAGGCAATAACCAGAGCCTTAATGCGAAATTGGCTGAGATAGGAGATCATTTGCAAGGTAAACGATCGAACTTCCTGTGCCGGACGGGGGCCATAGGGGCACCGAGCCGTATCCCCAAAATAAAGAATGGATTCTTGGGGAAGCTGTCTCATGATTTCCTTAGCCACAGTTAAACCGCCAACACCAGAATCAATTACGCCTATGCCATTATTCATGTTTCGTTCCTTCCTTTTTTTCACGAATATGTTGTATATCATATTCTTGAGGAATGGAAACTCCACTCTTTTCGGACATGCCCACCTGTCGTTTTTTCATTTGAAGAATATCTTTCAGACGGATGGTTCGAAACAAAATTAAGCCCACCGCATAGCTGAACATTCCAATTATGACGAGAAGTAATACAACCGCAAGAGCATGAAGTCGATCCTGAGTTACTTTAAACCATTCAGGTGTTAGATAAAGCGCTCCCCATAGGGAGATCAGCATCAGACCAGATGGAAGCAACCACTTGAAGAATTCCCTTTGGAATCCCGTCCACTCCTGATAAATAAATCCAATACATAGTATAGAAATGATTCCATAAGAAACGAGGGTTGAATAAGCAGCCCCCTCAATCCCGTAATGAGGCACAAGCCAAAAATTGCCCACAACCTTTGTGACCAATCCTACAAACAGAAAAACAGCTGGCCAAATTTGTTTTCCTATCCCCTGCAAAACTCCTGACATCGTTACTGACAGTGATAAGAAAAAGGTAGACGCGGCAAGAATCACGAGAGTGGTGCTGCCTTGTCCATTTCCATAGAAAAGGACGTTTAACGGTTGAGCGATCATCATCATCCCTATACTGGCCGGAATTCCTGCAAGAACTGTCAGCTGTAATGCTTTATAAATATGTTCCCTTCTCTCACGCAGTGATTTAACCGAGGAAAGAGCTGGAACGGCAGCTAGAGCTAACCCTGTAGCATAAAAAGAAGAAAACTGGACGATAGGAACTCCTCGACTATATACTCCAAATTCGATGGTGGCCCTTCCCTCAGACAACCCTGCGGCTTTCAATAAATTGATGATCGACATGGAATCAACCATCCCAAGTAACGGAATCATTAAAGTGCTTAAGCTAGCAGGAATAGCTATGGCCATTATTTTCCAAGCATATCCTCCTTCACCTGTTCTTTTTCGTTGCGGCCCCTCCTTTGTCCGATATCGAAAGTAAGCCCCAACTAATAGGAAAAGTGATACAGCTAAGCCAATAAAACTCCCCCACGCTGCACCAGCAGACACAACGGAAATGTCCTTGCCTTCCATTACAAGCCAATAAACAATGAAAGTCATTGATCCCACTCGTATGAATTGCTCAATAATTTGTGAGCTAGCGGATAAATTCATCCTTTGAAACCCATAGAAATATCCCCTTAAAACAGCAACAAAGGGGACAATCAATATGGCAAAAGCCATCGCCTGAATGGATAATTTAGTATTTTGACTCCCAATCCAGGCAGCTATTTGATTTGCTCCCGCATAAAAAAATAATACCCCGAAAAAAGATACACCGATCATGAATCGGAATGCACTCTTTACGATAAAAGGAATCTCCTCTGACTGTTGGCTAGCCAACTTTTCTGAGATCAGCTTGGCCAAGGCAATAGGAATCCCCGAAACAGATAACATGAGTATCGTATTATAAATCGGAAAAACAGCTTGATAAAGGGCTAGCCCTTCATCTCCCGCAAAATGCTTTAATGGAATAACATAAAACAATCCAAGCAATTTGGAGATAAGTGCTGAAATACTTAGGGCGAGTGCCCCTTTTAAAAATACCTGCCTAGACACGAAAATCCCCTATTCCTTTCTCTTAGCAAACTAGGGTCATTATATCACATCCACCTTTAATAAATCCTTAGTAAGTGATAGCGGGTATCAGATATAAGCTTGCCCACTTCAGGCAGTACTTCTGCCTACTAACGGCTTTTCACCAACAATTCTATGGCTTCCTTCACAACCTTACTCGTGTCTCCGCCTGTTGCCTGTTCTTCTAAAATACAATGTTCTAAATTATGCGCAACAATCGTCGCAATCGCTTTATCCGCCGCATTTCGAACGGCAGATAGCTGACTGACGACATCTTTGCAATGCTTATCTTCTTCCATCATTCGAAGAATTCCCCGGACCTGGCCTTCCATACGCTTTAATCTATTCTTCATTTCATCTGTATACAACATCGTCACCACCCTTTGTTTGATACATATACACGTATCTATTATATTCAATTTCCTAATTCCTTAACAATGGTTAAGTTATATTTTCATAGTAATCACTCACCTATTGTCTAATTACATATAGGTTAAGAAAGTAAGTAATTTTAAGAAATCAGGAGTTAACACTGTATGTAACCGCTTTATACTGATGTTTTTTTGTTGTATAACAGGATATTCAAAAAGGCATTTTATCCTGTTTCTTGCTATAATGATGAAAAAAAGCGGGAGTGAGTACGAGTGCTTAAGAACAGCGAGTTTTTTTTTCGTGATCAAATGAAAAAAGAAGCAAATGATCTTTTGTCTCAGATTAAACAAGAGAGAGACCACACAAAGAAATATCAGCTATGTGAAAATTTATTAGAAATATTAGAGGAATTAGATATTGAGGTTTCCAATAACCATACACTTTGGCACGAAATCAAAATGAGTTATCAGGATTTTGTATAAGGGAAATCCTAGCGCCTTTACCACGTACAACAGAAAAGTCCTCCTCGCTCTTGAGGAGGACTTTTCTGTTGTATGAGAGATATTACCACTTCTTTCTCAAAACTGGGCCATTAACTAATGAGCGTTTGAACGGGAAGGTAATATACTGAATTATGAATACTCTCCCGTCTTTAAAATCATGATGAATCCTATAAAAAGTGAAGAAAAAAGAATAAATCACCTTAAAAGTAAGAAAGCTACTAGCGTAGCCTTATGCTTATAATACTTTCCGATAAGTGTTAAAAACTAAGAGATATTCTTCCTTAAGGTATATGAAGGAATAAAAGGAGAGATGGATGTGAACCCAAACAACCCCAATACAATCCGCGTTCCAAGTAGTGCTGTCTGGGGATTATTCTCTAAAATTTATAAATTTATGAGAAGAAAAAGGATTAATTAATAAAGATGGGGTCCAAAAGGTAACAAGGGATGGACAGTGAATATAATAGGTGGAGAATTCCGGTTATTTTATAATAATTTTATTATCAATAATGGAAAATTATCAGTCTTTTATAAAGCATTAAGAAAAAACCTAGCTATAACGGTTTAATTCATTAACCGTTATAGCTAGGTTTTTTCTATTGTCACACTATAAAAGATCACTATAATTAAAAGTCTGAATTTTTGTACATTAGTGACACTTATCACAACATTTTATCTATAGTGTACTTATATTTAATAGTGTAAATAACTTCTTATAAGGAGGAATCTTATGTTACAACAGTTAGCATGGGTGATCACCATCATATTAGTTGCATTACTTGGACTTGTATTTTTGATCATCTCTAAAAAAGCCGGAGGTAGAATGGATTATACACCAATCATGGAAAAATGGTATCGAATTCGGAAAATATGGTTTTTTTCTTTAGCTACTGTGATGGTTATTGCAACAGTCCTTTCTCTTTCCAAATTACCCTATGACCCTCAAACAACTGAGGCAGCCGCAAAAATAACAGAGGTAGATGTAAAAGGCTATCAATATTACTGGGAAATGAGTCAAGAGGAATTTACGGTTGGAGAACCGATTCAATTTAATGTAACGAGTATGGATGTCACCCATGGTTTTGGAATTTACAATGAAAACTATGAATTATTAGCTCAAACTCAAGCCATGCCTGAATACACGAATAAAGTATATTATACGTTTGAAAAGCCAGGTACGTACCAAATTTTATGTTTGGAATACTGCAGTGTTGGCCACCACCTGATGGTCAAAAAGATCGTAGTAAAATAAAAGAATGGAGGCTTAGAGCATGGAGTTAAATAATACCTATTCCCCGATCCAACCTTTGATCAAAAAAGGTGTAATCGGACATTTAATGGTTGCATCTGTAACCTTAATTCTTATGATGATTTTTGGAGTAGTCATGCTCCTTAACCAAGGCGGACTCATTGACATTGCTCCAGACCTTTTCTATCAATTTATGACAGCTCATGGTACAGGTATGATTGGAATGGGCGCATTAGGTGGAACCGCTATCATGTGGTATTATATTAGTAAGTATATCGATGTGAATCCCAAAATTCTCATGATGAATTTGATTTTATCTGTCATAGCAGTAGCTATGATTTTAGTTGCTATCTTTGTTTTTAAATTTTCAGATGCCTGGACTTTCTTGTATCCCCTACCTGCGATTTCCACCAAATATATTGGTAAAACAGGTGCTTTGCTTTCCTTATCAGGACTTGTTGTACTCGGTGTTAGTTTCCTAATTATGTATATCGAAATTGGTTATAAGATTATCAAGAAATATGGAAGTTTAAGAAACGGACTAGGGTGGGACGTTATATTCGGTAAAGGAAAAGAATATGGTCCTCCTGCAGCTATTGTTGCTACCACCATGGTTGTGATCTGTAATTCTACCGCTATCCTTGCAGGGGCCATTGTATTAATTGGATCTATTCTTAACATTGTTAATCCTAGTTTCACCATGGATCCTTTATTTGCCAAGCACTTAACTTATGCATTTGGACATATATTCGCAAACTGTACCATTTATATGGCTGTTATTGGTGTTTATGAATTATTATCCAAATATGCGGATCGGCCTTGGAAAGCGAATAAAATATTCTTGATTGCATGGAATTTCTCTACTATCTTTACTTTAATGATCTATACTCACCATTTACTAATGGACTTCGCGGTACCAAAATGGATGCTCTTAATCGGTCAAGTATTCTCTTATGCAAACGGATTACCTGTTATGGTCGTTACAGCCTACGGGGCCCTCATGATTGTTTACCGTTCAGGAATACGTTGGGATATGCCATCTGGACTTATGTTCCTAGCCATGTTTGGTTGGGTTGCAGGTGCAGTACCTGCCATTATCGATGCCACTATCGTAGTCAATCATGTGATGCACAATACCAAATGGGTACCTGGTCATTTCCATACGTATATGGGATTAGGATTGACCATCATGATCATCGCCTTCATGTATTATTTTAATAAGGCAGAAGGCAAAAGAAATGATATGGATTGGGATCGAGTCAGCGCGGCATTCTATTCTGTTTTCTTCTTAGGCGTTTCAGGTTCGATGCTTTACGCGGGTAGGATTGGTGCACCTAGAAGATGGGCTGAACACCTTCCTGTTTGGATGATGAGTGACATTATCGGTGCTGTGAGTGGTATTTTTGTCATCCTAGCTACTACCATGATGGTTGTTCGATTCTTTATGAATGTCAAATACACTAGCCAAGATCATCAAAAATCTTCTTCAGGTTCAAAAACAGTGCGTCATCCAGCGTAAACTTCAAACGAATGTATAAATCACTTTCGGTTTTATTATACCTAAACTAACCTTGAAAATCTGTGTCTAGTTTGTGAAACGTTGTACAATACATTTAATGAAAAGTCCCTTAGTCTTTTACTTTGACTAAGGGACTTTTTATTAAATGAAAACGAAAAGATTATTAACTCTTAAGTCCATTCCTTTCTTACTTTACACTTTAAACTGTCTAATAAGAGTTTGTAATTCTTCCGCCATCCTGTTTAATGCTATTGATGATGCCGAGATTTCTTCCATTGTGGCTAGCTGCTGTTGGCTTGCAGCAGAACATTCTTGACTAGCATGCGCTTCTTCCCCCGCTGCAAATTTGATTTCTTCCATTGAATTGGTAATATGCTCACTCTCCTTAGCAATGTGTCCTACGGAAACGGAAACATTCTGGACCTTTTGGGTAACATTGTTTACTGATTCATTGATGAATTGAAACACTTCATTTACCTGTTTCGTCATTTCTAACCCATTTGTTACCTTAAGCGTTCCCTGCTCCATTGTACTAATTGCATTCCAGGTTTCTTTTTGAATCCCTGTGATTAAGGCGGATATTTGCTCTGCCGATTTGCTTGATTGTTCCGCTAACTTCCGTACTTCATTAGCGACTACGGCAAAACCTTTTCCTTGTTCACCTGCTCTTGCAGCTTCAATCGCTGCATTTAGGGCCAATAAGTTAGTCTGATTGGCGATTTCGGTAATAATTCTTACTATATCCCCAATTTTCTGCGAGCTTTCCCCCAATCGTCGGATAGTCGCCCCGCTATCTTGTACGGTATGATAAATTTCATTCATTCGGTTTAAAACGTCTTCCACTATGATGACACCTTTTTGAGTGGATTCCATTGTATACTCGAACAAGAGAAGCATTTCCTTGCTATTTGCTGCTACTTGATGAATATGATTTCCCATTTGATTAATGGAAGTTGTAGCATCCTTCACGCTATTCATTTGGTTTTCCGAACCTGTGGCCACAGTCTGGGAAACATAGGCTATTTGTTCAGATGCTTTCGCACATTCCTCAGCACTTGCTGAAAGCTGCTCAGCAGATGAAGACAATTCTTCAGAAAGATTTTGGTTTGTTTGAATCAGCGTTTGAATCGAATCCATCATCGAATTGATGGATTCTTGAATCTTATGCGTTTCATCCTTTGTTTTTAATTGAATTCTTTGGGTAAGATCTCCATTCGATATGTGAGCAGTTGTATCATCAATGATTACTATACTCTCTTTAACAGACCGGTAAAAAGCCATAAATAATAAAACGGCAAGAACCATGGCCACTAGATTCGTAAATAAAACGACATTTCGTTGAAATGATAATTTTTCTAGATGTTTTACTAATAATTGATCAAGCAATAGAACATTTTCATCTATCAGCTTATAAACCGTATTGATCGATTTCGTTGCTTCATCATAATAATTTGTAGAATCAAACGTTAAGGTTTGTTTGTTTAAAATCTCTTGAGAAATAAGTTGGGAGAAGCCTTTAGAAGAGGCCATGGCTTCTTTATATAAATTTAGGACTTTGGTATTCGCTTGTTTATTATCCTCGAACACAATGGCCATGCTATTCTCTGCTTGATATAAATTTTCATCCATGAGCCGAGATAAATATAGGAGATTATAGTGCTGCTCCACAATGATTTCATGCGCTGCTAAAATATTGGTACCAAGTGCCCTCGCTTGCCCCATGTATTCTGTAATAAAGATTAAATCATGAGAAATTCCTCGAACCAAATGGTTCGAAACGACATTTGAATCTAATGACAAGTTCGCAGTATCACTTATCGCTGATATCATTTTTAAGATATCCCGGATCAATGTGGTGTGTTGTTGAAAAGAATCAGTTGGGCTTAATCCGTCTATTTTTTGTTTTAAACCATCCCACTCTGACTTAATCGATACCCATTTTCCTTTTGAATCAATCAACGTCCCGTGTACCCGTACCAATTGATCAAACGATTGAATGTTATTAGCGATATGTCGTTGTTTTTCCTCCATTTTTGCTTTTAGCGTCTGATTCCCTCCCAGAACCCCTCCAGCCAATCCGCGGTGTTGCTGGATATTCTGTGTTAATGACTGAAGTTCTGCAATACCCTTTAATCCAACTCTCTCCTCAGAAGCAAATTCAATCTCATTTCCTATAGTATAAATGATAAGCGAAATAGATCCGATTATGGGAATAAAAAACAAGATAAAGATCAAAGTAAACTTTTGAACATATTTTAATTGTTTCATAATGGATATCATAGGTGTTAATAATTTTCCAAGCAAAATACCCTCGCCCCCTATTCAGCAAATAATAAATTTCATTTATATTCTATTTTCTTTCATCTTATCATAATTTCAACAAAGTAAAAGATAGAGTAATGTGAATATTTCAAGAAGGTATAATAAGAAAGCTACTGGCATAGCCATTTGCGTATAATACTTTCCGATAGATAAGAAAAAAGACCCAAGTTTAAGGGTCTTAAAAAAATGCAAGTATGATTAAAATTCTATTCAACCTATTCCCCGGATACTTGACTTACTAGTTCAACAACAGCAGCACGACTCAATTTTTCTTCCCCTGCTTCTAATGCACTTAGAGTTCCATGAGCCAAAACAAGGGGAATCTTGCAAAAGTGATAAATAGAACCGTTCTTAATCGCTTCCGTATATTGATCAGCCATGTTAAGATTTCGTCTTGCATAAGAAAACATCTCGTTAAAATCCCATCCATCTGGGAAGAAGTTAACTCCCCGTGAAACATCCTCGGTTCGATTTCTGATAATATTGACCGCCTGTAACCCTCGACCGAAGGCAATAGCTAAATTCTGATCGGTTTCAGTATGATCATGCCACAACCAAATTTCAGAAAGCATTACACCAACTAATCCTGCAACATAAAACGTATAGTCATCCAGGTCCTCTTCATTATGAATCTGCCACTCTTTTAATACCCATTTGGCCATTCCCTCCGACATGGTTGCTGTAGCTCTCCATATGTTCGGTGCTATATCGGAAGGGCCATATTTTGCCCATTCACCAATGCGTAAAGTAACTTCAGGTAATATCAACTTGTAGGGTTCAAAAATCAAAACAAAATCTTCATCCTGGAACGGTTTTTGCAGGATCAAACTGATAGAACGCAATAGGCTCACTTTTTCTTCGGAAGGGAGCCCAGGGTGATCCTCTATTTCATCAATTGCTCTCATGCAGAGGTAGGCGGATGCAACCGCTTCTTGCAATCCTGGAGTCAATCGGCTGATTGGAATGAAGAAGGTCCGACTCGTTTCCAACAGTATGTCCATAGCACCTTTATGTACATTATTCGTATTGCTCATATAGACTGACCCCCTTTTCGTGTTTAATGGGCTGTAGTTATATTTGCTTAGAATTATAACATAAAAGACTATCTAAACGAAAAAAAGCGAGAAATTAATTACTAAATTGTAAAATAGATAAAAGGCCAATAATCCCTATAAGACAATCCAAGCAGGCGATTTCACTTTAAAATTCAATTGATTCTCAAGTTAATCATCCGATCTGGGTGATCAAAACCCTTACTGAGTTTTTTAGAAGTTCTATCTAGAGATTTCTCCTTTGACTCCAACCATTTGCTTATCTACTTGTCGATTCCTATATTAATTCAAGTCTGTTAATGAGCTATTAAAATGGTGTAAAAACACCATGAGCATTGTATGAAGATGATGATTATCTATAAATAATGGACAGCACTCGCAAAAAAAATCCCTATAAACGCCCCAACGCTAACATCAAGCGGATAATGATGCCCCAAATAGATCCTGGAGAGCCCTACAAGCACAGCAATCATAAACAAATAAGGCGACAGCCATGGAATAGCAAGTGACACTGTCGTACTCCAGGAAAAAACGGCTGTACTGTGTCCGGATGGAAAGGAGCAGTCCTGAAGAGGACTATCTACGGTATGGACAAATTTTTCTTTCATATAAGGCCTTCTGCGACTAAAACTCTTTTTCAACAGTTGAACCAGTAGATGACTAACAATCAGTGAAACACTCCCCTCAATCGTCATCTCATTTTCAACTAGGTTTAATAAAAACAAAATCATAAACAAACCAATCGAAAATGCGGCTCCTCCTAAATGTGTTATTCTTAGCATCCAGTGATTAAGGAACAAACACCTCATTCGAACATTCAACAGCTGAAAAATCCTCCGATCTCCACTTTCCAGCCATAGCACGAACTGAACCATCATGTGGTTTCCCCCTCATGTAGGATGAATACACTTATCATCTTAACTCACGAAGATGAAGCCTTTCTAAAGATTATATAAAAAATTGCAAACAATCTTTAAACTGTTTTTACAATACTTCTATAATTTTCTGTTAAATTTTTAATTAGAATGATGTTGTGACCAAAAAGGGGGGATCGAGATGTCCAGAAATGCTTTGATTCTTTCCGAACCATTCGGCGGGGGGCATACGAAAGCTGCTGAAGCCCTTGTTACGAGGCTAGAAAGATGGAATAGCATGATTTACGAATTAGGAAACTACCTTCACCCGCGGCTAACCAGCCATCTGGCACGAGGATATCTGAAAACGGTGCAAAAAGCTCCATGGGTATGGGGGAAAATTTATTCGAGTTCTTTATCAGAGAGTTTTTTAATCCCTTATATGTATAGAAAAATTTACTTTACAAAGCTTGCTGCTCTTCTTTTGCAAACGAAGCCTGACGTCATCTTGGCTACCCACCCCATACCTGCATTGGCCATCAGTTCATTGCGAAAATACAAGATTCATGTTCCGCTTATCGGTGTCGTCACTGATTTTCATATCCATCCCAGTTGGTCCCTTGCCGCTTGTGACGTACTCTGTGTTCCCAGCCAAGTGATCCCGGAATGGATTGGAAATCAAGCGTCCACTTCCATCCTTCCGACAGGAATCCCTGTTCGACCCGATTTTCAAATTCTATCATCGAAAGAGCAAGCGAAACGAAAGCTGTTATTAGATCAAAAAAAGCCAGTCGTATTGTGGATGGGGGGCAGCGACGGAATATCCAAAAATATGAGCTGGGTTCAGGAAATTAAGCAAGAGACTGCCATACAATGGATTTTCGTGACGGGTCGGAACACTCAGCTCTGTAAAACCTTAGAAGAAACTACGGGACCATGTGAACACATCAAAGTGTACGGGTATGTTCAGGATATATCGGCTTTAATGGATGCGTCCGATCTTCTGATTACCAAGCCAGGGGGAGTTACCTGCTCCGAGGCCATTCACAAGGAGCTTCCGATTGTACTCATCCCAGGGGTTACGGGGCAAGAAGAGGAAAACATCTCGTTTCTATTAGGTCATGGATTAGCAGATTCCCCCGCTTCACGGGAAATTTCCGAGGTCGTGCAATCAATCCTAAACCATTCCAGGAAGCTGCATTATCTGAAATGGAATATGAAGCGATACAAACGCTCTATTCAGCTCCATCGCATCCCAGCAGCGGCTGAGTTATTTCTTTCTAAAGATCGAATGGGCAGTTAAGAATGAAAGTGTTCAACCATGGATAAGAGGAGGGGCAAAATGCAAATTGCTTTGTTTACGGACACCTTTCCACCTCAAGTAAATGGAGTTTCTCTAACCTTAAAAAGACTAGTCAATCACCTTGAAAGACGAGACATTCCCCATGAAGTTTTTGTTCCTGAGTTTTCGAAACACAATCTTTTTGAAAGCAATATACACCGTTTCACTAGTCTCCCGTTTTATTTGTATCCCGAATGCCGAATCGCACTGCCTAATTTATTGTCAGTTCGGAATCACCTTCGTCGATTCCAGCCGGATCTTATCCATATCGCAACTCCTTTCAATATGGGGTTATGCGGTCTTCACTATGGAAAAAAGTTCGGGATCCCCATTGTCTCCTCTTACCACACCCATTTTGACCGATATTTGGATTACTATCATTTAAAGTTTGCTTCCAATTGGATCTGGCGCTATCTCCGCTGGTTTCATGAACCCTGCGAGGTCACTTTTGTACCTTCCGAAGAAACGAAGCAACAATTAGAGAACCAAGGGTTCTCGAGAATTGATATTTGGAAGCGCGGTGTGGATTGTGATCTATTCCATCCGAATAAAAGAAATCCTGACCTTCGCGAAAAGTATGGAATAAAGGAACAGCTTCTTTTTCTCTATGTGGGCAGAATCGCACCGGAAAAAGACTTGGATATATTAATCGAAATCATGAAAAAGATACCTAGGCCTTTACAGGAACGGATTCATTGGCTTCTGGTAGGCGAAGGTCCCCTGCTCCCTGAATTGCGTGACCAGGCTCTGCCAAATGTCACCTTTTTAGGTTATTTAAGCGGGGAAGATTTGGCGGAAGTGTATGCTTCAGCTGATCTGTTTGTTTTTCCGTCAAGCACAGAAACGTTCGGAAATGTCGTACTAGAGGCTTCAGCATCAGGCCTGATTACCATTGGAGCGAAATCCGGAGGGGTGCAAGAAATTATTCGACACGGAAAATCGGGTTTCTTGTGTTCCCCGAGGAATGCGGACTCCTTTCTTCAGGCCATTTTTCGTATAGTCGAAAGCCCCGACCTTCTGCAACAAATGGGAAAAGATGCCCGCCGTTATGCCTTGTCACAATCCTGGGATGCCATATTGGATGGTCTTCTTCTTCAATATGAACAATCGATTTACTACGCGAGAAAAGGTTCCACTGCATAAAAAGCTAAAGGAGGGCTACAATAATTCGAAAAGAAAGGGTTGGAATTTAACTTCCAACCCTTTCTTTTCTATTTAAACATAAGGAGGCTCTAATGTTTTTTTCCTCCATCCGAATCGTTGACTCACTACTTTCAAATTTTGATCCAGCCTGACATCCACACCGAAGGTCAATTTATGGTTATACCAAAAGCGCACATCACTCCACTGTACTTCATAACCATCCTGCAATTTCAGGCATGTGACGTGTACCCGCTGGGCGAATTCAAGGAAGGCTCGAACTCCATCTGTCGATTTGGTTGCTTCAACAACGGGATTTTTTCCTTCATTGGATATGACGTCCTTCATCACAACTCTTCCATATTCCATAGTACCGACATAGAAACTTTCTTCGGATTCTACAACAAAACGCCAATAAAACCAATGAAAACTCGGAAATAGATGATAAGTACCGTTTAGACCCATGTTTTTCTTTAATTTTTGGATTAGCGCACGATGCTGGACAAATCTTATCGCTATGTAGAAGAAGCTGATACAATAAACCGCAGGAAAAACCGATATGGGATCAAAATGAAAGAATAGCCATAAAACCGCCCCCATGGCATGGAGCAAAAATAGAGGTAGTTCAAAGAGATTCATAACATCCAGATGAATCCATTTTTTTATAAACGGCCGCAAGCATTGGACACCATACGTATTTAACGTATCAAGAAATATATGGAGAAAAATAGATAAAAAGGTCCACCAATAAACGACAAACCAATATTCCATTACCTCAAAAACAAACAGCAAAGGTAAAGCAATAACGAGGGGCCAGATTAAAAGAGCGGGGATTGAATGAGTGATTCCACGATGATGACGAACATAGCAGGAGAATCCCTTGAGGCGAATCAACGTGTCAAAATCAGGTGCATACGATCCAATCAGGGTACCCGCCATCACGGCCTGTGCAACCTCTGGGCTTTGAGATACTACAGGATCTAAGTACGCTAATCCCGCTAAAGTCAAACCGAATAACAAGTGACTTCCTGTATCCATTTGATCCCCTCCGTTCTAGTTTGGGTATTGCCCCATCCTTACTATAATTGAATATAATGAATATTAGCTTTAGTTTCTGTTAAGATCACGTTAATAATTACCAGTAGTGTAAACATATTGAAAGTCAAGAAAAAATAAATAATAATAAGGAATTTTTACACTTTGTTAACATTCTGTTAACCCAGCTTGATTATCATAGGGTTAAGGAGTGAACTGAGAAGATGATATTCAAATGGAATGAAATGGGAAATAAATATTTAAAATACTTTATGATCAAAGATCCTCGTTCAAAATTAAAGGAAACGATCCAAAAAGAATTAGAGATAAATCATACCGTAGTATTGATTTATCTTGATATTGTAAAGCTGTCTGATATTGAGGGAAAGTATGGTTTCTCCATTTCAAATGAAATCATAAAAACATTGGAAGATAATATCGTTAGTGCTGCTCAATCTATTTTTAAATTACCAGCCAGATTAATAGGATACCATCGTCTATGGGGTGATGATTTCTCAGTTTTTGTGGCATGGCATAATCGCGAAGAGAAAAACGAACAAGAATTTTATCATCAAAAAAGCATATTATTCAAACAACAGCTGGAAACCGAACTTAACAAAGAGATCATCTTACCTGGCGGTGAAATGATTCAGCTTCATATTGGATTCGTTAAGCTAGAGAGTAAAGAATTCAATAAGGAAATTTATAAAGCGGTAAAAACTGCCAGCCAGATGGCAAAATTTGATATACTAACGAATGAATTTCTTTATCATCGGCAATTTTTTGAAATCCTTGATAAGGAAGATTTGCAGAGCTATTACCAACCGATTATTTCCCTTAAGGATGGTGTAACCTTTGGCTGGGAAGGATTAATACGCGGACCGGAAAAATCCCACTTCTTTTTGCCTCATCAGCTCTTTGAATATGCAGAAAAGACGGGACGAAGTCTCCTCCTAGAATCAATCTCCCGCAAGAAAGCAATGGGAAGGTTACAAGAGTGGCCCTCTGATGCCAAGCTATTTATCAATATCGATCCCAGAAGTATGGAAGATACCACCTTTCTAAGGAAAGAAGCATTACAGCTGCTTGAAAATCACGGACTTTCTCCAAGTAATATTGTATTGGAAATCACGGAACGTCATGCGATTACCAATTTCGATCGGTTTCGTGAAATCATTCATGTCTATCGAAAGCTAGGCTACTTAATTGCCGTTGATGATGCTGGGGCCGGTTATTCCAGTATGGAGACGATTGTTCAGACCTATCCAAATTATATTAAGCTGGACATGTCTTTGACGAGGGGCATTGACTTCGATCCCGTCAGGCGGGCTATAGTTGAAGCATTCGTCATGGTTGCAAGGAAAGTAGGATGCAAAATCATTGCGGAGGGAATCGAAACGGAAAATGAACTTAAAACATTAATTGATTTGGGTGTAGATTTTGGACAAGGGTTTTTATTAGGACGTCCAGCAAATGGACTTTGTCATTTATCAGGACAGGTTCTTTCGTTCTTTGAGAATCACTTGAAACAGGATAGCAAGTTCCATCGAGCGGAAACGGGTGTAAATAGAGTAAAAAACCTAACGGCTTTTTCTCCTTCCTTCCCACCAGAAACAAAAGTAAAAAAAATCCACCAAATTTTCGAAGAAAACCCAAGACTCGATCATCTGGTCATTGTATCTGAAGATAAACCCGTAGGGCTTGTCATGAAGCAACGACTCTATCAAGTACTCGGTGGACAATATGGAATTCCCCTCTATTTTGAAAAAAACATCGAAACATTAATGGATACCTCCCCTCTTATTGTTGACAAATTTTCAACGATTGAAGAAGTGTCCAAAGCAGCGATGTCCAGGGAACCGGATCACATCTATGACGTAGTGATTGTTACCCATGAAGGCAAACATATAGGTTGCATTACCGTGCAAAAATTGCTGGATACGATCGCCCAAGCCAAATTGGAATGGGCTGCTTATACAAATCCGTTAACTCAATTGCCTGGCAATATTTTGATTGACCGGGAACTTGAGAGAAGATTACTGAACGAAGAATCGTTCCATATCGTCTATTGTGATCTGGATCACTTTAAACACTTCAATGATACCTATGGATTTGATAAAGGAGATCAGGTCATAAAACGAACATCAGAACTTATCCGAAGCATGGTGAGTGCCTATGGAAGTGAAAGTGATTTTGTAGGACATATCGGCGGAGATGACTTTATCTTTATTACGGCACAAAAGGATTTAACGCATATGATTCGGTATATAACAGACAATTTTATCCATTCCTTTCAAGACATCGTTCCCATTCAGGAGTACTTCGGCGATGCCTGTCTTTCCATGTCTATGGCTGGCATACACTGTCTCCCGAAAAAATTTAAGCAGGTTTCTCAAATTGCTGAATTATCTGCAAAGGTCAAAAAACTATCTAAGTCCAAAATTGGCTGTAGCTATGCTTCAGAACAGGAATTACTTGCTATTGCCAAATAAAAACCAAAGGGCAAATCGCCCTTTGGTTTTTATTTTAGCTGAAACACCCGATATTTCCTTTCATGATCTAGAAAGTTTTGTGAAGCAAGCTGCTGAAAAAACATTTGGCTATCTATAGGCAGACCTTCGCGATGAACCATGCGATAGGTTCCATCCGGCAATAATTCTCTAGCTTTGACATTATCCCTAAGCTGTATGTTTAGAATCTCTTTTGTTCTCTCCACTAAATCAGGATCACGAATCGGAAACAGGATCTCAATTCTTCTATCCAGATTACGAGTCATCCAATCGGCACTGGACATGAAAAGCTGTTCATCCCCGCCATTAGCAAAGTAATAAATACGGCTGTGTTCCAGGAAATGCCCAATAATACTAATAACCCGTATATTTTCGCTCACTCCCGGGATACCCGGCCGTAAACAACAGATCCCGCGCACAATCAAGTCTATCTTCACGCCAGCCTGAGACGCGCGATAAAGGGCCATAATGATCCCTTTGTCCGTTATGGAGTTCATTTTGACAATGATACGCCCAGGATTCTCTGTTGTGCTCTTTAAGATTTCATTTTCGATAAGAGATAAGTATTTCTCCCTTAACATACTAGGGGCAATGATCAGCTCTTGTAAAGATGGTGTTTCTGAATATCCTGATAGATAATTGAAAAAGAGGGACGCATCATCCCCTACTTCCTTGCGGCATGTAAACATACTGAGATCTGTATAAAATCTTGCGGTCGTATCATTATAATTGCCCGTGCCCAAATGGACATATCGTTTGAGAGAATCGCCTTCCTGGCGAACGACCATTGCAATCTTGGAGTGGGTTTTTAATCCGACAAAACCGTATATGACATGGCATCCAGATTCCTCCAGCCTTTTTGCCCAAACGATATTGTTCTCTTCATCAAAGCGGGCCTTTAACTCCACCAAGACCATTACTTGCTTGCCATTTTCCGCAGCATCAGCCAAAGCAGCTACAATAGATGAGTCTCCGCTTACCCGGTAGAGCGTTTGCTTAATGGCTAGTACTGACGGATCTTCTGCAGCCGATTGGATAAACTGAACGACAGGATCAAAGGATTCATACGGGTTATGCAGCAAAATATCCTTCTTGGAAATAGCGCGGAAAATATCAGGTTCCTCTAAAACATCCCTGGCCGGTTGAGGATATAGAGGTTCAAACCTTAAATGGGCAAATGGCTCTTGATTAGTAAAATGCATTAAAAACGTAAGGTCTAAAGGGCCATCCACCGAATAAATATCCTCATCTTCAAGCTCCAAGCTTTCCTTCAGAAATTCTCTCACCATTTGCGACATATTCTTATCAATTTCTACTCTTACTGTTGAGCCCATCTCCCGTTTAATCAGCTCTTTCTCAATCTCTTCCAGAAGATCCTCCACCCCTTCTTCATTCAAGGGCAGATCAGCGTTTCGGGTAATTCGGAAGGGGTATACTGAAGTAATACAGTGACCCACAAAGAGGCTTGACATAAAACAAGAAATCAGCTCTTCAAGAAGGATATACGCATACTTGCCTTCCTCGCATGGTAGCGGAATGTACCGTGGAAGGAGCGCAGGGACTTGTACCACAGCAATCAAGTTATGGAGTATGTCGTTCACACGTTTATCGATCGTAACGGCAATATTTAATGTTCTGTTCATTAGCATCGGAAAGGGTCGGCTAACGTCCACGGCCATGGGAGTCAAAACCGGAAATACCCGATCATGAAAATAACCATGTGCATATCTATGCTGTTCTTCATTCATTTGCTGTGCCTTAATCCATTTAATCCCTTCGGCTTGAAGAGCGGGAAGCAAGGATTCGTTCAACTCTTTATACTTGTTTTGAACCATCTCATGAGCACTAATGGTAATACAATAGATCTGCTCCTTCGTCGTCATTCCCGTCTTGCTGTCCGCTTTATTTAGACCCGCACGCACCTGATCTTTAAGGGAAGCCACGCGAACCATAAAAAATTCATCCAAATTGGAACTGACGATAGAAAGAAATTTAAGCCGTTCCATCAGGGGATTGGAAGGATTCTCAGCTTCCTGCAGTACCCTCTCATTAAAGGAAAGCCAGCTTAAATGACGATTAATAAAATATGCCGGATCATCCATTCGGTCCATTGTCCCCTGATCCACTATCTGTTGATCATTAACACTATTCATATATGTTCATCCCCATGTGAAGTTCGTTTAAGATAAATGACATTCCAAATGCTTTAGACAACCTTTTCAAATGGTCTTGCAGTTCCTGCTCCTCCCACCACGGTTGATCTTTTAAGAAAAGATTTATCTTCACTTTTTTATTTGCATCAGCAATTTGTATTTTATATACCGATTGATTGATCATGCGATCAAAAAATCTGGCGATTTGAATCAATGCTCCTAGCTTCAACGCCGTTTCGACATCCTCCTTTGAGAGGATATCCTGGTGAGATAAAGCCCATTTTTGCAATTGTTTATTATTTTTATAGGAAGCCGCCAGGGCAATGATCAGACGTTCCCGATGGGTACAGCCAATGAGAAGCACATTTTCTAAAAGGTATCGAGTGTGCTTACTGGATTCAATGATATTGACAGAACGTCCTATATCATGAAGACGTGCTGAGGTTTCAAGTAATTTTCTTTCACTCTCATCCCACTCATGCAAATGTATTTTTTTCAGTTCATCAAACAGCTGAGTGGCAAGATTTGCTACATGTTGAGAGTGGATCGCATTCACTCGGTACCGATTCATGAATTGCTGCGTCCCATACTCCAGAACATCCGGCAGAATGACATCCCCCTGCTTTGAATTCACTTCAAACAACAGTCCATCACGCAGCCCCTTATTACTTGTATAGAGTAAGTCAGTTTGTACCGATTCCATCAAGGTCAAAAACACACAAATCCCCGCAAGAAAAATATCCGCACGATCTTTCGATAAGCCATTCACCTCTCTCCTCTTGGAGAGAGGAACTTGTCTTAGCCATTCCAGAATCTCTTCCACATCTTGATAAGTCATCTGGTAATTATGTAGGCTGGAAATCGAATACTGTCTTCTTTTCTGATGAACCCTTGCTATATTTCTTGCCGTTCCGCCCATTGCAATCACAGGACATTTTTTTCCTGCTATCCAATTCTCTTGGGAAAATTGATCTCGCAATAAACTTTTTATATGAATAATTTCATCCACTGAAGGCATTTCCGATGGAAGGTATTTTTCTGTTAATATTACCGCTCCAAACGGAAAACTAAAGCTTTCGATTAACTCTCTTTCTTTAAAATACGTAATTTCGGTTGATCCTCCGCCTATATCGATCGTGATGGCCTCTCTATATTCCATCGTGTTTACTATAGCAAGATAACCATAATAAGCTTCCTTGTTTCCATCCAGAATGCGAAACTGAATACCCGTTTCATTATAGATAGTTGCCAGCAAGTCTTCCTTATTCATTGCTGAGCGGACAGCAGCAGTGGCAATTCCATATATTTGTCCAATCCCTCTAAGATCACAAATTTGCTTGTATCTTTTTAAACAATGAATGGTTTTTTCTACTCCTGTTGAGCTTATTTCTCCCTTTTGGTTCATAAGCGAGCTTAATCTAAGAACAGACTTGATATTATCTTCTTCCAGTATCGTTCCTACATCTTCCTTCCGATAAACCACTAAACGGGCGGAGTTGGAACCCAAATCAATGATTGCAAATTTATCCTCCATAAACATTCCCTCTGCATATTTATCTTAATAAAATTTAATGTACCCATCTATTAGCTACTATAGCAGTTATTCCCTTACATCTTCCAGATGATTAGCCATCAAAAAAGGATTCTTAACGAAATTGTTAAGAATCCTTTACAATTAATTCATACTATTATCTTGGTCCGCGGTAATACGTAGGGGGCAAGCGTTATTCTTGTTAGTTATCAATACGCAGAAACCCTCTTTGACTTTCATTTCGTCAAAGGGTTATGCGGCACAAAAGGCTAATCCCATCTAACGTAATGTTTATATAGTGTCAGTCCGAATAACTTATAAGTCTTCACAATGAATCTAGAATTTCTTGGATAGTCATGAATTCTGTTGATTTCCATCGTGATCCATTTTTTATTTTTCATACTCGCTGCTCCTTTCTTAATTTTTACAATTTTATAGTACGTTTATCCTTGATGATATGTGAGTGTTAATATATATAACCATGTTTTTTAATCAACGTTACAATAGTGAACCATCTTAATTTGCTAGTGGAATTCTTTATATGGCAACAACTTTTTCCATGCTATTTTTTTCGAGCCATCTTTCATGAAAGTATACTTGTACTAATTTGAAGGCCAGATATTCTTTTTCCTTTTCGCTTTGTAGATGTTCCATTAATTCGTCGATACTTTTAGGTAGCATAGGATTTAGGCCTCCTTGATAACGTATCCAAAAATAATTATATCAGAAAATTTTAATATATTTATTAAAATTCAATTAAAAATTATGAATTCCAAACATTATTTTTGTTAAAAAAATGCATGGGGAAGGCGAATGCAGGATGACATGATACAACGGAAATTGGAGTAGATGATAAATTTATAATTGTAAAATTTCAGTTAACTTTCCATATAGATTATGCTAAACATTATCCTTTGTACTCCATTTTATTGAAACCTTTGATAAGATGAAACTAACCAAGCTTTCCCTTGGTACCATTCATGGCTAGGAGGAGTTTAATGATTAAGACCTTTATACTCGACACCTCAGCAATTATTGAGGATCCTAAATTTATTCTTTCTCTCCAAGAAAATGTCGTCATTATTCCCGAAGTGGTATTGGAAGAACTGGATCATCTCAAAGAAAACAAGGGCTACAAGGGCCATAGTGCTCGGGAAGCACTGAGAACCTTAGATGACCTTGCTTTTCAAGGCAAAACCAAGGAGGTAAAGGAATCTTTATCCGAGGGGATACGCCTATCGGATGGAGGTGTCATAAAGGTAGAACTCAACCACATTAAAGAAAAAATGCCTCAATCTTGGATTACAGACAAGTCGGATAATCGAATCCTGCAAGTATGTATCGGATACATGGAAGAGCATCGGCGAAAAGGCAATTCCAGCCCTGTTCTCTTAGTTACCGAAGATGCGGGTTTGCGTGTCAAAGCGGATACTTTACAGATCCCTTGTGAAAGCATCCGTCAAAACCGTGCTCCAAAATTGACGGAACAGTATACAGGTAGAATAGATTGTGTGGTCGATCCAAAATGGATTGACACCCTTCAGCAGGATGAATGGTTGCATCCCCAATGGATAGGCTTAAATTCTCAAGATTTGGTTCCCAATCAGTTTATCATTTTTCAGAGTATGTTCGAGGAGAAGCATACATACGTCGGAAAGTGGAATGGGGAGGGAATTATACCTATAAAACATTTAGGCAATCATTACCCTGCAGGAATAAAGCCCCGAAACTTATTTCAGCAACTCATGATTCACATGTGCTTATTACCCGCTAAGCAAGCACCATGTGTCATCATTAAAGGTCCAGCGGGTACAGCCAAGACGTTAATCGGCGTAGCTTGCGGCTATCATCAGGTCAGGCATTTTGGAGGGTATAAGCGTGATGAGGAAGGATATCGAAAGCTTCTCGTCTGTCGTCCAGCTGTCAGTGATGAAGACCTGGGCTATCTCCCAGGCACCGAACAAGAGAAATTAGCGCCGTACATGCGTCCCATCCGCGACAATTTGGAAACTATTTTAAGAGCCTCAACCAAAAACCGGGAATCTGAGGAATTACAAAAAGAGTTGGTTCTCCAATCTGAGATTAATAAATTATTTGAAAGTGGGATCATCGACTGTCAAGCTGTCGGTTTCTTGCGTGGCCGGAGTATCCCTGACCAATACATTATTGTCGATGAGGCACAAAACTTAACCGGAAGCCAGGTGGAGATGATTCTGACGCGTATTGGGGAAGGCAGTAAATTGGTCTTATTGGGAGACCCCAAGCAAATCGATCACCCCTATTTAGATGAGAGAAGCAACGGGTTGAGTTTTGCTTCAGAGATTATGAAGGGTGATCCCTTATGTGTTCAACTGACACTTTCTGAATCTGAATCTGTACGTTCGCCCCTTGCCAAATCGGCTGCAGAACGTTTTAATCGAAGGAAACAGTAAAATATAAAAAGGTATTGGGTACTCCCTAAAAGTTATACTTTGTTTAACGTTTAATAAAGTGTAGAGAAACGGATAGCTTCTCTACACTTTTTTCTTCGACATTACCATTTATTCTGTGAATTTCCCTATTGCAAAAAATGTGAATTCTCTTCTACTTCATGATCCTGTACACTTGGATTACCCATTAGCCGGTTTGGACTCTCTAAATTGAGAACTCGGTTATGAACCAAGGCATGACCCGCTTGCAAACCAACCATACTTCCTAATCTGTCACCGATCAGTCCTCCAATAATCGTGCCTGCAATAGTACCAATCCCCGGCATGACCCGAGAGCCTAGAATAGCCCCATATTCGATCCCGGCCATGAGACCGACAGCCCCTGTTACATTTTTGGTAGTCTGAACAGCATAATCATTTTTGCTCATCAGACCATTTTGTAAAGCTCTTGTATCTTGAAACTGGGCTATTCCGCCTGAAATGATCCCTGCCCATAATGAGGCTCCTCGAAAACGCATAGCATAACCCCCTTTTTTTTAACTCACATTACTAAAATTTTCATGACGATAAGAATCATGATGACCTTCGATCACCCTCATAAATCTCTCGATCGAGTTGTCGTTTCATTCGTTCGAATTGAGCTTCTGCCACCATATCTTCCATCTCCTCTCGAGCCATTTGTATCATTGACTTTGTACGGGAAGCTAATTCTCCAAGCTCCATTCGTCCAGTCTGAACTAAGGATGGAATTGATTTCTTGGCAATCGGCAAGAGAACGGAGGCTGCCATAGTTAAGGCAGCTCCGACGATGACTTTTTCAACAACTTTTTGGGGCACTGTTACAAAGCCTCCTTTAGGCAAAACTCGGAATGGGTTTCACTTGTTTACGCTCATTATTAGTGTTGGTTGCCTTATGGCATGCTTCCATTTTATATTTACCATCTCCAAAACTTTGGCAGGGATATCCAGGAAAGAAGGTTTAGCTGATTTTCTTTCCCCTTTATTTTTACCATATTGAAAAATTCACCAAGGAAAGCCTCCCACTTTTTCCCTATCTGTCCTTTTTGAACCTGGTTGTTAAGGACCAGGCCAATACTCACGTTCATGGCTTCCCTTAAATGAGCAAAAGCTTGTTGGAGGTGATGATCTACCTTCTGACTTTCCATGTTTGCCTCCTTCTTCCGTTTGCTGGTGCTCTGCGTCAACCTGCAGATTGTTGTGCCAGTAAGGGCCTTTTTATGATTTTCATGTTGATTAAGCTGCTGGTACTAATGCCTGATTACTTGGAACTGATTTTCTGTCGGTGATCATCTTTAAGATCGGTTTGGAAACAAAGCTGATCGATCCTCCGACAATCAACACTTGGATGAGTTGTATCATACTAAGTGGAGCGGTATGGAAAATTTGTGCCAAACCCGGAACGTAAAGAACTGACAAAAACGCTAACCAGGAGATACCTAAGGCCCCTAACATGAATTTATCCTTAATCCAGTGGTTAAACTTCTGACCCTTTTCCTGTCTCCATGAAAAAGTTTGCATTAGCTGTCCAGCCACTAAAGCAGCAAAGGCCATCGTCCGTGCAACCGGCAATGATGCTCCGATTCGGAGGGCAGAAGCAAATAAACCAAGCGAGCCGACACCTAAAATGGCACCTCTTACTGCTACCTTTTTATATAAGGAGGAATCAACAATATCCTGTCTCTCTGTGACCAGTTCCTTATTGCCCGGATTGACGGCAAGAACAGCTGCTGGCAACGCGTCCGTCAACAAGTTCATCAACAGAATCTGAATCGGGACCAACGGGATTGGCAATCCAATGATTACAGCCGTACTGGATACCAAAATCTCAGCCAAATTTCCAGTCAAAAGACAACCAATTGCCTTTCTAATGTTGCTTATGATCGTTCTTCCTTCTTTTACACCGTATACGATAGAGCCAAAATGGTCTTCTTTTAAAACAATATCTGCTGCTTGCTTGGTTACATCCGTCCCGATTTTTCCCATAGCGATTCCTACATTCGCTCTTTTAATAGCGGGAGCATCATTGACTCCATCTCCGGTCATGGCCACGGTGTGACCTTCCTTTTGATAAGCCTCAACGATTCGCAGCTTATGCTCCGGTGATACGCGTGCAAAAATGGAAACATCTTTTACGACCTTTCGCAGTTCGTCCACAGATAATCGGTTTAATTCTGTTCCGGTAATAACACGATCTCCTTCACGATAGATGCCCAATTGTCTTCCAATGGCAATCGCTGTAATAGGATGATCCCCTGTAATCATGACTGGCTTAACCCCTAGCCGATAAGCATCCATAATAGCTTCAGCTACCTCCGGCTTAGGCGGATCGATCATTCCTGCCATCCCAACATAGATTAAGCCTTCCTCTTGAACATCTTCCACACATTCATCAGAGCCAATTTCACGGTAGGCGAAGGCAAGGACACGCAATGCATCTCCCGCATACTTGTTATTTTGACGATGGATTTGATCGCGAACCTTATTTGTCAGTTCGCAGACTTGTCCGCCATCTTGATAATAACGGCAGCGTCGAAGAATCGATTCCAACGATCCTTTAGAGAACAGGTAACATGGGTTTTCTTCTATTCCGTCATGGCATACCACGCTCATCGAACCATGATAAGAGTCAAATGGGATTTCGCGTTTTCTTGTCCACAGGGATAATTGGTCATTGCTTATTCCCGCCTTATATCCAAGCGCTAATAATGCACCTTCTGTTGGATCTCCCTTTAATGACCAATTCGCTTCTTCCTGCTGAAGTTTGCTGTTATTGCAGAGCATTGCAATATGAAGGAGTTTTTTGCCATCCTCATCTTGCTGGATTTTTCTTTGCTCTGCATGGATCATGTCACCCTGTGGCTGATATCCTTCTCCGGTTATCCTCCACTCATGCTGCAAGGTATGCAGCTTGGTTACAGTCATTTCATTTTGCGTGAGAGTCCCTGTTTTATCCGAGCATATAACGGTAACCCGACCTAGCGTTTCAAGGGCAGAAAGCTTTCGAACCACCATATTTCGGCGTGCCATACGAACTATCCCCGCACTGAGCGCAATGGTTATGGTCACGGGAAGACCTTCTGGAATCGCTGATGCGATCAGGGCTACCGAGGTAGGAATCATTTGCAAAATGGTGTTTCCACGGAGAAGTCCTACCCCAAACACCAACAGCCCTGCGATGACAGCTCCTTTGACAAAAGTCTTACTAATGGAAGTCACTTTTTCCTGTAAAGGTGATGTTTCCTTCTCTTTGTCCTTAAGAAGGGATGTCAAATAGCCAATCTCTGTATTCATCCCTGTTTGGACAACGATACCTGTGGCTGTTCCGCGGGTTACATTGGTTCCCATATAGAGCATATTGATTCTTTCAGCAAGAACACACTCCGCCTTTATACTTCCTGCCTTTTTTTTAACAGCTAACGATTCACCCGTGAGAGAGGCTTCATTTACCTCCAAATTCCAATCAGATAGAATGCGTAGATCTGCTGGCACAAGATCTCCAGCTTCTAACAATATGATGTCACCCAGTACCAGTTCAGTGGCAGACAACTCCTTTGTTTCACCGTTCCGAATTGCTTTACAGACGGGTGGCTGGTACTGATTTAAGGCCTCGACCATCTTTCCTGCCTTTGATTCTTGAACGGTGCTAATAATAGCATTCGCGATCAGAACTGCAGACATGGCTAATCCGTCAAAGATGTCACCAGACAAAATAGAAACGACAGCTGTTCCTAAAAGGATAATGGTCGTAAATTCTGTAAATTGCTTTGTGAAGGAAACAAACCAAGGTGTTTTTTCCTGAGGGTTTAACTGATTATAACCAAAGGTATGGCGTATCCGTTTTACTTCCTCATCAGATAACCCTTTTCGCTTGTTTGTGCCCAACAATTGGAGTATCTCCTCTTCATGGATGGAATGCCACTCTGTTGTGTCTGATTTCAATCCATTCACTTTCTCCCGAGTGGTAAAGGTTTGGTGCTGTTGCCTTATTTTTTTGTTCGATTTTGACAATAAAATGAGTTTGAGTCCATCAGAAATTAAATTGACAAGCGGTGCGGCCAATCTCCCTGGAAAAGCAAAAGAAGTTCCGATTATGTTCCATGCCATTGTCCAAATACGGTTCTGGCTCGTCATCACTTCAATTAATTTCGAATCCCGAATGGATTGTGGGAGCTCCCCCAGTTGCTCAATGGTGATAAAAGCCTGCTCTTGATATTGAATGGGTTTATTTTTTACTACCAAAAGAAACGGAGAAACGCTTTTATGCAACTGGTCACTATTCATTAGATGCCATTGATTTTCTTTACATTGATCGAGAACCCCTATGCTGTCACGCAAGAAACCGATTTTCAGGCTTGGAAATTCATGTTGAAGAGCCAGGATTTGATCTCTTTCCTTGACTGCAGCTAGCGGTGCTTCATTTATAAAGATCCCTAAACACTCTTTTTGTTGAGCTACAAAATAGACCTCATTTCCTTTCCTTTGCTGCCTTTTAGCTTCCAATTCATATTTATCACACAAAATCCCTTGTTCAAGCAGGAATATTTTACTTCCCATGAAAACTTGGTGCCCATGTAAGGTTCCCTTTATTCCTTCTTCCTTTTGTTCTACATGGAATGCCGTTCGTTTCGTTTTCTGAGTTTGGTCAAACCTCTTTTCGATTTCCTCTCGGAAAGGATGGTTGGATTTTTCCACTAAAGCTCGGGCTATGCGCCATATTTCCTCTTCTTTTGAACTAATGCAGCAAAGACTTACATCGTTTTTCTTAAATAGAAGAGACGTATCTTCCACAATCAAATACTCTAATTCGGAAAGTTGACAAAGATTTGCATTCGTTGGGACCAAATTCCCTTTTTTTCTAGCTTCATGTTCTGCTTGCTTCCATGCATATTCCTCCGCAGCAAGGCAAGGTCGTGGATTAGTAGCTAACAGCACGCCTAAGCTAACCCATGGATTTCTCGTCCACAGCCAACTTAGCCCCGTAAGACCCAAGCCCCACTTAGTAGCTTGATTTGCATATTGCTTGGTCCTTCGTGTTAGATATAAAGCTGGATCGAGGTTGGTTTCCTCGCTTTTTCTCCTCTGCCATTGCTGATATTGGATCAGAGCAACAGCACCAAGTGCCAACAGATTCTCACGCATGAGTGCCAAACCTAAGGCAGCACTGCCTAGTACAAGATCTGCACTAAACTTGTTTTCCTTGGCCAATCTTTCAAATCCTTGCTTAAACACAGGGTATCCTGTTATGACGGAAAGACCAGCGGAAGCGGCAAACAATCCCGGGCTCCTTGCTAATCCACTTTTCCCCGCTAGCATCTGTTTGATCCCAAGCATTCCAAGTCCAAGTATGGAGGCTGCTACTTTCACAGGAGCTTTCTCATACTTGTTAGAAGATGGAACAGCAACAGCTTGGAAAGCTGCCGGAATACCCTCTTCCGACATTTGCGCAGCCTCCGCTGTACTAGCGACTTCCAACAAGGCTGCTTCCTCGTTGTTACCAATCGAAATATTGACCATCTGAGAATGATTTTTGGCGAAAAGTTCCTCTTCTAATTTTTGAATTAAATTAGATAATGTTTTCACAGAGATTTTTTTCTCGTCATATTGGACTAAAACCCTTCCTGTCATGTCACACGCTTTCACTTTGTAAACCCCAAGAATACTTAATGTTACTTCCACTTGTCCGGACACAGAAGGGTTTCCCTTTAATCCGTAAATTTCACATCGTAATCTCCCAGGCAGGGAGCGTATTGATCGTTCTTTAAAAGCAACCATTTATTCATCACCACACAAAAGATAAGATGTTGATTAGTTTTCCCAAAATGTTATCTGTTATGTAGATCCAAGTGCATATCTTAGTGGTCATGGGAAATATTAAATAAATAATATCAACAGAAAGATGAGGAAATCTACATGTTAAATAAAATACTACCTAAAACCCCACTCGGCATTGCATTGACGGCTGCTGCCGTCCTCTTGACCGTTTCCCCTGAAGCAAGGAAATTCACTCGGAAAGTGGCCGTTAAGGGAATCGGGGCTGTTTTGGGGATCGCTGATGGAATTAGAGATGCGACTGCCGGTACAAGAGAACAGCTTACAGGCTTAGTTGCTGAGGCTAAAATGATGGGGGGACTGAATCAGATCGAAAAAGATGAGGAACCTTCCCTTCGATTTGATGCAGAAATCGAGCCAGAACATTTTTTAGATGCAGATCAATCAAGCCCGATTCCTTTTAATGTAATGAATGATACCGTTCTTAATAAACGGATCATCGAGTCAAAGCAAGATCATCATTAAAGAAGGATTGCCTTTGACCCTTGGTCACAAAGGTAATCCTAGAATCCGCTTGTCCCCTTTTGTGAAATTACTAAATGCAGCTTTTGGATTATGTGAAACCAAAGCGATACTTTGGTTTTAAATTGTATTTAAGTGAATTTGGACTAGCTGCCCCTTCTTCTTTTTCCTATATACGGGCATATCGCGAATGATTACCACATCTACCTCTCCTCGTAAATCCTATTCAACTAAAGATCCCCAATAGCAATCACTTTTAATACTGTAAGCAACAAAAACCCCTGCCTAGGCAGGGGCATGATATGGGGATCCAAACTAACAACCCAACAAACTGCTTGTGATGAGAAAGAAGTGATCATACACGGAAAAGCTCAATCAGGAAAACGAAGTTCTCCAACTTTTAGCAACTCGACAACTGCTTGGGCTCTCCCTTTGACTCCTAGCTTCTGCATCACATTGCTGATGTGATTGCGAACCGTCTTCTCGCTGATAAACAGTTGCTTCGCAATTTCCTTTGTAGTTTTGTCTTGCACTAATAGCTCGAATACTTCTCGTTCGCGATTAGTTAATAATGGCTTCGACTTCTGCTCGTTTCCCTTCAATAGTGCCACCCCTCCTTGCTACGGGCTCAATAACAAGGCTAAGGATACAGTCACAATATTGTATGACTGGGCATGGTTGGCGGTGCGGACTCCGGCGGGATTGGGCCTGCGCCCACATTATATTCAAGAGGTTCGCATCTTGTGCAACTTCTTCTTTGCTTTATCTTTTACAAATAACTCAAAGACACCAAGTCCTATGAGGAAAATCCCAAAAACAATGCGCAAATAGGGAAGAAGCGGACCCATGGCAATCAGGGAACCTATCAAGGAGCCGCCTATTGCTCCCGCTATTACCCATCCTACCAAGGACCAATCGATGTTTTTTTCTTTCATATGAGTCAGAATAGCCACGATCGAAATAGGGATGAAGGATAGGAGCGTTACCCCCTGGGCTTCTGCTTGATTCACGCTAGTAAAAAGTACGAGGGCAGGAATTAAAATTTTCCCCCCGCCTAAACCTAAACCCGAGAACACTCCCATGATTAAACCTAGAATAAGAAATAATATGAATTCTTGACTCATGTCCAAATCATCCTCAGCCCCGCAATAATCATTAAAATTGAAAAGAATCGCTTTAACCAAATGACGGATATTTTCCTTAATAGTTTTGCCCCCAAATATCCACCCAATAACCCCCCTATGGCAATCATAAAGCCAACTTCATATGGCAAAGCTCCGGATTTTCCATAAATAATGATACTGATTAAGGAAGTAGGTAAGATTATAGCTAATGATGTACCGTGCGCTATTCTTCTATCTGTTCCTAATAAATGAATTAATGCAGGGACTAACAAAGTACCCCCTACACCAATTAATCCATTAATTAATCCAGTAGCTAATCCTATGCCGAGCTTACGGACCCGATTCAACTGTAGATCACCTCTACCCTTATTCTCTCCATTCGTCCTTCAATTTACATAGAAATATCGGCTGATGAAATCGCATGGCACAAAGCTCGTCCTTAAGGTACAAGGAGCTCACAAAAATATAATTACATTTTCGAACGTCTAAAAACTGAACTCCAATCTCATGTTTACTCAATTGAAAAAAAGGTTCTTCTAGCTTACGAAAGGCAAATACGATTTCACCAAAAGTCAAACATTCCTGTACGCATTTTCTTACAGGGTATTGTTTAGATGACTCCAACAGATGAACAGGCTCTAATCCGAATTTTTCCACAAGGTGCTTCCGGTCTTGTAGTTGTGTTTGATTTTTGGATGATACATTTGCTTCCGGATTTAAAAAGGGATATTGCTTTTTTAAAAATATTAAATCAATACCATGAAAAACCAATGATTGATCCCCCCTTGATGTAAAGCTAGCTAAATGACATTATGTAGATATTTCTACTAAATGATACATAACTTCAGAAGGAACAGCGGTAGTGCTCGTACACTCTCTTTATATGTCGAGTTGTTTGGGGCCAGTTGTCTATATAAAAAGAAAAAACCAGCTAAATTAGCTGGTTTTTTCTTTTTATATTCATTAAGATCCAAAGAACTTCTTCACGCTATGAAGAGTCGTAGCACGGTTCATCGCTGCAATGGAAGTCGTTAATGGAATCCCCTTTGGACAGGATTGAACACAGTTTTGCGAGTTTCCGCAATCGGTAACGCCACCTTCACCCATAAGGGATTCAAGACGCTCATGCGCATTCATTTTCCCTGTCGGATGCTGGTTGAACAAACGAACCTGGGATATCGCAAAAGGACCAATAAATGGAGACTTATCATTTACATTTGGACAAGCTTCCAAACATACTCCGCAAGTCATGCACTTAGATAATTCATAAGCCCATTGACGTTCAGCTTCAGGCATACGAGGTCCAGGACCTAAATCATGAGTCCCGTCAATAGGAATCCATGCTTTCACTCGCTTTAATGCATCAAACATACGATTACGGTTGATAATGAGGTCACGCTGTACAGGGAACGTATTCATCGGAGCCAAGCGAATCGGTTGTTCCAACTTGTCCACAAGCGCTGAACAAGCTTGTCTTGGTTTTCCGTTTATGACCATTGAACATGCACCACAAACTTCTTCCAAGCAGTTCGATTCCCAAACAACCGGAGCAACCTGACTTCCTCTTGCATTAACGGGATTTCGTTGAATCTCCATTAGTGCACCGATGACATTCATATTCGGACGATAAGGAATCGTAAACTCTTCAGTATAAGGTGTTCCATCCGGAGCATCTTGACGAGTGATAATAAATGTAATCTTCTTATCAGACATTAGTGCTTCGCTCCCTTCTTACTGGTTGTATAGTCTCGCTTGCGTGGAGCAATTAACGAAATATCGATATCTTCATAATGGAACTGTGGACCGTTTGCTGTCCATTTCGCCATGGTTGTCTTCATGAAATCTTCATCATTACGTTCAGGGAATTCCGGCTTATAGTGAGCCCCACGGCTTTCATTTCGGTTCAGAGCACCGATCGTGATCACACGTGCTAGTTCAAGCATATTCCATAGCTGACGGGTAAAGGAAGCCGCCTGATTGCTCCACTTGGCACTGTCACCGACATTAATCTTCTTATACCGTTCCATCAATTCAAGAATCTTGTCATCGGTCTTCTTCAAGCGATCATTGAAGCGTACAACTGTTACGTTATCTAGCATCCACTCTCCGAGTTCCTTATGGATCATGTATGCATTCTCTGTTCCGTCCATTTTGAGAATGTTATCATACTTTTGCTGATCCTTCTTCAACTGTTGGTCGAATACCTTACTAGAAATATCTGCAGAAGATTTTTCAAGTCCATTGATATATTCGATAGCTTTTGGACCTGCCACCATACCGCCAAATACAGCAGATAATAAGGAGTTAGCCCCTAAGCGGTTACCACCGTGTTGAGAGAAATCACATTCCCCGGCAGCAAATAAACCTTTAATATTGGTTTGCTGATCATAGTCAACCCACAGTCCGCCCATGGAGTAGTGAACAGCTGGGAAAATCTTCATAGGAAGTTTTCTAGGGTCCTCTCCCACGAACTTTTCATAAATCTCAATAATACCGCCAAGCTTGATATCAAGCTCGCGTGGATCCTTATGAGAAAGATCAAGATACACCATGTTTTCGCCATTGACACCTAGTTTATGGTCTACGCAAACACTGAAAATCTCACGGGTTGCGATATCGCGAGGAACCAGGTTACCGTAAGCAGGATACTTTTCCTCAAGGAAATACCAGGGTTTACCATCCTTGTATGTCCATACGCGGCCCCCTTCTCCACGGGCAGACTCACTCATTAAACGAAGCTTGTCATCCCCTGGGATCGCCGTTGGGTGAATTTGAATGAACTCCCCATTCGCGTAGGAAGCACCTTGCTGATAAACAGCAGAAGCAGCCGTACCTGTGTTAATTACAGAGTTAGTAGATTTACCAAAGATGATACCAGGTCCACCCGTTGCCAAAATAACAGCATCAGCCGTAAAAGCTTTAAATTCCATGGAACGAAGATTTTGCGCTATAATTCCGCGACAAGTCCCTTCATTATCTTGGACAATCGATGTAAATTCCCAGTGCTCATATTTCGTTACCAATCCGTTTACTTCATGACGACGCACCTGTTCATCTAGTGCATATAAAAGCTGCTGGCCTGTCGTTGCACCAGAGAATGCCGTACGGTGATGCTGCGTACCACCGAAACGACGGAAGTCAATAAGGCCTTCAGGCGTACGGTTAAACATAACCCCCATGCGGTCGAACATATAGATAATTCCAGGTGCCGCATCACACATTGCCTTCACTGGAGGTTGATTTGCCAAGAAGTCCCCCCCATAGATGGTATCATCGAAGTGCTCCCATGGAGAGTCACCTTCACCTTTTGTATTAACCGCTCCATTTATACCCCCTTGGGCACAAACAGAGTGGGATCGTTTTACGGGTACGATTGAAAATAAATCTACAGAAACACCAGCTTCAGCAGCCTTAATGGTTGCCATTAAACCAGCTAATCCACCACCAACAACTATGATTTTAGCCATCCCGTTCTCCTCCTATCCTTTGATTGCTGCTGCCATATCTACTGGGTTAACAAAAGCGAACATAGCCATCAAACCTACATAGGAAAGGATAATAAAGAAGCCAATCCATACATAACTAGAGATTTGTTGTGCTCTTGGACCTACTGTAATTCCCCACGATACGAGGAATGACCACATACCGTTACTAAAATGGAAAGTAGCAGAAAGTAACCCAATGCTATAGAACGCAATCATCGCAGGATTATCGAAAACTTGAACCATGAGATCATAAAAGCCTGCAGGTGTAATCTCTTGCAATGCAATTGCAATACGGGTTTGCCATACATGCCACACAATAAAAATGAGGGTAATGATACCCGTTACCCGCTGCATGAAAAACATCATATTCCGGAAATACCCATAATTGCCAACATTGTGTTTAGCTTGAAAAGCGATATAAAGACCGTAGACAGCATGATAAAGCAAAGGCAAGAAAATAAATAGGATCTCCACAAGTACAAGGAAAGGAATGCTTTCCATCATTTCTACCTGCTGTGTAAAACGTTCTTTCCCTTCAGTTGCAAAAAAGTTTGTTAATAAATGGACAAGTAAAAATCCGCCAACTGGAATAACTCCAAGTAAAGAATGGAGCTTCCGATTTACAAAGTGACGATCGGTCGCCATTCAAAAGGCCCCCCTTTCAGTGATAGAAAATTGTTTGTTCTTTGTTTCTCTCCACTATCCTTATCTGTCTTTCTCTTCTTTATTTCTAGCAGCACTCCTCCCTTATATCTTTTAGAACTTAACTTTTATCCCCTTCAAACGTGTACATGATAAAAGCTTCCATTTGTATTGGGAAGCCAAAAGGGTACAAATTGTGACAAATTTATTTTACTCCTTGAATATGCGAGCGTCAAGAAAGGGAGTTCAATTGTCAAAATTGATTTCATATTACAAAAGGACTTGTCATACATTGGTAATAAATCAATCAGCAAAGGAGAGAGGCAATATGAGGCAAAGCTTTGCCGTTTCATCGTTATTTAAAGAGCGTATTTTACTGCCTCCTGAAAGTGTATCCAATTCTTTATTAGGCTATTTATTCTTTCGAGAAAATCTACTTGAAATGGTATTAGGAGACAGTGAGACCCATATCTTATACTGGGTAGGCAAAGAAATAGGAAATAGCCTGGATATTAAAGTTCCAGAAGAGTTCGAAGATATTTTTCTTCAGCTTGATTTAGGACAAGTTCAATTAGAACAGCAATCCTCTTCTCTCATCCGGTATCGTCTCACTCATAATCGTTTCAATATCTTACCTCGTGCAAGATTGGAAAAAACCCTCCATCTGGAAGCAGGTTTTATGGCTGGGGCGATGGAAAAAATCACAGGAAAATATTGTGCAGCTGTGCTATCCTTCAAAGATCAAAAAGAATGGAAATCAGCCATCATTGAAATCACGATCGATCAGGAAAAGATTTTATAACATCCTAGCATGGGGCCCTAACCGCATGGTCAGGGCCTTGTTCTATTTTTTATCCATGCACAATCGCTTCATGCTCTACAGCCAAACCAAAGGCGTTATGCAAGCTCTGTACCGCTTTTTGGGTCACGTCAGCCGGGATAATGCAAGATACTTTAATTTCTGAGGTACTGACCATTTTAATATTTACGCTAGCCTCCGCTAGAACTTTAAACATGGAGGCTGCTACCCCCGGATTGGTGACCATTCCGGCTCCAACAATGGATACCTTAGCCAGACCCTTCTCAGAAATAATTTCTTCATATTGCAAAAGCTCTTTATTGATATGAAGAATCTCCAATGTACGTGGCAAATCATCGCCAGAAATAGAAAAAGAAATATTGGTTAGTGCATCCTCAAATGAACTTTGAATAATAACATCTACGTTAATATGGGCTTCTGCTAAAGTATTAAAGAGAGCAGACAATGTTCCGATCTGGTTCGACATCTTAGTCACTGTAATTTTTGCAACATCCTCATCATGAGCGACTCCACTTATGATCAATCCATTTTCCATATTGGCTTCCTCCTCTATCATCGTTCCTTCTTCTTCAGAAAAACTCGATCTTACGGTTAACTTGACCTTGTATTTTTTGGCACACTCGACCGCTCGCGGATGAAGTACTCCTGCTCCTAAAGTCGCTAATTCAAGCATCTCATCAAACGAAATTCGATCTAACTTTTGTGCCATGGGTACCATTCTGGGATCTGCAGTATAGACACCTACGACATCAGTGAAGATTTCACATAAATCTGCATGTAAACTTGCTGCCAAAGCAACCGCTGTCGTATCCGATCCGCCCCGTCCGAGCGTTGTAATCTGTCCCTTAGAGGTAATACCTTGAAATCCAGCTACGATGACGATTTTTCCAGCAGCTAATTGCTCTTTTACCTGGGAAGGGTTGATATGCTTTATTCTTGCTCTAGAGTGAACATCCTCTGTTTCGATTCCTGCCTGCCACCCCGTCATAGAAATGGCTTGAACGCCCTTCCCCAGAAGTGCCATCGACAGTAAAGCAGTGGTTACTTGTTCACCAGTTGTCAAAAGCATATCCAGCTCTCGATTTGATGGATGTTGAGTGATTTGCTTTGCCATATCCACAAGTACATCCGTTGATTTACCCATGGCAGAGACCACAACCACGACATCATGTCCCTGGGCTCTCGTCTTCATGATTCTTTCCGCTACCTTCTGGATACGTTCAATACTACCTACGGAAGTACCGCCATATTTTTGTACAATTAGTCCCATAGCTTTTGTATTCCTCTCCTCCATATTTCCAATTTTCTATTTTTAAGTAAAAATAAAAAAGACAACATAAAGGCATGCCTCTATGCTGTCTGGATTAACAACAAGTAAGCCCCATCCTTCTTCCCCTAAAATGAGATAGTCCTCCATCGCAAGATCGGGATACCCCTGCGATGACAGTCCTGCAGTTATTCACTGCAGACCCAGCACAGTCTTTCAGCACAGACTGAACTTCGGCGAATTTCCCTTTCCTCTGCTCTCCTCAAACGGCCAGTTCTCCTGCAGAATACTTATGATTTTCGCGCCTCTACCTCACCAATTAGAAAGTGAGGTGTCATATTAAGTTTTCGCCTTAAATAGTATCACATCATGCTTATATTAGCAACTTATGATTCAGACTGGAGCTTTGTTAATATTTCTTGAGCCAATTTATCCCCGATGCCCAAATTACGATATTCTTCGAGACTGGCTTCTCTCATTTTTTTTATGGATCCAAAATGCTTTAACAACATTTGCTTTCTCTTTGGCCCGATCCCGGAAATATCATCCAACTGGGAATACAGCATCGTTTTCCCTCTAGTTTGACGATGGAAGGTGATCGCGAATCTATGCACTTCATCTTGAATTCTCTGTAAAAGGTAAAATTCATGACTATCCCTTTTTAATTCCACTTTTATAGGTGGATCTCCGAGGAGAAGTTCTGATGTTTTATGCTTATCATCCTTCACTAATCCACAAACTGGTAAAAAGAGGCCTAATTCATTTTCTAAGACATCTACCGCCGCTGATATATGCCCCTTCCCCCCGTCGATGACTATGAGGTCTGGAAGCGGCTGGCACTCTTGGAGAAGCCTTATATAGCGACGACGAACCACCTCGCGCATCGACTCATAATCGTCGGGGCCTTGCACCGTTTTAATCTTATATTTACGATATTCCTTTTTGTCTGGCTTTCCATCCGTAAATACAATCATGGCTGATACCGGATTCGTTCCCTGGATGTTTGAATTATCAAATGCTTCAATTCGATGGGGAATACCTATCCCTAGAATCTCTCCCAAGTTCTTAACCGCCTGGCTCGTACGGGATTCATCACGGGCAATCAACTGGAACTTTTCTTCTAGGGCTAGACGAGCATTTTCGTTGGCCATTTCCACCAGATTTCTCTTCTCTCCCCGCTTGGGAATAATGACCTTGATGTCTAACCACTCCTGCAAAGAATCGGAATCTGATGGATCTGGTAAATAGATCTCTTTCGGTTTCACCTGATCTTCAAAATAAAACTGGGTAACATAGGACATGAAATCTTCCTCCTCATCCCCATAATAAGGAAATATCGAAACATTTCGTTCAATCAGTTTCCCCTGTCGGACATGGAATACCTGTACGCACATCCAGCCTTTATCCGTATAAAATCCAAATATATCGCGATCCATTTGGTCAGCAAAGGTTACCTGCTGCTTGACCATCAAGGCATCTATTGCTTCAATTTGGTCTCTATATTCCTTCGCCTTTTCGAATTCGAGATTCTCAGAAACGCTCATCATTTTATTGACAAGTTGTTCACGTATTTCCTTATGTCCACCGTTTAAGAAACGATGAATCTCATCAATCATGCTCTTATATTCTGAACGGTCCACCTCGATTTCACAGGGCGCGACACACTGACCGAGGTGATAGTAAAGGCAGACCTTTTTCGGGATGTTTTTACACTTTCGTAAAGGATACAGCTTATCCAACAAGTTCTTCGTTTGATTTGCTGCTCCTGCATTGGCATACGGACCATAATATTTAGAACCGTCCTTTAGGACATTACGTATGACCTCTAAGCGGGGATGAGCTTCATTGGTAATACGTATATAAGGGTACGTTTTGTCATCCTTTAACATCACATTGTAGCGGGGATGATATTGTTTAATCAAATTGCATTCAAGAAGCATCGCTTCCATATTGCTTCTTGTTACGATATATTCGAAGTCGGAAATGTCACTGACAAGGTGCTGTGTTTTTCCGTCATGACTGCCTGTAAAATAGGATCTCACCCGATTCTTTAGGACCTTTGCCTTTCCGACATAAATGATTTGGCCTTCCTTATTTTTCATCAAATAACATCCCGGCTTGTCCGGGAGCAGAGCCAATTTTTCCTTAATTGGATTCATCTCCATCACCCTTTTCTAGACCCTATCCCACTCATTCTATCATAGCTGATTGACGCTGTTTTACGGAAGGTTAAGGGAATGAAAAAAGAAAATGCCCTTAAGAAATCAATCTCAAGGGCATTTTTGAATCTCGCATATAGGAAAGTATAAATTTTTTCGCTTTCCTTCCAAGCATAAGTGCAACTAGTTTTCTTTACAGATGCTTATTTAAGTTCCCTAACAAGGCATCTTTTGGTTGGAAGCCAACAATCTTGTCGACCACATTACCGTCCTTAAACACAAGCAACGTCGGAATGCTCATTACCCCAAAACGTCCAGCTGTTTCTTGATTTTCATCCACATTCAGCTTGGTAATTTTAAGCTTCTCTCCCACTTCGGAATCAATTTCTTCCAATACAGGGGCAATCATCTTACAAGGTCCGCACCAGGGTGCCCAAAAATCAACAAGAACAGTTCCACCTTGTTCAACCTCTGTCGTAAAGTCTTTGTCAGTCACATTTGTGATAGCCATGCTAAGCGCTCCTCCTTCAAACTCACTTGGTCTACTTTTCAAAAGTAAGTATACCATATTTCCCGTTAATATCCATCCTAGAAACACTTTGCTACAGAATATAATATGTGAACGTTAGTCTGACAGTATGCAAGAAAAATAAGAAAGCTACTGGCTTAGCCTTCTGCGTATAATACTCTCTGATAACTGCGGGAAAAAGCCCTGCCACCACGGGGAAGGGCTCGCAAATGTTATGGATTTAACACTTTCTTGAATTCTTCCGTCAGCATCGGAAGTACTTCAAATAAATCTCCAACGATGCCATAGTCCGACACGCTGAAAATAGGTGCTTCTGGATCCTTATTAATGGCTACAATAACTCGAGAGTTTGACATTCCCGCTAAGTGCTGGATCGCACCCGAAATCCCACAAGCAATATATAAATCAGGTGTAACAATCTTACCGGTTTGACCGATTTGTAAGGAATAATCGCAGTATTCCGCATCACATGCTCCGCGAGAGGCACCGATGGCTCCACCTAAAAGATTAGCTAAGTCTTTCAAAAGTCTAAATCCATCGCTGCTCTTCACACCTCGTCCGCCAGCAACAACCACCTTTGCTTCAGAAAGATCCACACCTTCCACTGCTTTTCTTGCTACTTCCTTAACAATTGTGCGGATATCTTTAATATCAGCAGCTAAACTAGCCAATTCTGCGGTACGGGATGCATCAGGATCAGCTATAGCAATATTGTTTGGTCTAATAGTGGCGAATACTTTTCCATCCGCCATTTTCACCTTTTGGAAAGCCTTTCCGGCATAGATTGGACGAGTGAAGACTACTTCTCCACTATCCACTGACAATTCGGTAATATCAGAAATCAATCCAAGCCCTAAACGTTGGGCAACACGTGGAGCTAGATCTTTACCGATGGCTGTATGTCCCACGAATACAACATCAGGGTTTACATCATGGATTAGTTGAGTCAATGCTTGAGTAAAGGAATCTGGCGTATACTGGGCTAACTCTCCATTCGAAACCAGATATACTTTATTTGCACCATATTGTGCTAATTCAGAAACTAATTTTTCATCGCTGCTTCCAAGAACAGCCGCAAGGATTTCTCCTCCTTCAGCTATTTTTTGAGCTGCCGACAATGCTTCAAAGGATATGTTCCTTAATTTCCCATTACGTATCTCTGCTAGTACTAGTACTTTTCTCACTCCGGTTTCCCCCTTACACTACTTTTGCTTCATTACGAAGAAGTTGTACAAGCTCTATTACCTGAGCGCCAAGATCACCGGATAATACGCGTCCTGCTTCTTTCTTTGGAGACAGATATTGATCCACGATGGCTGTTTTGGCTTTGATTTCTTCAGAATTTAATCCAAGATCATCAGCACTTAAGCGCTCCATCGGCTTCTTTTTAGCCTTCATAATTCCTGGAAGGGAAGGGTAACGCGGCTCATTTAGCCCCTGTTGAGCGGTTACTAATAGTGGCAGAGATACTTCGATTGTCTCCGAATCCCCCTCAACATCACGTACAACAGTAGCCTTAGAACCTTCAATGGTAAGCTTCGTGATCGTAGCCACATGGGGAATTCCCAGCTCTTCCGCTAGACGCGGTCCGATTTGCCCCGCTCCATAATCAACGGACATATTACCGGCAAGGATAATATCGAATGGACGATCTTTAATTACAGCTCCTAAAACCTTAGTTATGGTATATTCATCTCCTATTAAGGATTCATCATCTACGATAACGGCTTTGTCTGCTCCCATCGCAAGTGCTGTGCGAAGTGCGTTTTCCGCACGTGTTGGGCCTACCGTCATCACCGTTACTTCACCGCCGAAATCATCACGTAGTTTAATGGCTTCTTCAACCGCATACTCATCATAAGGATTGATAATAAATTCAACACCATCCTCCTTAACCCGTCCGCTTTGAATGGAGATCTTTTCCTCGGTGTCAAAGGTTTGCTTCATTACAACTAAAATATTCATACCTAGCCCTCCTTCATCTGTTTGCTGGTATTCACTTATCCTTAAATTCTGCCTTTCTCTTCTCTAGAAAAGCGGATACGCCTTCCTTCGCATCTTCTGTACAGAACAACTGGCCAAACAGGTCTGCTTCCAAGGCTTGGCCCTCTTCTAAGGTCATCTCTATACCTTTCGTAACCGCCTCAAGGGCAGCCGCAATGGATGCAGCACTCTTCTCTAGTGCAATGCCTTCGGCTATTTCCTTCGCTTTCGAAAGAACTTCCTCTGCCGGTACCGCATAATTGACGAGTCCTAAGCGCTCTGCTTCCTGCCCGCTAATGAATTGACTGGTAAGCAAAAGCTCTATAGCTTTTGCCTTCGGGATCATACGGGAAAGTCGCTGAGTTCCAGCGAATCCCGGAATTAATCCTAGCTTCAATTCAGGTAAACCAAACTGAGCCTGCTTGGCAGCAATCCTCATATGACACCCGAGCGCTAATTCAAAGCCGCCTCCTAAACATGCGCCATTGATAGCTGCAATAATCGGCTTATGAAATTGCTCCATACGGTCAAACAATCTTTGTCCAACCAAAGCAATTTCCTTCCCTTTTTCGGCGTTGCCGAAAGCCGGATCAAATTCCTTAATATCAGCACCAGCAATGAAAAAACGACCTTCTCCTGTAAGAACGACCACCTTAATTTCATCAGCAGATGCAATATTATCAAAGCATGCTGAAAGTCCGGAAAAAGTAGCAGCGTTCAGGGCGTTTGCCGGTGGGTGTTTGATGGTGACATAACCTACGCGGTTTTCAACCCTTAAGCCTACATTTGTAAACTCCATTGTCTCTCCCCCCAAGCTTATGTATAGTAAGCTACTTGCGTTTTCATATGCGTATAATACTTTTCGTATAAGTATAAGAATATATAGATCAAGGCCTTGCATTTAATCCTTGAATAAACAGACTGTGAATGGGATCTACCAATGCCATCAAATCATACTTCCGATCATTCATGATCCAGGATGTGACAGACTCATCTAACGTGCCAAAGACGTCAATTATTGCTTGGTATTTTTCTCCCGATTTCTTTGCCATCTGTCTCCCTCTTCATTAAATCGCAATGAATGACCCATTCATTGAATTACAGTCTATACCCGCCCAACTTTTCTGTCAATACTTTCCATCTATCGTTAACGAAACTTTCAAAATTAATAAATTAGGGATAATGTATTAAAAAAAACTGCCATATGCAGTACTTAATTTGTAATCATTACTCTAATATAAGATGAAATCCATCTAACGTGAGTTGGATGGAGTTTGTGAGTTACACCATAAGGAAACGGAAGGGGATACCCCCTCCCCTGTTATTCATTATGTTCCACCTTTTAAGGACCTGCGTAACACCTTACCCACCATCGTCTTAGGAAGCTCCTGGCGAAATTCATATTGCCGTGGTACCTTATAGGCTGCCAAACGTTCCCGGCAAAATTGGTCCAGCTCCTCTTCGGAAGCTTTTTTTCCTTCTTTATATACAACAAAGGCTTTCACCGTTTCCCCTCGGTAAGGATCGGGGATTCCCACCACAGCGGCTTCCAATACGTCGGGATGTTCAAATAATACTTCTTCCACTTCCCTTGGATAAATATTATATCCTCCAGCAATGATCATGTCCTTCTTGCGATCCACAATATAAAAAAAACCCTCCTCATCCATATAAGCTAAATCCCCTGTAAGAAGCCACCCCTCATGAAACACCAGCTCTGTTTCCTGTGGCTGATTCCAATACCCCTTCATCACTTGGGGGCCCTTGATGGCCAATTCCCCAATTTCTCCAGGCGGAAGCGTAGTCCCATCTTCCAAGCTTATGATTTTGGCTTCCGTGTCCGGCCACGGCAAACCAATGCTCCCCGTTTTTCTTTTATCCCAAATTAAATTGGCATGGGTAACCGGTGAGCACTCCGTTAATCCATAACCTTCAACCAACCGGCCTCCTGTAATGCCCTCAAACTTTTCCTGAACTTCCAATGGCAAGGCAGCTGACCCGCTTAAACAAGCATCAATCGAAGAGAAATCGTATTTGGCAAGTTGGTGATGATTCAATAATCCAATATACATTGTCGGGGCTCCTGGAAAAACAGTTGGTTTTTCCTTATCAATGGACTTCAACAATAATGGGATATCAAACTTTGGAATAACAATGAGGCAGCTAGCCAAGCAAATCGCCAAATTCATCCCGACCGTCATCCCGTATACGTGAAAAAAAGGAACAACAGCCAAAAACTTTTCCTGCCCTTGACTTGACCTATAAAACCAACTGCGGCATTGGATGACATTGGCTACAAGGTTCGCATGTGTAAGCATCACTCCTTTGGCTAGCCCTGTGGTCCCTCCTGTATACTGCAAGAGGGCTAAATCTTCTTCAGGTTCAATACTTTCAAAGGACTGGAAAGGCGGAGTCACAGCTAATAGCGTCTTCAGCTTCCAACATTGATTTTCATCATAGTCAACCTGAACCGCTACTCCTTTAAACCGTTGGATGATTGGAAAGAGAAGATTTTTGGGGAAGGGAAGATAATCTTCTATTCCTGTCACGATTACTTCTCTCAATTTGGTCTTCCCGCGAATACCCTTTACTCTAGGATAAATCAAATCGAGGCAAACGATAATTTCAGCACCTGCATCATTCAACTGGTGTAGCAACTCTCTTTCCGTATATAGGGGATTGGTTTGAACGACTACCGCTCCAATCTGAAGGATGCCATAATAGCAGAAGACAGCTTGAGGACAATTAGGAAGCATGAGGGCAACGCGATCCCCTTTTTTCACCCCCATTTGCTTCAAGACTCCTGCAAAGCACTGCATTTTAAGATAGAGTTGTTGATAGCTTAAGGTTTTTCCTAGAAAACGAATAGCGGTTTGATGCGGGAAGCTAACTTGCGCCTCCCTTAGAAAATGAGTCAGGGAAATGTCGGGATAATCCAATTGAGCTGGAATTTGTGGGGGATAATGGGCTAACCACGGCTTTCTGTCCATGACCATAAAACCCCTCCCATTCAAAACATGAAAAAGCACTACTAATACTTATGTAAATGTGGTTTGTACACATTCCTATAAGCTGCAGTGCTTATCATGGGAAAATGGATTTAGGATCGGGTCGGATCTTCCGGGTTCAAAATCCGGGGGCGCTTATGCTGGGCAGGCACCGGTGAACGAACAAGAATATCCTGTAATGCCCTGATATTCAAAGGAAACAAAGGCCACATGTAGGGCGTGTTCAACGATTTTGTAAACATGAGTAAGGCTAGCCAACCTATCACCCCTACAATTAAGCCTGGCAAATGGAAAAAGGCGACCGCAATAACTAGGGAAAGTCGCACCAACCTTGCCGCTAATCCAAACTCATAGCTAGGCGTTGCAAAAGTTCCAATCGCAGCAATCGATAGGTACAAAATGACCTCATTGGTTAACAATCCTACTTCTACGGCTACCTGGCCAATCATTAAAGCCGCGATTAAACCAAGTGCTGTAGCCAAGGATGATGGTGTATGAATGGCGGCCATTCGCAGCACATCAATGCCTATTTCAGCAAATAAGATTTGAATCAGTAGAGGGATGTTTCCCATCTTATTTGGTCCAATATACTTCAATTCCTCAGGAAGTAGCTCCGGCTCAAAAACGACAAGCATCCATAAAGGCAGCAAGAAAACAGAGGCAAGCATGGCCACAAAACGAATCCAGCGCAAATAAGCTCCGACAACCGGCTTCTGTCGATATTCCTCTGCATGCTGTACATGATGGAAAAAGGTGGTTGGTGTAATCATGACACTTGGTGAAGTATCTGTATAAATGAGCACATGCCCTTCCATAAGGTGGATCGCTGCGACATCAGGACGTTCCGTATAGCGAACCATGGGGAAGGGATTCCAATTCTTTTGAAAAATAAATTCCTCGATCGTTTTTTCTGCCATCGGAAGACCATCAATTTCTATTTTCTGCAGCCTTTCCTTAATCTCCTGTACAAGCTCCTTGTCTGCAACATCTTCCAAATAGCTAACCGCGATATCCGTCTTGGATCGAGTCCCAATTTGCATATACTCCATCCGCAAGGAGGCATCGCGTATTCTTCTTCTGGTCAATGCCGTATTAAAAATCAAGGTTTCCGTAAAACCGTCACGGGCTCCCCGGACGACACGCTCAATGTCAGGTTCATCAGGGGATCTTGCGGGATAGGTTCTGGCATCGATTACGAGTGCCTCATCCGATCCATCCATGACAAGAACCAAGGGACCTGCTAATACGGAAGAGATAATTTTATCCATCTCTTTTACCTTATCGACTTCTAAGTAGCCAATGTAGGTATGCATCAGCTTGTTAACCGCATCCGGAGTTAAATTTTCGCGTTCTAGCTTAGAAAGATGAATTGTAATAATATTCATGACATCATCTTTAGCAAATCCGTCGACGAAGAATAACCCAAACTTGCGTCCAGCAAATTCCAGTTCACGATGAATGACATCGAAACTTTTCCCTATTCCCAACGCATCCCTCAAAAACGCTACGTTTTCCTCCAATTTGGTGGTTAGGTTTTGGAGTTCCTGTCCTTTTCGACTGTCTGGATTTCGCATGGCTTCACCCCCATAATGTTTTGTCTAGTTCATGAGCCTATTCCACATTTATTTCCATATCCTAGAGAAGTTAAAACGTGTAAAAATAAAAAAACTGCAGGATGAGAACCTGCAGTTTACTCGGCTATTTTCTCACTCGTTGTGGACACCCCTGAAGATAAGGTCCCTTGAATAATCGTTTGAATTCTCTGTTTCTCCTCCTCTCCAACCATATATACCCATAGACTATATCCATGAAGGGGAATTCTTTGATTCGTTCCTTTCAAATCCACCGTAGCAATGCTAGAAGAAGAAAAATTTCTAAATAGGATAGCCAACTCTCGAATCTCTTCTTCCGTAAAATCCATTTTGACATGTTCCCCTAAGATTTCCATTAAATTAAACACACGGAATACTGTAGTCAACGTTGTCGCTTTATCCGTAATTTTTCGGACAACCTCCTGTTGGCGATCCATCCGGTCAAAATCACTGGCATCTGATCCAATATCACTTTTGCGGAAACGAGCATAGTCCAGGGCCTGCTCTCCATCAAGACGTTGAACACCAGGGTATAGATCAATCTCTGTGCCATCTGATGGATCATGATATTTCATCCGCCTTTTGACATCAACTTCAATTCCCCCCAACTCGTCTACTAAATGAATAAACCCTTCAAAATCAACGGAGACATAATGATCGATTTTAAGATCAAAAAAATTTTCCATCGTTTGTTTTACTAGAGAAGGCCCACCAAAGAACATCGAATGATTAAATTTATCCCGGCCATGCCCCGGTATCTTCGCTAGTGTATCTCTTGGAATGGAGAGAAGGGTAACTTTTTGCTGCAGGGGATTAACAGCAGCAAGCATCATCGTGTCCGAACGCGAGCGTTTTTCTCCTCTTGAATCCACTCCTAAAATCATAATATTGAAAGGCTTTAATGTAACAGGCTCTTTGGTATCTTTTTCTTCTGGTTCTCCCTTCTCTTCTTTCGTTTGATGTGTTGATGGACCTTCCTCTTCGTCTTCAAGGTTCGGCTGCAAAGGCTGATACCATTGTTCTGTCATATTTTTATACTTGAAGTAACCATACCCTGCCACGGAGACACTGGCGAGGAAAAAACACAAGGTAGCCAAAATAATCACTTTTTTCATCATGAGAGGCTCCTTTTTCCATGCATATAATTTAAGTATTTGACAATTTGAAAAGATCTAATCTACATTCATGATGAAAACTTCCATTTCCATGGCTAAACTGCTATACTAAACTGAACTATGCAGGTCTGATTTGGATGAAAGAAGGTCGCTTCATGACTAAGGTATTAATATCTGGATACTACGGTTTTGATAATGCTGGTGATGATACCGTTCTTTATGGCATTATCGGCTCCCTCAAAAAACAACACCCCGCGATAAACCTAGCCGTCCTTTCTAATAAACCCAAGGAAACCATGGCTTTATTCGGAATCCCCGCATATAATCGTTGGCGTTTCACGGAAATCTTAAAGCAGCTGAAAAGTTCCGATCTTCTCCTTATGGGCGGCGGCAGTCTGCTTCAGGATGCTACCAGCCCACGAAGTGTTATGTATTATCTAAGCATTGTAACCATGGCCAAGGTACTCGGCAAACCCATCATTTTTTACGCCCAGGGCTTCGGGCCGATCTCCCATCCGATCAGTAAATTTTTGATCCGTACCGTAGTGAACAAAGTAGATGTCATAACCGTACGGGACCAAGGCTCTGCGGATGATATGACGAAACTAGGGGTCACAAGACCTATTCATATTACAGCAGATCCCGCGGTTACGATCCGACCGGAGGAAGTTGATTTGAACATCAGCCGGAAATGGGTTAAGGATAACGGTAAAAAGTCGGTGGCCATCTCTGTTCGGAAGTGGAAGAACGAAGAAAGTTATAAAAAAGCCATAGCCCTGATGGCAGACGAGATGCTACAAAAGGGATGGAATGTTTATTTTCTTCCTATGCAGTTTCCCGCAGATGTCTCCCCATCTCGTGATATTACAGAATATATGAAGGAACCGGGAGCGATTCTATTAGATGAACAAATGAATTTTCATGAAATCATCAGTTTTATCGGTCACATGGATTTTATATTGGGGATGCGTTTGCACTCCATCATTATTGCAGCCGTTTTAGGTGTCCCCTTTGTCGGCGTATCCTATGATCCTAAAATCGATCGATTTATTGAACGGATGGACATGGACTCCGCTGGAGCCATTCAGACGTTATCCTACGAAAGTCTTAGTGCAGTGGTGAACCCTGCACTTAAACAGCTTGATGAATTGAAGATCAAGCTTGATGTCAAAATTCGGGAACTTACCTCACAGGCAGAACAAAGCAGCATGCTGGCCATGAAGCTTTTAGGATTAATCAAATAAGAAAGCTATTGGCTTTAGCCTTATGCGTATCATACTTTTCGATAAGAAAAAAAAGGAAATGACCCTCCACAAAGCCAGGGCATTTCCTTTTTTCTATGTCGATTTTTGAGGCTTCCACTTCTATTTTTGTCAGGTTAGCACTTGTTTTGTAAGTCGGGCAGGAAGATCACTATAGAATAAAGAAACCTCATATAAACCATTACTTGAAGGGGGTTTTTGCTGCCATGAAAGCCATACAGCAAGCGAATGAGGATTTGCTCCACCTACTCTTTGATTGGAAAGGCAAAGAAGGGCAATTCATTCAATTCTCGATAGAAAAAGACGAAGGGAAATGGATTTTATCGTTCTTTTCCGTTGATTACTCGGGAACGGATAAGCACGTCTTTGCCTCCTTTACGGGAAAAAATCATGATGAATTAAAGAAATGGGCTCTTGATTGTCTTGTTTCTTATAAAGTAAACTTGGCTGGTGCCAAGCCTTCGGCGCAGAAATCTCATTGACACTAACTTGGTCAATGAGATTGTGCAGCAGCTTAGTTGCCCTTATGCAGAGAAGGAAAGCGAAAAAAATTTATGCATTCCTATTCGCGAGAATTACCCAGACTTCTTAGGACGTATCTTCACCCACAGTTTCCCCATGATTTCTTTGGCCATTACTTCTTTAAGTAACATGAGTAATCCAAAATAAAGAAAAACCGCTACAACCATTAAGAAAGGAACCTGAAAATAGCCTAAGCCTAGGAGAGAATCTTTCAAAAACCAAACTACCCCTCCCATGACAATCGAAGATAACGCTCCTTTTATGATAGAAGCAAAAAATTCATACGAATACAATGCTCCGATTTGTTTTCGTAAATAGATCGTTTGAAAGGCTAAATTAAAAAAGGCGGCTAAAGAAAATGCTAGGGCAATCCCACCATGGTCCAATGAGGGGATAAAAATCCATCCGCAAAAAACATATACTCCTAAACTAACCCCTCCAATGATGACAGGGGTTTTTGTGTTTTCAACAGCATAGAAGACCCGAGTCAGCATATCCCTTCCGGCCAATGCGATCATCCCAACACTGTAAAAGACGGTGGCCCAAGCTGTTAAGACAACCGCTTCTTCGGTAAACTCCGCACTGTGTGCATAAAACAGACGAACAATTTCCTTGGATAACAGGATCAATCCCATAGTCGTTGGGAGAAGTAGATGATATTGATAAAGCAGCCCTTTTCTCATCACAGACTTCATTTGATCCATCTGATTCTGCTTTACATACTCAGAGAGCAGCGGGAAGAGCGGTACCGCCAATGCCCCTGCAAAGATAGCAACGGGAAGCTGAACGATACTATTGGCGAGAATAAGCGAAGTCAGCTTTAAACCACCTAAACCCGAGACTAAGAATCGTTCTAATAAAATATAAAGCTGGGAAATCACCGTTCCTAAAAGAATAGGTACAAATCGCTCCCCCATACCTTTTAAATAAGGGTCGTCACTCACAGAAAGATTCCAACGCACCGTGTAATGGCGAGTGCGGACAGGAAAAAATAAATAGATAGCAAATACCGCAAACCCAATCAAGGTCCCCCAAGCCAATCCATAAATTCCCCATAACGGAACCAAGGTGTAGATAGAAACGATCACTAAGAGACTGTTGATTACCGTCCCAAGGGAAGGAGCAAAGAATTCATGATGGGCATTCAAAACGCTTGACAGTACCGCAATCAACCCGATAAATAGAGTGGCTGGCATCATGATTTGCAGAAGCTGTACGGTTAATTCCTGTTGTTCCTGATCGAAACCATGAGCCAGTACCGACACAATTTCCTTTGACCATATTGTTCCTGCAACAGACAAGAGTGTAAACAGAATCAAACATACGGTCATCGTTTTTTGGAAGACCTCATTCCGTTTCTCTTCATTCTCTGTCCCCATTAAGCCCTGCATCGCAGGAATGAACACCGCATTGATCGCACCAGGAATCACTAAAAATATAGTGAATGGCAAGGTAAACGCCATAAAATAAGCGTCAGTTTCTATCCCTGGACCAAATTCGTTGGTTATGAAAATATTCCTAAAAAAACCAAGAAGCCGTCCCACCATGGTTACGGCTACGAGAATAATCGTCGATTTAATAATTGACTTGGCCATACATTGCCTCCATTAACCTTAACCTTAACCTTATTAACCACTATCCATTTTAAATCATCCTCTTGATTTTTCATAGCTAATATGCGGTAATAAAGAATGTATTTTCTTTGAAAGGACGTCCTATATGAAAGAAAAGCAAAAAGTACTACTTGTTTCATATATATTCCCTCCCATTGGAGGCGGGGGTGTCCCACGCCCGCTAAAAATGGCCAAATATTTAGCCCAAATGGGTTGGGAAGTACATGTTCTAACCGTTGATGTCACTTACCATGCCACCAAAGATGATAGTTTATTAAATGAACTGCCGGCCAATGTTTTCATCCATCGGGCGAAGGAGTGGAATCCCGTCGCTCTGCTTCGCAGTGTGCCAACCTCGCCGGGCAATGGACAAACATCAGCATCCCCATCCCCACATCCCCAGCCCTCTGGCATGAAAAAACTGATAAAAAGCCATTTGATCCCTTGGGCTAAGCGAGTTAAAAACGCGGCCATGATCCCTGATGATATGATTGGCTGGCTTCCTGATGCAGTGAAATTAGGGGAAAAGGTGATTCGTGAACAGCAAATTCCTATTATGTTTTCTACTTCTGGTCCCTATACATGCCATTTGGTTGCAAGAAGCTTAAAAAGAAAAACCAAAGTCAAATGGATTGCTGATTTCCGTGACCCTTGGACCCAAAATATGCACCGCTCTGGTATTAAGCTCCGCGAGATATGGGAGGAAAAAATGGAGAAAAGTGTCATGGTTGAAGCAGATGCCATCACAACGGTAACCCAAAGATTTGCCGAAAACTTTTGTCAAAAGTATTCATCCAGCATCCGACAGATGGAAGTCATCTATAATGGATTCGACCCTCATGATTACCAACATATTGAAGTCCAAGATCATGATGGTAAATTTACGCTTATCTATACGGGCATCTTTTATAAAGAAAGAAATCCTCGTCTCTTTCTAGAGGCTGTGGCGGAGCTTATTCAAGAAAAGAAAATTAACCGAGAGGATCTTTTGCTTCAGTTTGCCGGAGTATTTGATTATCCTGGCTATACCGATAATATCGACTGTGTAAAAAGGGTTCAACTGGAGGACCTCGTAGACATTATGGGCAACCTTCCCCATAAGAAGGCTCTATCCGCTATGAAAAGCGCAAATGTATTACTGTTAATCGGAGATACGGCCCCTGGCTCGGAAGCTTACATCCCAGGGAAGCTATATGAGTATATGGCTATTGGGCATCCCATTCTTGCCCTTTCATTTGAAGGAGAGTCTACCGGCATTATTCGCCGATTTAAACTCGGTGAGGTGGTTGATCCTTTGGATAAACAAACGATTAAGAAAGCTTTTCTTACTCTCTATGAAAATTGGCAGCAACATAGAAATCAGCCGGTCCATCATACCGGAAGACCTGCTCAAGATGAGGAGCTCATGATGTATAATCGTGAGTTTCAAGCTCAGCAGTTGAACAAGCTGATGTCTAAACTGCTTGATTAACCCAAGTGATATGTTGGAGGCTTAGAGAAAATAAAATCCCCCATCCCTTTTCAGTTCAAAGGAGTGGGGGATTTTTTATTTAGTCTCACCTTGACGAATCAACTGCTCATATAACTGCTCTGTTCTCTTCACCATTTGTTGAAGCGTAAATTGTTCACAAACTGTATGATAGGCATTTGCCGTAATTTGATCTTTTAATTCATCATTATTTATAAGCTGTATAATCGCTTCTGCAATTTGCCCAGGATGATGAGTTTCTACCGCTAACCCATTGTGCTTGTCTTTCAAAAATTCTGCAAGACCGCCTACAAGGGTGGAGATGACCGGCTTTCGTAAGGCCATTGCCTGTAAAACGGAAAGAGGAAGTCCTTCAGAATAAGAAGAGCTCACATAAGCGTTCATAGCAGTCAAACACCTGGCCACATCTCGCCGATAGCCTAAAAAATGGACCCGATGCACCAATTTCTTCTCCTCCGCTAATCTTTGCAGGACTTCTCGTTCTGGTCCATCTCCTACAGCAAGCCAATGTACTTTGGGATAGCTAGCAGACAACAAAACGAGAGCCTCTATAAGATCTGGAAGTCCCTTAACAGGTACAAAACGGGAAACATTTCCGACTAAAAACACATCATGGGGCAAGCCAAGATCTTTCCGAACATCCTCCATGGTTTCGTCCACTTGAAGCTTCTCAATGGAAATCCCATTATACACTCGAGTGACTCTCTCTGGAGCGACCCCTTCACTCACAAGAATTTTCTTGATCGTATCCGATACAACGATAAAGTGATGACTATATTTTCGCGTCCAAAACTCCAACCGTGATGCAAGGAAATAGGACAACCGATTAGGATAATCAAACCTTAAGTTACTATGCACCGTTGTAACTAAAGGGATATGCGGGAAGAAGCGAGCAGCCAAGCGGCAGGCAAAATTGGCTTTCACCCCATGCGAATGGATAATATCCGGTTTTTCTTCTTGAAAGGTTCTTTTTAGACTATGTACTAGCCGAGGATCGAAGCGATGATATTGATCAAGTACCATAACGCGTATATTCCTGTCCCGAAGCTCTTTAGCAAATGCGGAATTATAGAAGCAGATGACCGTCACTTCAAATTGGCTTTTGTCCATCAGCTGGGATAGATCAAGTATATGATATTCTGCTCCGCCTAACTCTCCTCCACCAATAACATGGATGATTTTCCTTTTGGACATACTTCTACCACTTCCTTAGGTCCCCGAAGCTATCTATAAATCTAATAAATTATATCGTACTCACCAGGCATGATCAATGTATTTACTTGATTTTTATTATACCATCCATCCCCCCTCCTCCTCAATGAAAGGAGGTAGAGGAGGAAACGGCTTGATTTTTGCACGCTCATATGCGGTAATAGTATAGGTAGTCAGTTATTCCCCTCTTAATATCAAGAGGGGGAATAACAAAGCATTTCATTTAGGAGGTTTCGTCTCTAATGTTCATGAAGGAACAAAGCATACTGTACAACCGATTTACTTGGCTTTATTTCCTTTTATTTTTCCCTATTATTGATTATATCCTGAGAAATATCATTCCTATTCCCGTTGTATCCTCACTTTGGGATGAAGGACTGCTTCTACTTCTTGTCGGGATCTCTCTAGTAAAGTTACTAGGAGCCAAGCGGACATTACCTTCCATGAAGACACCGCTGGTCTCCTTCCTCGTTCTGGGCATAGGGTTTCTCGTCCTGGATATGAAATACTTTTGGGTCAATGTTGAAGGCTTTCGAGCGATTTATCAGTATATGGCCGCTTTTCTCATTGGTTTCTATTTCTTTGATTCTCAAAAAGAAGCACAAAAAACCATTCGGATCTTACTCATTGTAGCTGCAATCGTCGGAGCTTATGGACTTCTCCAAGTGGTCATGAAAGTGCCAACCCCTGAAGCATGGGCGGATACCAGCGAGAACATCACTACTCGGGCCTTCTCGATTGTGCAAAGCCCGAATATTCTAGGAAGCTTTATGGCTCTGATGAGCCCCATTGCTTTTGGCTTTGCATTCGCAGAACAGGGAAAGAAACGTTGGTTCTGGGTTTTTCTTGGTTTTCTCATGCTAGGCACCCTTATGTTCACCTACTCTAGAGGGGCATGGTTAGCCTTAGCCGGAGCAGTTGGATTAATTAGTGTATTTCTCAATCGCAAGCTGCTGATCACGCTTCTTATCGTTGCGGTCTTAACTGCCGCTTTTGTCCCACCGGTTACCTCACGGATTAACCATTTATTCAGTGACGAGTATCTCGAAAAGAGTTCCAAAGATGGACGGATTGCTCGTTGGTTAGGCGCTTATGACGTGATGAGGGTCCAACCCTTTTACGGTGTTGGGCTTGGGCATTACGGAGGAGCCGTGGGTGAACGAAACTTTGACACCATTTATGTGGACAGCTACTATTTTAAAACCCTCGCCGAAATGGGAATTGTCGGTTTAGGTGCTTTCCTTTGGCTGATGGGGACAATCGTCAGAAACGGCTATCAAATATGGAAAACGCAGCGAAGGCGAAGGATGTTTTATATGTATGCCGGCTTGCTTACTGGCATTTTGGCCATTGTTCTGCACAATGCGGTGGAAAATATATTTGAAGTCCCTTTTATGAACACGTATTTTTGGCTCGTGGTTGGGTTGGCTCTTTCCTTCCCGTATTTGGAACAGGACGAGTCATTAGGAGGTGCAGCTAAAAAATGAAAACCATCATGCTGATTCCTTATTGCATTTATTTATATTTTTTTAGCCACCTGCTGGTCATTCCTGCTTTGGCGGAATACTCCTTTTATGGATTGCTCGTTGTTCCGTTTATGCTATTCCTGTTTTGGCTCATACCTGCCGAGGACCGAAAGCAGGCTATTGTCTATACGCTATTATTCCTGCTCCTGGATCAAGCAATGGTCAATGCCTTTAACAAGATGGATCTTCTGCCTTTTGTCTTATCCGTTGTCTTTATTGGCTTATTCCTGTTTCCAATAACATGGAAATTTGCTCGTATCGGGCTTAAAGCCTTTGTTGTCGGTTTAACTACAGCCTTAATACTGAATATTGCTTTACCGAATAACCTTGTACAAGTTCTCCCTTATTTTTATAAAATCTGGAACTCTAAAGAATTATATATCGGAGAATTGTCAACCTTTTTTCCCGTTATCGTTGAAGATATTGATCAAGACGGTGCAGATGAATTAGTGACGATCGGCAATAGGGACTATTTAGAGAAGTTAATGGAAACCGGAACTCGCCCGAAGCCAACTTATACTATTACGCCCGAACCACTTTCTATATACGTATGGAAATGGCGTAATGGGGAGCTTACTCGAATTCCTTCTGAACAATTAGATGTAAAGAAAATAAAAGCTGTTCTTCCTATGGAGTATATCGGGTTCCCTTACTATGTCTTAAATGAAAAGCTGGAGCTAGTGCCTCAAATTCAGCGTCAAGTTCTAACCGAGAGCATGACTCAATACGGGACAGCGCCCTATCGAGCTTTACTATTAAATGTGGACAATATTGAGCAACAATTGGAAATGACAGGTGGTTACTATGACTATCAAGATCAAGTGGGAACGAAGTTTTCAAAAGTGGCGTTAAAGCAAGGGTTACTAACAGGTACTTATGAACAAATTCCGTTTGAAATGGCTTCTGATGCGACAAAAATTGTCGGTTCCTTGACATTAGGTAATGGGGAAGAAGGGTTGCTTGTCCTTGGACGGGATCTCCATATCCTGCAATGGGTTAACGGTAAAATGAAAATCACCCATGAGCTGACAAGAAATATGCAAAAGGGACTAGCCCTCAGTCAATTTCAAGTCATCGACCTGAATCATGATGGAGCGGACGAATTAATGATTAAGCATCCCTACTCCACCATCCTGCAGCCACAAGAAAACGGAGAGTGGAAGGTCCTCTGGAGTACTGAAGAGAAGAGCTTCCGATTCGAAGATTTCCGCCTGCTAGAGAAAGGTCATGAATTCGTTGGTGCTAGTAAAAGTGCGGTGCGGGCTAAGGATACAGCTTATCTTACGGGCTTCAGGCTTACAGAACAAGGAATTGAACAAACATGGAAAATCTTCTTGTCGATGAACGATGCAATCTTTGCAGATCTTGATGGAGACGGCGAACAAGAGTTAGTCACTACCATTCAGGGTCGACATATCATTTATGTGCTTGGGAAGCATTCCATTCCCGTCCATTCGATCTTAATCGGCTCCACTTTTTTGCTTGTTCTCTACCTTGCGGGAAGGAGGCTTCGACATGCCAAAACATCTGCATAGCTTAAGTTTAATATCCCTTTGCCTGATTCTTATCCTTGGCGGCTGTACCATACCTTCCAGTAAGAGTACCTTTTCCGTTGTAGAACAACAGAAGCAAGAGAAGGTCCCGATCGATGCCACTAATATTCTGAAGCAAGCGGTTGAAGCCACCACAAATGCGAAAGAAATAGATCAGAAATTCTGGTTTCAAGGATATATTAAAAACGGGATAGGAGAACGAAAAACAACCAGCATGTTTGATGGTGTGGCGATCCGTCCTAAGGAAGCCTATATCGTGAATGGCAGAATGGCAGGGATTCCTTTCAATTATTATCGTTGGGAAGACCATTATTACATCAAGAAGGGTAACATGTGGTTTAAAGCTTCAAAGGAGGATACACTTCCCTACGACCCTTTCGCTGGGTTCTTAGATTGGCTTCCCCTCATGAAGAAGGCGAATCAACTTCCGGATCAAGAAGTTTTAAGTCAGCTTTGTGAGGTCATTCAAGTCGAAACCAACGGATGGGACTGGGTTACCCAATCTTCCTCCCCCTTATTTGCTGACTTAAAGAACAAGCTGGATGAAAAAACGCTTCAGCATGTTCTTAAGAATACCGTGGTGAAATCAACCCTTTGGATTGGTAAACAGGATCACTACATTTATCAATACAGCACTTGGTTGGTCATGCCGCTCCCTGGAGCTGGATACGTGGATCAAGAAACCTTTTTCCGTTTCTATAAATACGGAGATCCTGGCATTGAAAAGGAAATACAGTCCCCTGAAAAACTAGAGAAATGGGTTCGGGAAGCGGAAGAACTCATCAAATCAGGTGACTACGAAGAACTGCCGCAAGATAACCCCCAGCAGGAAGAGTAGATAGATCACAGTAGAAGCCCACCTTTGAATGGTGGGTTTTTTCTTTATATAGCGGCTGTTGAAAAGTTAACCGAAAACTAGGACATAATAAATTCATCCTGAAAGGTGAGGCAAGAGATTATGCCCAAGCTAAACTTTATTGTATATTGTTCTCTATTTTCTCTTCTTATGGGGTGCGGAACCTATGAGGAACCCATTCAACCGAGCAGATATCAAATCGAAAACATTGACCGGAATTCAGGAGATAGCCAAGATTCGCGTTTTCCTGTGGATCCTTCCGTCAGATTTGATGATGAGAGTATCAATCCCGACATTCCCCAGAAGAATCCACCTTCGAATTAGATCCTACTGGGTTTAGGGAGATAGAAGGAATTTCGAGTCTGTTAATAAATGAACAACGTAAACCAAGAGGCCGATCAAGTCTTTCTTTTTTAAAAAGAAAAATTCCCATTACAGCTGGAAATTTCAGAAGTAGCGGTAATTTAAAGGGAATAACTCCCACTACAGCCTCCTTCTAGCGAAAAAAACCGCTTAAAAACTAATGTAATGGGAATTTATACGCTTATTAAGTTTCATTTAACCCCAGAAACCTTATTAGTGGGAATATTTCCACTTAATTAACCTAACCCTAAGAATTCTATATGGCAGTTAATTTTCTTTAGAAATCTTCCGGTCGCTCCAAACGGCTTGAAATCTAAGATACCCAAGAAGCAACCTCCCTTGGGCATCTATATGATTACCTTTCTAAGCTCCTGGTGTTGTACCGACTCCAGGCGTTATGGTTGTGTCTGGTGTTGTACCGGCCCCTGGTGTTGTAGGCGTGGTATCCGCAGCTGGTGTCTGATCCGTCTGATCTGGAATATTAATGTAGCCCTTCTCTGAGAGATTGCGAAGTATCGCTGTCATTTCTGCACGTGTAACCGGTTTGTTAGGCTGGAAGCCTCCGCCTGGATATCCACCTATAATCCCTGTATCTTTAGCCCATTCAATATTTTTTGTATACCATTGTCCTTTTGAAACGTCGTTGAAATGACCTTTATAGCCTTGGGCCGTATTTGTAATATTGGTACTGCCATTAGCATTCTTGGCCGCCTGTCTGCCAGTGGCTTTTGTATTTGTATCGTTTGTTCCCATTTGATACCCTTGGTACTGGTTAGTCCTGGCATCATTTCGGTCATCAGTGGCACAACCTACAAGAGAACTCATTAAAACTCCAACCATTAAAACTGAGCATATCTTATTCATTTGCTATCAGCCTCCCTTTCAGTTTTATGATGAGATAAGGACACTCTTTTTACCCCTGAAGGATAAAGGAAACAAAGGAGAAGAACGGTAAGAAAGCTACTGGCTTAGCCTGATGCGTATCACACTTGACTGATAAGTACAAAAAAGCACCTGTTTTTTTGCCAAACGGCAAAAAAACAGGTGCTTTTTTAGTTATATCCGCAACAACACAGCCCACTCTGCAGCGCTTTTGGGAATGCGATGCTTGGTGTCTAATAATACGGGCTGAGCTGTCATACCTTCTATCGTGGCTTTCCAGTCGATTTCTAGAAATTCTTCCTGGGCTGTCAAATAAATGAGGGCATCTGCCCCTTCCACAGCTTCACTTAAGCTGCTCACCTTATAAGCATATTCGCTCGGTACAGCGGGATCATAAGCTCTCACCTTTGCTCCCCGTTCAATTAAGATTTCCACGACATGATGTGGCGGACTAATTCGATCATCATTGGAGAAATCCTTCATTGCTAGTCCTAATACGGCTACGTTACTTCCGTGTATTGACTTGCCTTTTTTCTGTAGCTCTTCCCCTATCATATCAACAAGAACCTGAGGTACAGAATCATTGATTTTTCGTGCTAATTCTAATAGCTCAATGTTTACTTCCAACTCACGGGCTTTTGGCAACAAATAATAAAGAGCATTTGGCAAGCAGTATCCACCAACTCCTGGACCCGGAAAAAGAAGGTTGACACGCTTATGGGTATTGGCTATCTTAATCAATTCATAAGTATCCATCCCTATTTTTTCAGAGAAACGGGCAAATTGCTGTACCATCGCAATATTAACATCGCGTTGAATATTTTCAATAACTTTTGCTGTTTCCACTACTTTGATTTCAGAAACCGTGATTTCTGCTTCCGTAACAAAGCTTAAAACTTCCTTTGCTTTTTCCGCGCTTTGTGGATTAATTCCACCTAATGCTAATGGCATATGAATAAATTCTTCAAACGCCTTTCCTTCAGCAATTCTTTCCGAGGAGTAGGCTAGATAGAAATCCTCACCAGCTGTTAAACCGCTCTTTTCCAGAAGTGGACGCACAAACTCTTCTGTAGTTCCCGGTACGACCGTGCTTCTTAAAATAACGGTATCACCCTTTTTCAGAACTTTGGATAACTCATAACAGGCGCTTTCTAAATACATCATATTGGGATCGCCATTTACTACTGGAATTCCTACCGTAATAATATAAGCTTGAACCGCCTGAGCAGCTTCCTCATATTTCGTGGTCGCCTTGAACTGATCGGCCGCTAGCTGTTCTCCCAGAATTTCAGCTAATGATTTGCTTTGATAATATTCAAGATGGTGGGATATACCTTTATTAATTTCCTCGACATGATGAGCCAACACATCAATCCCTACCACCTTAGCCCCTTTCATAGCATAGCTAAGAGCCAATGGTAAGCCGATAAAGCCCAAACCAATGACGGCAACTTGAAGCTCTTTTTTCTGCTTCATTTTAATTCCTCCGAATCTAGATTTAAACCGTTAGAGACATATACCAATAAGCGAAACCGCTTATTAAGAAGATCGCAGATAAAATAATCATAATAATCGTTAACCTCTTTAGCATTTCAAACCTCCAAAGCCGGATACCAACTACCCATGAATTATACACTATTATGTCTAAAATTGCATATAGACAAAAAAAGCAGCCATCCAAGGATGGCCGCTAAGAAACTCTCAACCTAAACTTACATGTTAGATTGATAAGTTCATATTACAAAGAATTAAGTCCATCGTAAACATTGAAATATTGCCATCAAATATAGATTTATACAATACTGGCACCAATCACATAAGAAAGTCCAATAGAAATCATCATGGATAATAATCCTACAGATCGATTATCCTTAGCAATTTCTTCATCGATTTTGAATTTTGGAGTCATGAACTCGAAAATAAAATAGGCAGCCAACAGCAACAGAAAGCCAAATCCTCCCCAAAGCAAGGCCTGGCCAATCGCATCATTATGCTGTATCGAGAATCGGAAAATATTCGTAATTCCAAATATCTTCCCACTAACAGCCATGGCTACAGACAGGTTTCCCTTTTTTATTTCCTCCCAATCATCATACTTAGTAACCATCTCAAAGATGGTTAGGAATAAGAATAAAGCAAGAATCGTAACTGCAAAAAAGGCCGTTGTAAGAATATAGGGATTTTTTAGTAGACTTGACATGGGGAGCCCCTTTCTTTAGCGTATGCTGTGGTTCATCATCCACCCTCTTTTTCTACGAAATCGAATGAGAATGGTTTCATACTGCTACTTTAATTCTACAATCGTGGCCCCTAAGCCGCCCTCTCCTTGTCCGCCAAATCGAAAGGATTTCACACTTCGGTGCTTTTTCAAAAAGTTATGAACCCCTACTCTAAGGGCTCCCGTGCCTTTCCCGTGAATGAGAGAAACCTGGTGCAAGTTGGACATCACGGCATCATCCAAATATTTATCAATAACTAAAATAGCATCATCTATTGTATAACCTCGAAGGTCGAGCTCCGTTCGAATGGTTTCACGAGATATCTTCACCCGGGTGAAAGGAACAATCTCCTTCTTTTTCCCTGATTTGACTAAAGTCAGATCATCTGCTTTGATATTCATTTTTAAGATACCTAATTGAATTTGATATTCTTTATTGCCAAGCTCCCCGATAATCTCTCCTTTTTGTCCAAGGGAGGTCACTTTTACTTCATCGCCGACCTTGAAGGTCTCCTTCTCTGCTGCTTTCTTTCTCTTCTCCTTTTCCCGTTCAAAAGCGGGTACACTTTCTTGAAGACGTTTTTTGGCTTCAATGAGCTTGTGTTCCTTAATGCCCACTTGCTCTTCCTGAGCCATCCTGCGCAATTCCGAAATAATTTCATCTGCTTCTTTTCGGGCAATCGCTACCGATCGGGCTGCTTGCTCCTCGGCTTGCTGAAGCAATCTGTTTTTCTCCCTAGCAAAGTCCATTCGCTCCTGCTCCAATTGCTCATGGAGGGCATCCATTTCCTTGCGAAGGGTTGCCATATGCAATCGATCTTGTTCGGCTGCTAAGCGATTCTCCTCCAAAGACGCAATCATCGTCTCCACCCGTGTATCTTCCAGGCTGACATGGCCTTTGGCTTCTTCTATAATATCGGATGAAAGCCCTAAGCGATTGGCAATGGCAAAAGCATTGCTTCGGCCTGGAACCCCCACTAATAGACGGTAAGTGGGGCGAAGGGTTTCCACATCAAATTCAACACTCGCATTTAAGACCTGTTCGCGGTTATAAGCAAATGCTTTCAATTCACTATAATGGGTCGTTGCTACCACTTTCGCCCCTCTCTGGTACATATGATCTAGAATCGCCATCGCAAGTGCAGCACCTTCCGTCGGGTCCGTCCCTGCACCTAATTCATCTAAGAGCACAAGACTATGATCATCTATGCTATCGATAATTCGAATGATATTGGTCATATGTCCTGAAAAGGTACTCAGATTTTGCTCAATGCTTTGTTCATCTCCAATGTCTGCAAAAACACCCGAGAAGATAGCCATTTCGCTATCTTCCATGGCTGGAAGATGAAGACCGGAAGCCGCCATCAGCGCATGGAGCCCCATGGTTTTTAGCGTAACCGTTTTACCTCCGGTGTTAGGTCCAGTAATAATGAGTGATGTGAAATTCTTACCTAGCTCCACATCAATAGGAACCACTTCATGTAAGGGGATGAGTGGGTGACGTCCCTTATTTAAACGTATATACCCCTTATTGTTCAGCTTAGGCTGAGTGGCTTTGGTTCGATGAGCATATTTGGCTTTGGCAAAAGCAAAATCGAGTTCAGCTAGCATCTTCACATTCACATCAAGTGATTCTGCTTGTTCCGCTACGATCCCGGTTAATTGAAGGAGAATGCGTTCTATTTCCCGTTCCTCTTTCAACCTTAACTCACGCAGCTGATTATTCGCTTGAACTACCGCTTCTGGCTCTATAAATAACGTCGCTCCTGATGCCGATTGATCATGGATCATCCCGCCAAAGACATGACGGTATTCCTGTTTGACCGGAATCACATATCGATCTCCACGAACGGTTACAATACTTTCTTGAAGCATTTTTTGATAAGAAGAGGAACGTATAATGTTTTCTAGCTTATCCTTAATTCTTGATTCTGTATTACGAATTTGGGAACGTAATTGAGCAAGAGTGGAGCTGGCATGATCCAAGACCCCACCATACTCATCAATACAGCTGTTAATCTCTTCCTCAATATGATTGAGGCGTTCAATCTGTTGCGTAAACTCGTGGAGCCAAGGGAGAGCTTGCTCTTCTGTCAATGTCTCAATAAACTTTCGGAGACGCCAGCCCCCATGGATGGTTCCTGCAATGTCCAACAGCTCCGTTGTATTTAATGAGGCCCCTAATCTTGCTCTGGCCACTGATGAGCGAATATCCCGAATCCCCCCAAAAGGTACATTTCCTTTGAGACGGATAACCGTATAAGCTTCAAATGTAATTTCCTGCCAATCATTAGCCTCCTCCAACCTGTAGGTTGGTCGAAGGCGTTCTATTTTTTCTCTCCCTAAAGAGGAAGAAGCATGTTCTAAAAGCTGTTGAATGACCTTGTGAAATTCTAACGTGCGAAACAGACGGTCTTCCACTATGAATCCCCTTTCTAATGCATGCAATATCTCCTTATTATATCACTTCTTTTGTTCCATCTCTAAGGAAAGGATGGATGATTTCGAGTATAGGTCAACTGCTGCAAGGCAATACTAAATATACTTTTGAAAGAGTTAAGGATTAAATTCAATCTGTTAGAATAAAAATAGATAGGAATGTTGGATATGTCTTTGCTTAACCATCTGTTCAGGTTTATCATAGCTTCCCTCGTTCTGTTATTGGTAGGCTTCCTAGTTCCCGGATTTGCTGTCCACGGTTTTTCTACAGCTGTCCTAGCTGCTGCTGTCATTGCGGCATTGGGATGGATTGTAGAAGGATTCTTAGGAGGAGAAGTATCTCCTTACGGAAGAGGCTTAATTGGATTTCTTACAACAGCTAGCATCATCTATTTAACCAAGTTCATGGTTAAAGGGGTTGAAGTTACCTTTATTGGAGCTTTGCTCGCCGCTCTTCTTATCGGTATTATCGATTTATTTCTTCCATCCAAAGCAAGATATTGGTCACGGGAGGATTGAAAATTCCCTGCCTTAATGTAAAAACAAGGAAAAGAGACTGTTCTCAAGACAGTCTCTTTTTTGCCATTGTATTCAGTTTTTTATTGCTGTTGACCAGCTAATGCACTTTCTGCCATTTTGACTAGACGCTTCGTAATCTCGCCTCCGACAGAACCATTATTTCTGGATGTAGCATAAGCACCAAAATCGTAGACACCAAACTCATTGGCAATTTCATACTTAATCTCATCAATAAGAGATGCTGACTGAGGAACAATCAGTTTATTTCGATTTGCCATAAAGGTTACCCCCTTTGTTTAGGTGTATCTTTATTGTTAACTTAGCTCAGAAAATCATCCCAAGTAAAAAAAGGGAGCTATAATATATTTTGATAATCCTGCTGCTTAGGAAGATTCCTGATTTGTTCCGATATAAGAGGAGAAATTTCAAGGATATATTGGGATATGACGGAACGTAAAAAGGTTTCTTTCCATCCCTGGCCGGGTGCTGTGGAAATTAGATGGACCACAATAATCATAAGAATTAGAGTCTGACCTAGTCCAAGAAACGCCCCTAACCAACGATTCAATATGGATATCAGGGGAAGCTCAGCAAAACTCTGAAGGACTTTCCCGAATAGATTACATAAGACTCTTGAAAAGAAAAACAATAGGATAAAAGCAAGACCTGCATAGAGAAAATGGTGGACGGAAGACATATTCAGCAAAGCCTGCATAAGAGGATTGGAGCTTTCGGAAGGGAGAGGGAATTGTTCTTGTAGAAAAACGGCTGTATCCTGTGAAAAGGAATAGGCAAACAACAGGGAAATGACCATTCCTGCCAGACCAATAGCAAGGCTTACAAAACCTTTACGGTATCCGTAAAAAATCCCTAAGCAAAAGAGACCGATGAGACCTAGATCTACGGTATTCATTCCTTGAGTTTTTCCTCCTCTTCAAAAATTCGAATTAATTCTTCATATTCAAGCTTGAGCTGATAAAATTCATCAGCAATATTTAATGCTGCCAGCACGGCTATCTTTGCCGTATCTAAACGGTGATTGCCCATTCCGATTTGCCTCATTTTTTCATCTACGTAGTGGGCAACGGAACGCAAATGGCTAACACTTGCCTTTCCTACCATCCGATATTGCTGTCCATATATATCAACGGTTATTTTATTTTTTTCCTCATCACGCACCTTAGCATTGCCCCTTCCAACTATAAGCTTGTCCTATACTTGTTTTATTATACATATATTAGCAATGGAAAAAAAGGATCCCTTTTATAAACAAGGGACCCTTCACGTAATTAAGAACGGAGCTCAGCTCCATATTCTGTGGATAAGGCTTGTATAACCCGATCCTGCGCCTCGTTGACCTCCTGATCCGTCAAGGTAGCGTCTGGATTTCGGTAAACCAAAGCAAAGGCAAGACTCTTCTTTCCAGAACCTATCTTATCTCCGGTAAAGACATCAAAAAGCCCTACACTTTCCAAGATAGAACCTGCTTGTTCCACAATAGCCTTCTTTAAGCGACCCGCTGAAACATCCATATCAACCACAATAGCTAAATCTCTTGTACTAGCGGGATACTTCGGTAAAGGCTTATACTCAGACAGATCTTCACGAGAAGCAAACATCTTCTCCATATCGATCTGGAAAACATAGCTTTCATCGATATCATACTTTTTTTGCAGTTCTGGATGAATTTGCCCGACAAAACCGATACGCTCTCCTCGAATAAAAATCTCTGCGGTTCGTCCAGGATGCATTCCCTTCAATCCTTCTGCTTGCTGGTATTCAACCCCGATCAGCCCCATATTCTCAAATAACAATTCTAAAATACCTTTTGCGGTATAAAAATCAACAGATTCTGCTTTTTGTGCCCAATGATTGGAGCACCATTGTCCAGTGATCAATCCGGCTATTCCTAATTTTTCTTCAGGCAGATGGCTCAAGCTTTCCTCATCGCTAATAAACACCCGACCCATTTCAAAAATAGCAAGGTCATGATTTTGGCGATTTTTATTATAGGCTGCCGTTTCCGCCAAATGAGGAAGCAAATTAACGCGCAACAAACTTCTTTCCTCACTCATCGGCATGGAAAGGCGAATTCCTTTGGTTTCTCGATATAAGGAAGCAAAATCATACATTATATTTTCATTCGTAAAGGAGTAAGTTGAAACCTCATAAAGCCCAGCCCCGGTTAATACTTGACGAATCCTTCTTTGCCATGCCTGAAAAGCGGTTAAGCTTCCTCGGGTTGTTGGTCCGACAGGCAAAGTGGTTGGAATGTGGTCATAACCATGCAAACGAGCTACTTCTTCAATTAAATCAACTTCCCTCGTAATGTCCTGGCGTCTTAAAGGTACTTCCACCAGTAGCTGCTCCTTCTCCTCCTTAAATTCAAATCGAAGGCGCTTCATGATCGATGCTGCTTGATCTATAGTGAGGTCGGTTCCTAAAAGTCCGTTTACGCGCTCTAAACGAAGCGATACAACAGGTCTTTCCTGATCTTTCTTTTTTTCTTGCACAATCCCCTTGTAGACAGTCCCTCCAGCTAATTCTTCCATCAACTGAGCAGCACGGTTCAGTGCTTTGACTACTGCTTCAGGATCCACCTCTTTTTCGAAACGAAGGCTTGCTTCTGAACGAAGCCCTAACTTTTTCGCTGTTTTACGGATGGATGTTCCTGTGAAATGAGCTGATTCCAGTAAAATCGTGGTTGTTTGTTCACTAACCTCTGAATTGGCACCTCCCATGACCCCAGCGATGCCAATTGGTTTTACACCGTCTGTAATCAGCAGCATCTCAGCATCAAGGGTTCGCTCCACTTCATCCAATGTCGTTAATTTTTCCTCTTCTTCTGCTAGACGAACGACAATATTTCCCTCATTGACTTGGGAATAATCAAAAGCATGGAGCGGCTGCCCCAGCTCTATCATCACATAATTGGTAATATCCACAATATTGTTGATAGGACGAATCCCTGCAGCCATTAACCGGCTCTGCAGCCATACTGGTGAAGTTCCAAGCTTAACATTGGAAATCAAGCGGGCGGTATATAGCGAACAATGCTCAGGTGCGTCAATGGCTACTTGGACATGGCCTGGAATGCTTTCCCCCTCTTCCTTCACGGTTAAATCCGGAAGCTCTACCTGACGATCTAAGATCGCTGCCACTTCATACGCTACTCCTAGCATGCTTAAACAGTCGGAACGATTAGGAGTGAGTCCCAATTCCAGAACCACATCATCCAGACCAAGATAAGCAATCGCATCCATCCCCGCATCGGAGTCTTCAGGAAGAACCATGATCCCCTCTTGCTGACTTTTCGGAAGCAGTTTGTCATTCATTCCCAACTCTTTCGCAGAGCAAATCATTCCTTGTGATTCTACACCTCTCAGTTTGGCTTTCTTGATTTTCAGCCCCCCGGGAAGCACAGCTCCAATCTTGGAAACAACGACTTTTTGCCCAGCATCCACATTCGCTGCTCCACAAACGATTTGCAATCTTTCTGATTCGCCTACATCAACCTGACAAACATTCAATTTATCCGCATCCGGATGCTTACTCTTTTCTACTACATGACCGATAACTGTATTTGTGACTCCCTTATTTCTATACTCAACGCTTTCCACCTCAACTCCGCTGCGCGTTAGCTTTTCGGCTAATTCTTCCGGAGTCACTCCATCTAAGTTCACATACTGCTTTAACCAGTTATAGGATACCTTCATCGTAATCTCACCTTCCTTACCTGCGATTAAACTGCTTTAGAAATCTGATATCATTGTTATAGAAGTGTCGAATATCTTCAATTCCATATTTCAACATGGCAATCCGCTCAACACCCATCCCAAAGGCAAAGCCGGTATACTTTTCAGAATCATAGCCCGACATTTCCAATACCTTCGGGTGAACCATCCCAGATCCCAGGATCTCAAGCCAACCCGTTTCTTTACAAACTCTGCAACCCTTACCTTTACAAACTGCACAGGTGACATCCACCTCTGCACTTGGCTCAGTGAAAGGGAAAAAGCTTGGACGTAGACGGATTTGAACTTCCTCCCCAAACATCTCCTTGGCAAAAGCAAGAAGAATTCCTTTTAAATCACTCATGCGAATATTTTTATCAATGATTAAGCCCTCAATTTGGGTAAACACATGAGAGTGAGTAGCATCATCGTCATCCCGTCGATACACGCGACCTGGACAGAGAATCTTAACTGGAACCTCTCCTTGTTTCGCTTCCATTACACGGGCCTGGTTAGGAGAAGTATGGGTTCTCATCAAGATATCATCGGTAATATAAAACGTATCCTGCATATCTCTTGCCGGGTGATCCTTCGGCAAATTTAAGGCTTCAAAATTATAATAATCGGTTTCCATCTCAGGTCCTTCGGCAATTTCGAAACCTAATCCGACGAAGATATCTTCGATCTCTTCAATAATTTGAGTTAATGGGTGGGTGTTCCCTTTCAACATTTTCTTCCCTGGCAAAGTGACATCCACCCGTTCACTCCGAAGCCGTTCTTGAATCTCTGCACTTTCTAACGCTTCACGTTTTTCCGCTAAGACATTTTCTAATGCATCACGAACTTCATTCGCTAACTGACCAAGGAGAGGCCGTTCCTCCGCCGTTAACTTCCCCATTCCCTTCATGATGTCCGTTAGCTCGCCCTTCTTTCCTAAATATTTCACCCTCAAATCATTCAGCTCCGACAGACCATGGGCTTGTTCCAACTGTCCGAGAGCTCTTTCTTTCAGCTCAAGTAAATTCTCACGCACGTGGGTTCCTCCTTAAAAATATAAAATAAAAAAACCTCTCGTCATTTAAGGGACGAGAGGTCGCGGTACCACCCTTATTAGAACTAATGGCATGAAGTACCCCTAGTTCTCACTTATCTTGAATAACGGCTCATCACCGGTACCCCCTACTAAAAATACATTCAGGGGACAGCTCCGGAGGGAATTCAATAGTATCTTCTATAAGAGAACTTCCAGTCATGGCTCTCTCTCCCTGGTCGATTTGACACTCAAATCTTTTATAGAATACTCTATATACTATTCTCCATCATCACATGATATTTGTATAAAGCGAAGAAGACCCCAAGCCTATATAAGGTGGGGGAAAGATGTCAAGATTTATTATAATCAATTCCACTTGCCCATGCAACTTACTTTCTCTGTCTGATTGCTTCATACATCATGATGGCTGCAGCAATAGCTGCATTAAGGGACTCGGCTTGTCCATAAATGGGGATTTTCACCTTGATGTGGCATCTTGACAAGACTTCCCTGGAAACGCCGTTTGCTTCATTCCCAATCACAATGGCAGTAGAACCTGTGTAGGATGCTTCGTCATAAGGAATGGCCCCCTCCAGGCTCGTTGCTGCAATCTTAAATTGATGTTCAGTTAAGGTATCACAAACCAGAAGCAGGTCATCCTGCACAATAGGAAGATGGAAAATTGAGCCCATGGTGGATCTCACAACCTTGGAATTATAAAGATCGACCGTTCCCTTTCCTAAGATGATCCCATCGATGCCAGCGGCATCGGCCGTTCGAATCATCGTTCCTAAGTTCCCAGGATCTTGGAGCGCATCTAGAAGAAGTAACAATCGAGATCCTTCTAACAAAGGAGCTAATGACCACTTTTTCATTCGAACAACAGCCAGTATGCCTTGGGGTGTTTCGGTGTCCGAAAGTTTATGAATCACTTGCCCAGATACTTGAAAACAACGGGAGGGATTTTTTTGGAAAAATGAATCTATCCGATCATCTTGTTGATAATCCTCTGCCACTAACAAAGCTTGAATATCAGCCTCCTGCTTAATCGCTTCTTCAACAAGATGAAGGCCTTCAACTAGGTAGGCCTCCTCTTTTTCTCGACCTTTTTTAGTTAGCAGCTTTGCCCAATCCTTAACCTTCGCGTTATGTATAGATTGAATAAATTCCATTGGAAGCACCTCTATTTAGTCTTCTCCTCAAGCCGTTCCAAATCTGTATTATGACCAATCACAACCAAGATATCGCCCTCAGCAATCGTATCCTCCGCTTTGGGGGCAATGTTGATATAAGGACCACTCTTGATGGCCATGACGTTAACCCCAAATTTTGCACGGATATTCAACTCAATGAGGTTCTTTCCAACCATTCCGTTTGTAGCCACAATTTCGGCCACACTGTAATCCTCTGCCAACTCAATAAAATCCAGAATTCCAGGAGAAACTAGGTTTTTAGCTACGCGACTCCCCATATCTCTCTCTGGAAATACGACCCTGTCCGCACCAATTTTGTAAAGTACCTTTCCATGCCGTTCATTCTGTGCCTTGACTACAATATACTTAACTCCAAGTTCTTTTATCACAAGGGTGGTCAAAATACTTGCTTGAATGTCCTCCCCAATAGCCACAACAACGACATCAAAGTTGCGGATTCCAAGTTCTTTTAGTGCTTGTTCATCCGTCGTATCGGCTTGAACCGCATAGGTGACATGTTGAATATGTTCTTGAATTCTTTCTTCATTGGCATCGATCGCCATGACGTCATAGCCCATCTCATATAACGTTTTGGCTACACTGGAACCAAAGCGTCCCATACCAATGATTGCAAATGTTTTCCCTGCCATCAGGCTTTCCTCCCTATTAATGTTTAAAACATTATAGCATAGCCAATAGAAGGAATAAAATTGGGATGAAACCAAGTCAGAAAGTAAAAAATAGTAACATCAACAGTCTGTCATAAGTCATTATCCAGGAGGTTAGTCCACATGAATATCTCCCAAGTCAATCTGCGGCAAGCTGTTATCGATAACGTATCTGATTCCTCTGTAAGTGATTTGCGTGATACAATTCTTGATGCCATTCAAAGCGGGGAAGACAAGACTTTGCCAGGGCTAGGGGTATTGTTCGAAATTTTATGGAAACAATCCGACCTAGCTAAGCAAAGCGAAATGCTGCAAACCCTCCATCAGGGTATCATGAAATGATATCGAACAAGAAAAAAGAGTTCACATTCAATGTGAACTCTTTTTTCTTTCATTACACTAATTTAATTTGCTCTACTTTACTTCGGTCCAAACGCTTGATCACTTCTACAAGAAGCTTAACGGCATTCTCAAAGTCATCCTGATGAAGAATCGCAGCATGGCTGTGAATATAGCGTGTAGCAATACTCACGACCATAGACGGAACTCCCTTATTATGAAGATGAAGGCGTCCCGCATCGGTCCCTCCTCCTGCCACCGTGTCAAATTGGTACGGAATTCCACATTCATCCGCAATCTCAATCACAAAGTCACGCAAACCACGGTGAGGAATCATGGAGGCATCATACAATAATAACTGAGGTCCACCGCCAAGCTTGGATTGAGCATCTTCCTTTTTGATGCCTGGTGTATCTCCAGCAATACCGACATCTACGGCAAAGGAGATATCTGGTCCCACAGCATTCACCGAGGTTTGAGCTCCGCGAAGACCGACCTCTTCCTGGACCGTTCCGACACCATAGACGATGTTAGGATGGTTTTCTTCCTTTAAACGTCTCAGTACTTCAATCGCAATCGCACAGCCAATTCGGTTATCCCAAGCCTTGGCCATCAAGAGCTTGGGATTTTTCATTACACTAAATGGACAGATGGGTACAACCGTATCCCCTGGTCTCACTCCAAAAACTTCTGCTTCTTCTCTCGAAGATGCACCAATATCAATAAACATATTCTTCTTGTCTACAGGCCTTTTCCGTGCTTCTGGAGATAAAATATGAGGTGGTGTTGAACCGATCACACCCTCAATCGGCCCTTTTCTTGTCAGTACCGTTACACGTTGGGCAAGCATAACCTGCTCCCACCAGCCCCCTAATGGTTGAAAGCGAAGAAATCCTTTATCCGTAATCATCGTGACCATAAAGGCTACTTCATCCAAGTGGCCCGCTACCATGATTTTCGGTCCCTCTTCTGCCCCCCCTTGCTTCGCTATTATACTGCCTAAATTGTCGGTATAAACCTCATCTGCATAGGGAGATATGTATTTTTTCATAACTTCCCGAACGGGTCCCTCATGCCCAGGAGCTCCAGGTGTTTCCGTTAGTTCTTTAAACATTTCGTGTAACTTATCCTGCACTTGAATCCCTCCTTCTCTTGTATGACAAAGGGGTCTTCCCTTATCACAACATTATAGCCTATTCTTCCAAAAATTGCACATTGGCTAGCCTCGCTGAAACAAACCTAGGCCCTTTACCTATCTCATAATAGACGACAAGCAATGACTCCTCCTCTAAAACTTCCCCACTGATTAAATATTGTTTTAAGTCAAAAGGAATCCTTTCTACAACGGCATGTTTGTGTAGTTCCTTTTCATCTAAGCTTAACCTAGCAAATTCCTCTCCAAAAAGTTCTGGGTGCTCCGCTATAAGCCTTATCAGACGTTGCTGTTCGCTTTTTTCCATCTCAAAAGACCACCAAGTTTTCCGTGGCTTATTTTTCTGGGTCATAAAAAAATCCAGCTGCATGAGCCCTTTAATGACTGAAAGATGTTTGACCTGAGATTGCTGTAAAAATCCAAATAACCTAAAAAAAAGATCCTCTAGCTGATGACCAATCCGTTGCCAGCCGTTCGCTTCCCAATAATCCCCAAACTTCTGGAAGAAATCGAACGGGGTTTCATACTGATTGGTAATTAAATATTCAATTGTATAATCCATCCGATGAGCATTCCAATACTTTTCTAGGACATCTTCCACCCGTTTGATTTTGATAATATCACTAAAGGGAAGGATATCATTGCCCAGAATCTCATAAGGTGAATGTTCCATCCACTTGTACCCATATTTTGCTGCGTTCTGGCGAATCCCTGTCCCTCTTAGCATTTTCAAGAAACCAAGCTGAAGTTCTTCAGGCCGAAGGGCGAACACATCATTAAAGGTATTGCGGAAAGAGTGATAGTCCTCTTCTGGTAACCCGGCAATCAGATCTAGATGCTGATCAATATTTTCCGCTGCTTTGATTGTATTAACGGTATTCTTAAGCTTCTGGAAGTTTTGTTTTCGATTAACCAGTAGGTTGGTTTCATCGTTGGTTGACTGTACGCCAATCTCGAAACGAAAAACACCAGGTGGTGCATGTTCAGCCAGAAATGCGAGTACCTCCGGACGCATAATGTCTGCGGTAATTTCAAACTGAAAAACGGTTCCGCTATGATTTTTAATGAGAAAGTCAAAAATCTCCATCGCGTAGTCCCGTTTAATATTAAAGGTCCGATCCACAAACTTGATCAGCTTGACCCCTTGATCAATCAAGAACTTTAATTCTTTTTTTGTACGCTCGATATCAAAATATCGTACCCCAACCTCAATGGAAGAAAGGCAAAAACTACAGGAAAAGGGACAACCGCGTGAAGTTTCGAAGTACACAACACGATTGTGCAATTCCTCTAAATCTGGAAAGCCTTGATAGGGTGATGGGATCGAATTGAGATCGAACTTCGGACGAGGAGGATTAATGACTGCCTTCCCCTCTTTACGATAGGCTAGTCCAAATACAAGGTGGTATTTTTGTTCCCCTGCACATTCCTGCAGTAAATGGTGAAAGGTATCCTCACCTTCTCCCACCACAATGAAATCAACTTGGGTTAACCGATTCATCCAATACTCCACATCATAGGAAACTTCTGGCCCACCAAGCACAATCTTTAAACTAGGTTTTATTTTTTTGAGCATATCAATCAGAATAATCGTCTCTTCGATATTCCATATATAGCACGAGAAGCCAACCACATCGGGATTTTCCTGCACGATATCAGTCACGATATTCATTGGAGTGTCCTTAATCGTGAATTCCTTCATTTCTATTGGAAAATCCTTCTGACAATAAGCCTTTAAGTAGCGTAGCGCTAAAGAAACATGTATATATTTCGCATTTAATGTAGTAATGACCGTCTTCATTTATTAATCCCTTTCTTTCTCACGCCAACTGTTCATTTCAGCTTATTTTCTTATCTCATTTCAATGAATCCTTTTTTATATTTTAAACGTATAGAGGATAGTACAAACCTAGTGGTAGGGGGGCAGTTTATGATCCTTATGATTCGCTTTCTCTTATTCATTTTATTAATAATCGTCATCTATTGGTGTTTTAAGTATTTTCTGCATCCCCAAAGAAAATTAACCCAAGCGATCGAGCAAAAGCGCACTCTTATGATGGATGACCAAGGAAGCGTTCATCGAAATCTACTTTTGGCTTATAAAGGAGTTCTTTTCGAAGGGGAAAAATATATGGGTACTGCCGAGGATTCTTTCCAAATTATAAAAATCCATGTTTGGGCTAGAGATCATCAAAAGCTGGTTGGATTGCAGCGGGAAGATTTTGGGGAGATAGCAAAAATAATCAAATACCAGTATCCATTTACAGAGATTAGTTGGAAAAGTCCGATTAAGGAATTGTTGAGGTAAAGTATAACAAAAAGGCCATCAAAGGAAATCCCTTCAATGGCCTTTCTTCTACTTTCTCATTTCCGCAATAATCTGTTCCGTCATTTCCTTGGTTCCGACAGCCTCAGCTTTATTTTCAGCTATATCGCCTGTACGGATTCCTTTATTCAGTACACTTTCAACCGCATCCTCGATTCTCTTAGCGGCTTCATCTAAACCTAATGAATAGCGAAGCATAAGAGCTGTCGAAAGAATGGTAGCTACGGGATTGGCAATTCCCTTCCCAGCAATATCCGGTGCAGAACCGTGAACAGGTTCGTAAAGTCCAAGATGTCCGTCACTTAAGCTTGCAGATGCCAGCATACCAATTGATCCCGTCAACATAGAAGCTTCATCACTTAAGATATCTCCAAACATATTTTCCGTTACGATCACATCAAACTGCTTAGGTGCCCGTACCAATTGCATGGCGCAAGCATCTACCAGCATATGGCTTAATTCTACATCCGGATAATCCTTGGCTACCCGTTCTGCTACACTTCTCCATAGTCTGGAGCTTTCTAAGACATTAGCCTTATCGACAGATACGAGTCTGCGATCCCGCTTTCGAGCGATTTCAAAGGCTGTTTTTACAATACGTTCTACTTCATCCTCATTATAGATGAGGGTATCAACAGCTACATCTTTTCCATTCTCATCCAGATAGCGTTTCTTTTCTCCGAAATAAATCCCGCCGGTCAGCTCACGAACTACCATAAGGTCTACTCCAGCCACTACCTCTTCTTTAAGGGAAGAAACCTTTGCCATGCAATCATACATAGTTGCAGGACGCAGGTTTGCATACAAGCCCAATGCTTTTCTGATACCTAATAAGCCCGTTTCTGGACGAAGGTGTCCGGGATTGTTATCCCATTTTGGACCACCTACTGCGCCTAGCAGCACCGCATCCGCATTCTTTGAAATTTCAATCGTTGCCTCTGGAAGAGGGGTTCCATCTTCATCAATGGCACATCCTCCAAGGCGACCATAAGCATAGTTAAACTTAACCTGCTCTTGTTCCTCTACAACAGAAAGCACTTGGATGGCCTGTTCCATCACTTCAGGTCCAATTCCATCTCCTGGTAACACCGCTATTTTAAATTCTTTCATCACGATTCCATCCTCTTCTGTTAATCCTAGCTATATCGCTATATAGAGCTGCCCAAAGGCTCCTGTTGAGCTGTGGAGCTTGAATCTCCTCTTTTGGCAATCAACTTATTGATAGCCCGGATATAAGCCTTAGCACTCGCCTCAAGAACATCGGTGCTTACCCCGCGTCCTTGCACAGAAAGACCATGTTGACTTAAACGAACATAAACTTCTCCTAGGGCGTCCTTACCATGAGTGACTGAAATAATTTTATAATCATCTAAGGTAACTTCTTCACTTGTAACCCGATCAATCGCTTTATAGATGGAGTCCACAGAACCATTTCCTACAGCCGCTTCTTCCATGAGCTCTCCATTAGCTAGTTTCACACGAACACTAGCGGTTGGAACTGATTGGCTCCCATAGGAAAGTTGAATGGATTCCAATACAAAGGCTTCGGCAATTTCCACAATTTTGGAATCGAGCAGCGCCACGATATCCTCATCGCTAACTTCTTTCTTTTTATCGCATAGATTCTTGAATTTGGAAAAAGCCTCATCGATTTGATCCTGTTCTAGTTGATACCCTAATTCCGTCAACTTATCTTTGAATGCATGCCGTCCGGAATGCTTGCCTAGAACCAGCTTGTTGGACTTAAATCCAACAGATTCTGGACGAATGATTTCGTAAGTTGTAATTTCCTTCAGAACCCCATCCTGGTGAATGCCTGATTCATGCGCAAATGCATTGGCCCCTACAATCGCTTTATTTCCCGGAACAAACATGCCGGTTAAACGACTAACCAATTTGCTTGATCTCGCGATCTCTGTCAGTTTTAAATCGGTAACAGCTTGGTAAACATCTTTTCTGGTTTCCAGAGCTAAAGCAACTTCTTCGATAGCAGCGTTTCCAGCCCGCTCCCCGATTCCATTGATGGTCCCTTCCACTTGGGTGGCTCCACCTTCAACGGCTGCTAAACTATTCGCAACCGCCATGCCTAAATCATCATGACAGTGGCAACTTAGTTTCACATTTTCTATTCCAGGTACATTTTGCTTTAGCTGTCTGAAGATATTTCCGTATTCCAATGGAGTCATATACCCCACTGTATCCGGAATGTTAATGATTTTAGCTCCAGCTTTAATGGCGGCAGCAACCACTTCACACAGATAGTCTATCTCTGTTCTTGCTGCATCCTCGGCAGAAAACTCAATTTCAGAGAAATATTTCTTGCCATAGGTGATCGCAGCAACCGCCTGTTCAATGACTTGTTCTTTATTCATGCGAAGCTTATGCTGACGATGAATAGGGGAAGTGGCAAGAAAAACATGGAGACATGCACTTTCCGCATCTTTTAGAGCTTCCCATGCTTTATCGATATCACTCTCCAGGGATCGTGACAAGCTCACAACGGTAGAATGTTTTATTCGCTTGGCTACTTCCTGAACAGACTTTAGATCACCAGGGGAAGCGGCAGCAAACCCCGCTTCCATTCTGGTAACACCTAGTCGCTCTAGCTGCAAGGCGATTTCGATCTTTTCATCGGTACTTAAATTGACACCAGGGGATTGTTCCCCATCGCGCAAAGTCGTATCAAAGATCTCGATTTTTCTCATGAGCTGCCACCTCCTATGGTTCTTTTATTATTTTTTAATCCAAGCCATCATTTCGCGAAGTTGCGCACCAACCTGCGTTAACTGATGTTCCTTCTCCAAGCGACGACGTGCAGTGAAAGCTGCGCGATTCGATTGGTTTTCTAAGATCCAATTTTTAGCAAATGTTCCATCCTGAATTTCTGCTAATACTTTTTTCATTTCCGCCTTCGTGTTTTCGTTCACGATTCTCTTTCCAGTACTATAATCGCCAAATTCAGCCGTATCACTGATAGAATATCTCATGTTCTCTAATCCGCCTTCGTACATCAAATCCACGATCAGCTTTAATTCATGCAAGCACTCAAAATAGGCAATTTCAGGTTTGTAACCCGCTTCAACAAGCGTTTCAAATCCTGCTTTAACAAGCTCAGCGGTTCCTCCGCATAGTACAGCCTGCTCACCGAATAAATCTGTTTCTGTTTCTTCACGGAAAGTAGTTTCAATTACGCCTGCACGAGTAGCCCCAACTCCACTTGCATAAGCAAGGCCAAGCTCCATAGCATTTCCAGTCGCATTTTGTTCAATAGCAATTAACCCTGGTACTCCGAATCCTTCCACATACACGCGGCGTACTAAATGTCCCGGTCCTTTTGGGGCAACCATTACTACGTCAACATCTGCAGGAGGCTGGATTTGCCCGAAATGAATATTAAATCCGTGCGAGAAGAACAACGCTGCACCCTTTTTCAAGTTAGGCTCAATTTCTGCCTTGTAAACACTTCCCTGCATTTCATCAGGCAATAGAATTTGCACTACGTCAGCTCGAGTTGTAGCATCCGCTACACTATATACCTCAAATCCATCCTGTTCAGCTTGGTTCCAAGAACGTCCTTGACGAAGTCCGATGATCACGTTGAATCCACTATCACGCAAATTTTGAGCTTGAGAGTGACCTTGGCTTCCATATCCAATAACCGCAATTGTTTTTCCCTCTAATACCTGACGATTTACATCCTTTTCGTAGTACATTTTCACCATGATTGTATCCTCCTAGTATATTTATGAATTTTATGGTTCTAAAGTAGATTCTAATAAATCTATACCTTTACTGCAGCAATTCCCCTAGCCATAGCGGTAACACCTGTTCGAGATAGTTCTCGAATTCCATAAGGTCGGAGCAGCTCCGTTAATGCATCAATTTTATCAGAATCCCCTGTGGCCTGGACAATGACGGAAGTAGGTCCAACATCGACGATAGCAGCCCGGAACGGCTCAACAATTCCAGAGATTTCCGTTCTAGTAGCAGGTCCAGCATCCACTTTAAGAAGAACAATCTCCCTAGCTACCAAAGCCCCATTGCTTAAGTGTTGAACTTTAATCACATCAATTAGCTTGTGCAATTGCTTCATCACTTGTTCTAGTGTTCTTTCATCTCCTGTAGTGACAATAATCATGCGCGATAATCCATTTTCTTCAGAATTACCGACCGTGATGCTGTCAATATTAAACCCCCGACGGCCAAACAGGTTGGCTACCCGAGCAAGAACACCTGGTTGATCATTAACTAATACAGATATGGTATGTTTCTGCATTTATTTCTCATCTCCCATTACCATCTGATCTAACGTACTGCCTGACGGTACCATTGGATAAACATTTTCCCCTGGTTCAATTACAAACTCAACAACAACAGGACCATTATGCTTTAATGCCTCTTCCCAAACTCGACGGGCTTCTTCTTCGTTTTCTGCACGAAGCCCCTTCACACCATAGGCTTCAGCTAGTTTAACAAAATCCGGGCTGTGGGTCAGATCAATTTCACTATAGCGGTTATCATAAAAAATTTCTTGCCATTGTCTTACCATACCCAAGCATTTGTTATTGAGAATAACGATCTTAACAGGAATATTATGACCCGATACAATAGCAAGCTCCTGCAAGTTCATTTGAAAGCCTCCATCTCCGTTGATGGAGATGACCGTCCGGTCAGGATGGGCGAGTTGAGCACCAATTCCGGCAGGAAAGCCAAAGCCCATAGTTCCTAGTCCACCCGAGGAAAGGAGAGAACGAGGGTGTTTAAACTTATAATATTGGGCTGCCCACATCTGATGTTGGCCCACGTCTGTCGTGATAATGGCTTCCCCTTGAGTGGTTTCATAAATCATTTCAATCACACTTTGTGGTTTCAGCTTTCCGTCCTTACTATAAGAGAAAGGATATTGCTCTTTCCACTGCTGGATTTCCTTGATCCACTCATCAATATCCGTTTTTGAAGCTTTTGAAAGGGCTGCTTCTAGAACAAGCTTCACATCACCTACAAGAGGGATGAAGGTGTCCACATTCTTACCAATCTCTGCAGGATCAACATCGATATGAATAATCTTCGCATTTGGGGCAAATTCCTTCGTTCTTCCCATCGTAATTCGATCATCAAAACGATTCCCCATTCCAATCAACAAATCACAATTTAGTATTGCTTGATTGGAAGCATAGTTTCCATGCATCCCTGGCCATCCAATAGCTAAGGGATGAGTTCCCGGGAAACCGCCTAATCCCATGAACGTGCAGATAACCGGAATTCCAGTGAGCTCTGCAAAATCAAGCAATTCCTTCTCAGCACCCGCGGAGATGACTCCTCCTCCAGCCATAATAACCGGTTTTTTAGCCTCGCCAATCGCCTTTATCAATCGATCAACCTGCATCTTATTCGGTTTGATAGCGGGATTGTATCCCCGAAGACTAACCGTATCAGGATAATAGAATGGAGCTGATGCATTGTTCACATCCTTTGGGATATCAATCAAGACAGGTCCCGGTCGCCCAGTAGTTGCAATATGAAATGCTTCTTTGATGATCCTAGGCAGCTCCTCTATATTCCGTACAAAAAAGTTGTGTTTGGTAATAGGAATGGTAATTCCGGTAATATCGGCTTCTTGGAAAGCATCGGTTCCGATTAATGACTGGGCTACATTTCCAGTTATCACAACAAGTGGAACAGAGTCCATCTGGGCAGTGGCTATACCGGTAACCAAATTCGTTGCCCCTGGCCCTGATGTTGCAATGACGACTCCGGGCTTACCGGTCGCTCTTGCAAATCCATCTGCTGCATGAATGGCTCCTTGCTCATGCCTTGATAAGATATGCTTGAGATGACTGCTGTATAGGGAATCATAAATCGGAAGCACAGCACCTCCTGGGTATCCGAAAACATATTCCACTTTTTCTAATAGCAAGCACCTTAGCAAAGCATCTGCACCTGTCATGACTTCCCCAAGTACAATAGGGGGGATCTCTGGTCTACCAGCAACCAAAGCCGTATCTCTACTCATGTTCTCTCCTCCTAAAAATAATCCTAATTTTTAGAAAATGGCGCATAAAAGATTTGTAACAAAAAGAAAGCCCTTTCACCCCCTGCACGAATCTGTGCAACGATTGGGGCGAAAAGGTTCGCGTACCACCCAAATTCACTATCGCCTCACGACGACAGCCTCAGCAGGTGCAAAATATGCACCCAGGCCCTTAACGCGCGCCAAACGTCCTTACCTACTCGGAATGATCCTTTCAGCAGGCAGCTCAGAGGTGAGTAGATCAAGGTTTACTATCCGGCTTCCACCATCCCGGACTCTCTGCAAGCAAATAGCCTTCATCATGTATCCTCATCAAAGCCTTTATGAAAAACGTCAGTAATACTGTTTAAAATGTGATGTTAGGAGTAATTATAGTCAGCTATTGGACATTCGTCAACCATTTCAAAATTATTTCTTTGTATTTTCTATTGGAATATATAGTTCAAGTAAAAAATGGCTATGAACTTATTCTTTTCATAGCCATACTAAATTATTCCTATTCAATGCGTAATCCCTTTATTAAGGTCTGAATAACCTCTGGTCTGGAAAACTCGGGAGGGGGCATAACCCCTTCCTTCAGCATATTCCTCACCTTTGTACCGGAAAGGACAATGTGTTCCTCCGATGAATGAGGACAAGTTTTATAAGATGCCATACCTGCACATTTTTTACAATAAAAGCTGTGTTCAAAAAAGAATAGCTTGATTCCTAAATCATGATCCGTAAATTGTTTGAAAATCTCTTGTGCTTCATACGTTCCATAATAATCGCCGACCCCCGCATGATCACGGCCTACAATGAAATGAGTGCATCCATAATTTTTTCTGACCATAGCATGAAATACGGCTTCCCGTGGACCCGCATAGCGCATAGCAGCAGGAAACACCCCTAAAAATGTCCGATCCATCGGATAATAGTTTTTCAAAAGAATTTCATAGCTTTTCATCCTCACATCCGCTGGAATATCGTCTGCCTTCGTTTCCCCTACCAAAGGATTGAGGAATAGCCCATCTACAATTTCCAAAGCGGACTTTTGTATATACTCATGGGCGCGGTGAACAGGATTTCTCGTTTGGAATCCGACAACGGTTTTCCAGCCTTTCTCCCGAAAGATTTCCCTCGTTTCCTCAGGATTAAAAGTATACCTTGAAAACGCCCCTCCATGAGGCGTTTCCAGCAACTCAATAGGCCCACCTATATACACGTCTGGACGGTTAAAAAGCTTCTTTACTCCAGGGTGGTCTAAAGATGTTGTCCGGTATACTTTTTGGGCCTCATTCCATTTATCAGGCTTAAACACACTTTCCACCTTTAGTATAGCAAAAACCTCAGCTGTCTCCAACTGAAGGGCAACGGAATCGCCCAGATGAATACCATTGGCTTGTTCAGGAGTTACGGCTAAAGTAATGGGAATACTCCAGATTAAACCGTTTGCTAATCGCATCCTTTCGACTACCCCGTTATAATCCTCCTCATTCATAAACCCAGTCAAAGGAGAAAAGGCACCGATCCCAATACATTGCATATCTGAAAGCGTCCATGAATCAAGGGTCACCCGGTATAGGCCAGATGCTTCTTTCTCCATTCGATTCCTATCTTTACTGTTTACTATGCGGTTTACAAGAGTACCGCCATGGGGGGCTATCATCTTAATCCCCCTTTATGAAGACCACATTCTGTTTTTCCAAAACCTATCCATCTGCCTGCGCGTGGATCCTCACCAGGCATGACTGGTTTTGTGCAAACGGCACAGCCAATACTGGGATAATGTTGATCATGGAGAAGGTTATACGGAACTTCATAATTGCGAATGTAACTCCAAACCTCCTCTCCAGACCAATAAGCTAAAGGATTGAATTTTACTAATTGAAATTTATCATCCCATTCCACCTGTTGGGCCTGTGCTCTCGTATAGGCCTGATCTCTGCGGATACCGGTTATCCAGGCCTTTTTCCCTTCTAAAGATCGTGTCAGCGGTTCTACTTTACGAATGAAGCAACATAGGTTCGGATCCCGCTCCCAGAGGCCATCCCCATGCTTTTCCGCTTGTTCTTCTAAAGTAACAAGCGGTTGCGTCTGAATAAATTCAATCCCATACCTGTCAGCCAGACGATCTCGTGTATCATATGTCTCCTGAAAGTGTTTGTTTGTATCCAAATAGAAGACTTGCGGGGATGCTGTAACTTTAGAAAGCATATGAACCAGAACAACATCTTCCGCTCCAAAGCTGCAAGCTAATACAAGCTTTTCTCCAAACCTTTTACTTGCCCATTCCAGCAAATGTTCAGGGGACTCATTTCGAAATTGTTGATTAATCTCTTCTAGAGAAAAATCAAGGTTTTGATCCTTCATGAAACTCCTCCTCGTACATATCTGAGCCCATATCAGATAGGTGCTACCTTATCCGTTTTAGTCTATGCAAAACAATATATGGGATGATACCTACTTCTTAACAGAAAATAGGGAGGGAAAAGCCCATTTAAATCCTCAAAAAAAAAAAGAGCGGAATTTTCCGCCCTTTTTCCAACTTTCATTATGCATTTACTTTTTGCTTTGCAACGTTAGCAAGCTCAGCAAAAGCTGCTTTATCATTTACAGCAAGATCGGCAAGCATCTTACGATTCACATCGATACCTGCTTCTTTTAAACCAAACATTAGTTTGCTGTAAGACAAACCGTTGATGCGTGCAGCAGCATTAATACGAGTGATCCACAATTTGCGGAAATCACGTTTGCGCTGACGACGGTCACGGTAAGCATAAAGCAAGGATTTCATCACTTGAGCTTTTGCTGTTTTAAATAAACGGTGTTTAGAACCGAAGTAACCTTTAGCTAACTTCAAAACCTTTTTACGGCGTCTGCGAGTAACGGTACCGCCTTTAACTCTTGGCATAATCTTTCCCTCCTAAATCTATGCAATCAATCAGTAAACGTTCTGAGTTCCGAATTAAATATAAGTTAACATTTGTTCGATACGCTTTTGGTCGCCTTTGCTTACAAGAGCTCCTTTGCGAAGCTTGCGCTTACGCTTCGAAGATTTGCTTTCTAATAAGTGGCTAGTGTATGCGTGATGGCGTCTTAATTTGCCGGAGCCAGTCTTTTTAAAACGCTTTTGGGCTCCCTTATGGGTTTTCATTTTAGGCATTGTCTTTTTCCTCCCTCTCAAAAATTCTGCAGCCATGCATGCAGAGAATAGTGCTGTAGGTAAAAAACTATTTTTCGGCCTTTGGTGCCAAAATCATAAGCATACTACGTCCTTCCATCTTAGGAGAACGTTCAACAATACAAAGCTCTTTCACCTGTTCGGCCAACTTTTCAAGAACGTTTCTACCGATTTCGGAGTGAGTAATCGCACGTCCACGGAATCGAATCGATAGCTTTACTTTATCACCTTGTTCTAAAAACTTTTGAACATGGCGCAGTTTAGTTAGAAAATCATGTTCTTCAATTGTGGGCGACAAGCGAACTTCCTTGATGCTGATCACCTTTTGGTTTTTGCGAGCTTCTTTTTCCTTCTTACTTTGCTCGTATCTGAATTTTCCGTAATCCATAATACGACAAACAGGTGGCTTCGCTGTAGGAGCAACTGCAACTAAATCAAGGTTAGCTTCCTGAGCCATTTGCAACGCTTCCCTTGTGGGAATAATGCCTACTTGTTCACCCTCAGCACCAACTACACGGACTTCCCTTGCACGAATCGCCTCATTGATTAAATGTTCCTTACTAATTGCCTGCCACCTCCATGTTTTTTTTAACAAAGATCAGCTAGTTAAAAAGCCTATCCTACCGATCCTGTATCCTGATTACTTCAAAAAAAAGCCTTTTCCTACGGAAACAAAGCAAAAATTGCGGACACCATGGGCGTCCGCAATTATTCTCATCATAAAATACGCTGAGATCCTTGACCTGACAACAGCCTACAGGCGTCAATACAGGTGAGAAGCGGACGCTTCTGCTTTGATTACCGTTATTTAGCTTAACAACTACTTATTATAGCGAAATACAAATAAAAGTCAACTATTTATCTGAAACTTTCTTTGGACATCGTACCTTTTAACGGCATATGGGTGAATCCGGAAGAATTTTCACCCTTTGGCAATAGGGGCATGAAGGACAAATATCCATATTTTCTTTAAAGATTTTTTTTAGGGTATAGATAATATGGTGGCTTTCCTGATTGGTATGGAGAATGATCAGAGAGGGTGCCAAGCTAAGAAGAACACTTAAGAGTAAATCCTCATAGCGAATATGTTTACCTGAAATCTCTAAGGAAATGCCGTTCGTTAAATACGGATACAATCTTTCCCAATGCTCATTGTATAAAAATAAATTCCGGTCATCTTTATGAATGATATGAAGTTGTTGAAGTTGATTATCTTGTTTGCTGACAAATCCCTGTAGAAGTTTTGTATATTCCTTGTATTCTTTATCCATGAGATACTCATCAATCGCATGTTCAATGGCATATCTCCATTCTCCCCATTGCTCCTTTAAGCGAAACCGAATAAACCCCTCAAGAAAAAGCTGAGTTTCAAGCCAGAAAAACTCTCCTATTTTCTCTGCAATTTTAATCTTCATCTTTTCTTTTCTGAGATGAGAGTAATCATCACCTAATTCATCTATATTTAAGGTGAAATAAATATAGGCAAGAATATTAGAACGGGTCTCTATTTCATGGAATCCATATTCATACATAAGAATATCGTCCAATATTTCTTTTTCCTTGTATTCCACTACATATTCGGCAATGGATTGACTGGTTAAACCAATAATAGCCTCCATTATCTCTATGTTATATTCGGATGAGACCCAAAATTGGCAACCAATTTGTATCCAATCCGATTCGTTCTGATATGTTATGTTATAGCCAATTCCGTATGTGGCTAGTGATTTATATTGAATATGTAATATATCTAGAAATAGGTGGAGATACCTTTCATCCTCTTTGGGCAGCTTAACTTGCAAAAGTTTCATGAAACACCTCCTTTTACCTAGGTTTCGCTCACTGATTCTTGATTATTAGTATATGAATGCTTAAATCGGTTATACATTAGAATACGGAAAACAAGTAATTGATAGCATTTTTAATTTATTCTCTCTAAGAAAGCTATTAGCGTAGCCTAATGCGTATTTCATCACTATACTAGTCTAAAAGAAAACAATAAAAAACCTTACTTACTCCATCTCTGAAGTAAACAAGGCCTATCTAACTACACCATTTATATTCAATTTTTCACCTTCTCTTTATTATTCGTGATTTTTACCAAAGCATTTTGTGCATTCATAGATGTATGATTCTGCTTGCTCTTCGAAGTGCTCTCCACACTCACGGCACTCTTTTAGAGGGATATTACGATAGAAATCAAGTGTCTTTGTCATTTCAGGTTCTCTCCTTTAAGTAAGTGGTTTATGTATTCATTGTAATATAACAGAATCACGAAGTCAATATCTGTTATATATTTTTTATCTTACTAAAGTACCCTATTCGATTATTGTGTATTAATTGGAGAGTTTTGGGAAAAGCACAACAAAAAGACGCTCCAGATAAGGAACGCCAAGAATAACTCTCATTTCACATAAAAACTGAATCAAAGGAGTTATCCACATAATACCACTTTATCCACAATCTGATAAGTGTATAATGACAGTACTCCAATCATTGGTATATAATCATAATGCCAAGTACATACCGTACTAGGTTGAGAGCTTGCCTTCCAAAGTGGTTGTTGGAAGGCATTTTTTTTGTTTACTCAATGCTACCCTTATTAATTTTTCATCACAAAATCAGATTCAGCAGACTCTCCTTCATGATACACGCGCAGGATCTCATATTTGGTATTTCGTTGGGCAGGAATTTTTCCCGCTTCACGGATAAGCTGAAGAATTTGATTGGTATTCACCTTATGTGTACATGCCGCGGCAGATACCACATTTTCCTCCATCATGGTTGAACCGAAATCATTACAGCCATAGCTTAAAGACTGCTTTCCGACTTTAGCACCCATGGTCACCCATGAGGCTTGGAGGTTAGCAATATTATCAAGCATCAAACGGCTAATAGCAACTGTCTTGAGGTATTCCTCATCGGTTACCTTTTCAGCCTTTAGATTGGTATTATCCGGTTGAAACGTCCAAATGATAAACGCTTTGAATCCTTCTTTCATTTCGTCCTGAGCCTCCCGAATTCGGAGCAAGGACAGAATGCGCTCCTCATAGCTTTCCCCAAACCCAATCACCATGGTCGCCGTGGTCGATAACCCCACCCGATTGGCGGTTTTCATAACCTCGATCCATTCCTTCCAAGATCCCTTTTTGCGGCTAATCTTCATTCTGGTCCGATCATCCAAGATCTCCCCCCCGGCTCCTGGCAAGGAATCCAGTCCTGCAGCATGAAGCTCCTTTAAAACCGTTTCTACTGGAAGTTCAGACACCTCGGCAATGCGGACAACTTCCGCAACAGATAAGGAATGCATATGAATTTGTGGAAAATGCTGCTTTATTTTTTGTAATAGTTGAGTATAGTAATCAAGCTTAAGACCCGGATGAGTCCCACCTTGCATCAAAATCTCGGTTCCATTGACATCCACCGTCTCTTGGATCTTTTGCAAGATCTGCTCATCGGATAGCACATAACCTTCTTCATGTCCTGGAGGACGATAAAAAGCGCAGAAACGGCAATACGTATCACATATGTTGGTATAATTGACGTTTCTCCCAATGACAAACGTGGTAATCGGTTCTGGATGCCATTTTTTCATGATCTCGTTGGCTGCCTGGCCGATCACTTCTATTTCATTGCTTTCATATAGCCGAATTCCATCTTCGAGTGTTAGGCGTTCTCCTTGAAGAGCACGGTCCAAAATTTCTTGAATAGACATGAGTTTCCTCCTTCACCTAAATGCTGGTGTCCTGTATCGAATACACTTCCCTTCACCAGCGTCTCCCCCCTCTTGACATTGAGGTATCTTGATGTCAGTTACCCTAATGTCATGAGGAGGGAGGATGTGCCCTTCAGGGCCCTTTACTTATTCATCCTTAGGTTCTCCCCATCAACAAAAAAGCAAGCGGTATAATGAATAATCCTTTCCATAATCCTTTTCGCCTTCATTTGCTCAATTCCTCCCTTAGCAGAGTGAGACAAATGCTCTTCAAGTAATTCATAGCTATAGTTTGAGGTATACAAGGTTGGCAGATTTTCAGCTATTCTATACTGTAAGATGGCTCCCAAGATTTCGTCTCTTGCCCAAGGGGATAAGGTTTCAGCTCCGATATCATCCAATATGAGGACAGGCACCTTTTTTAAAGTATCTACCTTTTCCTGTAAAGAATGGTCTTGTAAAGAGTCTTTAATCTCCCGAAAAAAGTCCGGAGTATAAACCATAAGGGAGGATATCCCACGATCTGCTAACTTCCTGGCCGTTGCTGCCATTAAATAGCTTTTCCCTACACCCAATGGACCATATAAATAAACACCTTTCATTTTTTGTTCACGGCTGCCAGGTTCAACCTTTAGACAAAACTCCATAAGCCCACGAAAAGCTCCAAAGCGTGGAGCATCCTGAACAAAATTTTGAAAAGTCGCAGCTAATACATCTCTTGGAATATAGTGTGATCTGATCAAATTTTCCCTCCGTTTTTGTTCTTGGTAATGAATCCATCTAGAACACGGAGAATAAATCGTTTCAATATAAGAAATGGACCAAGTTAATTTCGCTTGATGGCCTTTAATGAGATTAGGGCACCCTTCTAATCCATTACATTGATTGCAATGATTTTGCTCCTCTATAGCTTGATCGCATTTTAATAAAGATCCCTCAATGGCCTCTAGTGTCACTTTTGGAAATTCCGCCTGAAGCTCTTTTACTAACGGATGCTCTATGATGTTCTGCTTGATTTCATCGAGGGATGGCAAATGCGCTGGCTGCTTCCATTTCAGTTGAGACAAAGCTTGATTAATCGATTGCATATCATCCCCCCCTTTCTATCAATCTATTTCTCCTAAAGCTCGCAGCAATTCCTCTGCCTGCCTTTTTTGCTCGTCATCTAATTCCCCAGGTGAACCGGAAGAAGAGGTTGAAGCATTGTTTTGTCTGATAACCCACTCCGGCAGGATATCCTTTTTCCCTGATGGTGCGCTTTTTTTCGGGAAGGAGCTTTTTCTTTCATTGGATTTATCAGCTGCATTCCCTTTTTGCTTGATTTCCTGATGAAGCTGCTTGGCTTGCTCTAACGCTTCCTCCACCGTTTTGATGTTTAATCTCTTCCAATGGGTAGCAATTTTAAAAATTAAGGAACGAGGTAGCTGTTTATTATTGGTCAACATGACATAATCAAGGAGTACGTTGATAACCCCAGTTGGTAAAAGGTAAGTCTGGGCTAATTCTTCTACAATCTTCATATCGGCAGGAGACACTTTGCTCCCGCCCTGGTACTGTTCCAATAACGTAATGGGTGATAACACCGACAATGCATTTCTATGCTGATCTTCCATTGTCATGGTCGCTTTGGGCGGATCATTTGAGTTTTTACTCGCTACATCTGTAAAAGAGGGTTGTCTGGTAATGACAGGAACTCCTTTATGTTCCTGTTCATACCATTTTTTTACTAAGAGTCGCAACTTTTCTATGTTAATTTCATTGTCTTCATTTAAAATGTAGGGATCGTTTAAAAAATAAGAGAGTTGAAAATCATCCAGTAAATAAAAGAAGGACAACTTTTTGAGAACTTCCTTTAATTCTGGCGATAATTTTCTCTTCCCATTCCAAGACTTTGGAAGGGATGCCTCCAAAAAGGCAAAGTCCGGATCATTTTCAGTTAGTTGAATGGGGTTCTCCTGTCGCTCCAGGCCGTTAATCGTAGCAACAGGATACAACGAATCCATTTCAGATATGAAATGCTCCGTTTCTGAACCGGCCGCTACCATCAGTTCTGAAGGGGAAATACTGCTGAAAACTTCATCAAAGCTTTTTGTCATTTCTTTGCGAATTCCCTTTGAATGATCCTCCGGTTCTTTACCGACCAACTTTTCTCGAAGGGACTTGTATTTCAGCTTTCCCACACGATTCAATAAAATAATACTCATCAAGTCATCGGCAAAAAAATGAGTAGGCGATATCGGAGGCTGGATCCAATATTCATAGTGATAGGCTCCTGTCTCACTTTCCACTTTTACCGTTCTCAACAGGCCAACAGCCTCTAAATTTTCTCTGGCCTTCATGATCTGATCCAGAGAAGTTCCCATCATACTCATTAAGCCACGGTGGGTTCCATAAACCGACTGTTTCCAATCCAGGATTAATTCGTGATACAAGGTCACGTAAAGGCATACTGAAAGCGGTCCTATCAACGGTTGATAGAGTTGGGTAATATAAACAAGTTCCAATGGACCCATACTCCCCTTTACTCGCAGGCAGTATTGATCACTAGGAACAACTTCTTTCCAAGCAAACCCCATTCTCCTAAACTCCCTTACATGATGATCGTTTCATTATATCACCCAGAATATAGATAAACCCACCCTCAAATATTTCAAGGAGTGGCGTTCTTTTTGCTATTGCCCAATAATTCCTCTAGCTCTTGAATGAAGACGTTAATATCTTTAAATTGACGATAAACCGAAGCAAATCGGACATAGGAAACTTCATCTACTTCATAGAGGGCCTTCATGACCAGTTCACCAATATCCTGACTATTGATTTCCACTCGCCCAGAACCACGTAATTCTTGTCCGATCTTATCGACAATCTTCTCCAGGGTTTCTAAGGGAACCGGCCGCTTTTCACAAGCCCGGACAATCCCCCGAAGTATTTTTTCCCGGCTATACTCTTCTCTGGCACCGTCTTTTTTTATGATTAACAGAGGGGTTTCTTCCACTGTCTCAAAGGTGGTAAAGCGATGACCGCAATCTTCACACTCTCTTCTTCGCCGTATGGATTTGGCGTCATTGACAGGTCGTGAATCCAACACTCTTGTCCCATTATATTGACATAGAGGGCAACGCATCTCTTCTTCCTCCCATCTTTCATACCCAAATTCGATCTAAATATTTTATTACTATTATCCCATACAGTAACAAAAAAAGAAACGCACCGTCTCATCTGCTACATCCTAATGAAGAACAAAAAGGAAACCCGATTTCCAGGTTTCCTTTTTTATTTACTATTGAACTAATTTTTTAGCTGCTTCGTATTGATCTGCTGGTAGTGGAACATAACCTACAGCTTTAGACATTTCAGCTGCATTCTCAAGATAGTACTGTGTAAAAGCCTTCACTTCCGGTTTATCAGCTAAAGCTTTGCTGCTTGCATAGATATAAAGATAACGAGAAAGCGGCTTGTAGCTTCCGTTGTTGATGGTTTCCATAGAAGGTACAATAGCTTGTGCATCTTTATTTTCTTTAATAGGAACAGCTTTCATTTTATCTTGATTTTCTTCAAAGTAAGCAAATCCGAAGTATCCAAGTGCATTTTTATCTCCAGCAACACCTTGAACTAATACATTGTCATCTTCGGAAGCGGTGTAATCTGAACGGCTTGCTCCCTCTTCCCCATTGATGGCTTCCGTGAAGTATCCGAATGTACCGGAGTCAGTTCCTGGTCCATAAAGCTTAATTTCTTCTGCCGGCCATCCTTCACGTACTTCTGACCAAGTTTTCACTTTACTCTCTGGAGCCCAGAGTTTGTTCAACTCTTCAACCGTTAAGTAATCAACAAATGTGTTTTCTTTGTTGACTACAACTGTGATACCATCATATGCAACTGGAAGTTCAATCGCTTCAAATCCTTTTTCCTTGATGGACGTTACTTCTTTATCTTTAATTTTACGGGAAGCATCATTAATATCGGTTTCACCTGGAATAAACTTTTTGAATCCACCGCTTGTACCGGATACACCAACCGTTACCCGTACATCAGGATTAGCTGCCTGGAACTCTTCAGCTACAGCTTCGGTAATGGGAAATACGGTAGAAGATCCGTCTATAAGTACTGTACCAGAAAGTTTTTTACCTTCAGCACCAGGTTGTTCAGCAGCTGGTTTATCTTCCGTTTTCGGTTGTTCAGCTGCATTTCCCCCACATCCTGTCACTAAGGACATAGCGAGTAATAGAGTAGACATTAGAATTCCAGATTTCTTTAGTACTTTCACGATGTTAGCCCTCCATGTTTTTATTGTTTGTATTATTATGTTCCTTACAGAGACTATAATACACGCCGTATATTGAGGAATTATAATGGAAGTGTAAAGTTAGTGTTAATCTATTAAGGTATCCTGTCACGTTAAGAATTTTTTCGTCATATTATCTAATTGTTCTTGTAAGAATAATATTTTCTTCGATAATTCCCCTGATTTCAAAGCAAGTTCTTGCTGTTGCTTTGCTGAGATATCCATTTGATCTGTACTCGCTGCCGTTTCTTGGGCAATCCCTGTAAAAAGACCCAGTTTATCTTCAGCTTCCCTTACACCAATCGATATTTTATCAATTTCCTTATACATAGAGTTAATTTGCTTGTTTGTTTGATGCATACCTGAAATCATCTGAATAAAAGCTCTTTCTGCTTCTTCTGCCAGATTACTACCTTCCTCTACACGTTGTGAAACCATGCTTGTTTTTACATTTGCTTCTTTTGTGACCAGCTGAATATTAGAAATGATGGAAGTAATCTCTTTAGTAGCTTTTGCCGATTCATCAGCCAGCTTACGAACTTCATTAGCGACAACCGCAAACCCTCTCCCTAACTCACCTGCTCTTGCTGCTTCAATCGCTGCATTCAATGCTAATAGTTTGGTTTGTTCTGCTATTTGACCAATTATCGATAGTATTTTTTCTATATCCATGGATTGGTTTTTCAATAAGTGCATACTCTGGCTTACAAGGTCCATCTCTTTCCTAAGTGTAAGATTATTTGTTATGACATCATTAATATTTTTCTGACCAGATTCTGCTGTTTGTACCATTTGCTCACTGGACTTCGTTGATCCCTCCACTCTATCCAATAGATCAATGACGACTTCTTTCATAGCTTGAAAGGCAACATTGCTCAATTCGGTAGAAGAAGCGGTTTCCTCAGCCCCACTGCTTACCATCCGAATGGCTTGTCCTAAATGATATGAAGCTTCCGATGAGGCATCTGCTGATTGCTGAAGTTCTTCGCTCGTGTCTCCCAGCTGGGTAACCGAATCTTTGACTTGATTAAGCATACTGGTCATTTCTTCAAGCATGAGATTAAAATGAATACACAATCCTTGAATTTCAGGACTCGCATAAGGTAACAGGATTCGCTGAGTAAGGTTTCCGCCTTTTACTTCATGCATTAATTTCAAAAGTTGTTGGATAGGAACTAAAATCATTTTTACAGTAATCAATCCAAGCAAAGTGGCAAATGAAATACTGCCTATGATGGAATACAATACTACCTTTTTGATTTTTTCGATCGGTCCCATATAGTCTTGATCAGCAACGACAATCGTGAAAATTTCCTGCAACTCGGGTGACTTTACAAAGGCAACAGTATACGCTTTCCCATCAATTTCACTGTGTACTACCCCAGTTTCTTTTTTGAAAATGGTATCTATTGTTTCTCTATCTAAAGGAATAAGTTGACTGGTTACTCCTTCGTATTTAATTTGACCCTTTCCCTGCTTAATTGCGTATTGATTAATATTCAGACCTTGATTCGCTAAATCGGCTTTCTGCTGCTTTAATTCATATTTGAACCGCTTAGAAAACTGTTTCTCATCCAAAGCAAAAAATAACAGAGAAATCTTTTCCGTCATTTTTTCAGCTTCCATATTCAAACGGTTCTCAATTAATAAAGTCGTATTCTTGTAAGATTCTTGATAAGTGAACCACCCCATGATAGTGGAGACAATAATAAGAAGGGAGAATGGGACAATGATTCTCCAGCGTAGTCCAACTTTAGAACTGATCCTAGTTATCCATGTTTCATTCACTATTCTTGCTTCCCATTTATTCCAGTGTTTCATTTAATATTTCATCTCCCTAAATCAACCTATCGATTTTTCTGATATCGTAGCATAGTAATATTAAGTCTTATTTAATATAAGGTTAATTATAAATGAAGGCGATTTATTACATGAAAAAAGGCAGTAAGAGATTTACTCTTTCTGCCAATCTAGTTTACCCAAACCGTCCCATAACATAGTCTTCTGTACGTTTATCAACTGGATTGGTAAACAGTTTTTCCGTTTGTTCAAATTCGACCAGTTCTCCGCTTAGCATAAAAGCCGTTTTATCAGACGAGCGGGCGGCCTGCTGCATATTGTGAGTAACGATCACGATACTGAATCGCTGCTTCAAATCATGCAAGAGCTCTTCGATCTTCATGGTCGATATCGGGTCTAGAGCTGATGTTGGCTCATCCATTAAGATGACATCTGGCTCAACTGCGATACAACGAGCAATGCATAATCTTTGCTGTTGTCCTCCAGATAAGCCGGTTGCCGGTTCATTAAGTCTATCCTTAACTTCATCCCACAAAGCAACGCTTCTTAAACTTTTTTCCACAATAATCTCTAATTCGGATCGTTTATTATTTCCATGGATTCGCTGGCCAAAGATTACATTTTCATAAATGGATTTTGGAAAAGGATTGGGTTTTTGGAACACCATTCCTACCGTTGTTCGAAGCTGCTCGAGACTAATATCGCGATCATAAATATTTACACCATGATAATTAACCATTCCCTCTACTTTTACAGTAGGTACAAGTTCAACCATCCGATTCAAGGTTTTTAACAGGGTTGACTTCCCGCAACCTGACGGACCAATAATAGCCGTAACCTCGTTTTTCTTAATGTTCATGTTAATATTTTTTAAAGCCTGATCTTCCCCATACCATAGATTCAAGCCTTCGATATGAAAAGCCAATTGATTGGTAGTAACCATCTGATCCTCCTTCATCTATTCGCTGATGTACTATGTGGAGTCAGCCCACCTTCACCAGCAATTGAAGTCCCCTAATAGGGCTAGCTTTAATGCAACTTTTTCTGAAACTTGTTTCGAATAAGTACTGCAATGGCATTCATGGTAAGAAGAACAGCTAAAAGGACTAGTATGGCTCCTGCTGCAAGCGTGTGAAACTCTTCTTGCGGTCTGGATACCCAGTTATAGATTTGTATAGGAAGTACGGTAAATTGATCGAATGCATTTTCTGGAGTAAAGGCAATAAACGCAGCTGCTCCCACAACAACTAGAGGTGCTGTTTCTCCGATCGCACGGGACAAAGCTAAAATATTTCCAGTTATAATTCCTGGCAGCGCTGACGGCAAGATTACTTTTAAAATCGTCTGCCATTTCGTTGCTCCCAATGCGAAGGATGCATGTCGAAATGTATCTGGAACACTTCTTAGCGCTTCCTGGGCAGCAACGATAATGACTGGCAAGATTAATAGAGCCATCGTTAGCGCTCCTGCTATAACACTTCTTTCCAAGGCAAACAATCGAACGAAGATGGTTAATCCTAGGAGGCCATAAACGATTGAAGGTACACCGGCTAAGTTTGAAATATTCATTTGAATTAAGCGTGTAAGCCAGTTTTTCTTCGCATATTCTTCAAGGTATAGAGCAGTGCCCACACCTAAAACAAAGGCAATAGGGGCCGTTAAACCAATGACCCATATCGTTCCAAATAACGCCGACTTTATTCCCGCTTTTTCAGGGAACCGCGAAGGAAAATGATTGATAAAGTTAAAATCAATTGCTTTTGCACCGTTTCGAATAATATCCATCACCAGAACTGCAAGTACTGCAACGCCGAACATCGTTGCCATAAAGAACAATACTCGGAATATCTTGTCTTTTCTTTTTCTGGCTGCTATTCCTTTTTCATCAACCACTTGCTCTTTCATTAATATTCCTCCCTGTATTTACGAGCAATATACTGAGCTAGCATATTCATGATAAGGGTCATGATAAATAAGGTAGCTCCAACAGCATAAAGTGATAAATATTCAACCGTTCCAAAGGGAGCATCTCCAGAGCTAATTTGCACGATATAGGCTGTCATCGTTTGGATACTTTCCAATGGGTTATACGCCATTTTAGGTGTAGCACCTGCGGCGAGCGTTACAATCATGGTTTCTCCAATAGCCCGGGACAATGAAAGAACAACTGATGCCACGATACCCGATAACGCAGCAGGAACAACAACCTTAATGGAGGTTTCTAATTTTGTTGCTCCTAGAGCTAATGCTCCTTCACGCAAAGAACGGGGGACGGCTGTCATGGCATCTTCACTTAATGAGGCCACCATAGGTATAATCATAATTCCTACTACGATCCCTGCACTCAAGGCGTTAAAAAAATCTGTTTCTGGTAAAAACAAACGAATAAACGGTGTAACTAATGTTAAAGCAAAGAAACCATAAACAATCGTAGGAATCCCTGCAAGAATTTCTAATATAGGTTTTATAATTCGTCGCAATTTGTCTGGCGCATATTCACTAAGGAAAATCGCGCTAGCTAGACCTATTGGGACAGCTACAATACTTGCTATGAGTGTGATCAACAAAGTCCCGCTAACTAAAGGAAGAATCCCAAAGTGCTGAGGCTTAAATAAAGGAGCCCATTTGAATCCAGTCAAAAACTCAATAATGCTGACCTGCTTGAAAAAATTTAGCGTTTCGAATAGTAAGGTAAAGATAATACCTATGGTAGTGAATACCGAAACAAGAGCACATAGCAATAATAGGTTTGGCATAATTTTCTCACTAATAGGTGGTCTTTTCTTCATGTTGCGTGCACGGTGAGAAGCTTCTGAATTGGATGCATGATACGAACCCTCAGAGTTACAAAGCTTAGTAAACCCTCTCTCTTTAGTCGCACCATTATCGCCCCCTGCCAAGTTTGACACATCATTTCCTCCTTCATCCAAGTGCTGGTGTACTACTTCGAATAAACTTCCTTCACCAGCGATTATTGTGCCCATTAGGGCCTTTAAATTCATAACCACATTCACATTCGGGGACTTATCAGTTAATTATATTATGTTTACCCAATTAATTCTAAAGGTTGCATATGTATTTTTCTTTAAGCTAATGTTAAGTTTTCGTAAATTTTTTCGACATTGAATTTGTTTTTTCGACATCAAAAAAAAAAAAAAACAAAATCGTCTTGTTTTCCATGATCACGGAAAACAAGACGACCTAAATTAAGTCTCAGTCAATACCTCAAGTTTAGGTTGCAAAATCTTAAGAGGCCCTTGACCGCGTGGGATTTCCATACTGTCAATTGTTTCGGCTTCAAAGTATTCAGCAATGGCTCGAGCAGCAACATTAGGGTCAATGATATCACCACAAGTATACACATCTACACTGGCATACCCGTGTTCCGGGAAAGTGTGTACCGTCAAATGGGACTCGGAAATAACAACGACACCACTGATTCCTTGTGGGTTGAATTTATGAAAAGTCACTTCTCGAATGTCAGCACCTGCTACAATAGCTGCATCGACCATGATCTTTTCCGTCATCTCTAGATTATCCAGCAGATGAGGTTTGCATCCCCAGAGTTCAGCTATCACATGTCTTCCGAGAGTTTCCATTGAAAAATTCTCATCCCGCAATGTATTCTTCCCCCTTTCCCTTTCTCTTATCGTTTCCACAAAGGTTGATTTCATGCCATGTAAAAAACCCCTGAGCTATTATCACTCAGGGGTTTTGTTATTTATACGGTTACTTCTTGCTTTTTTTTCAATTGAGCAGCTTCTGAAACATGCTTTACTAAGTCGAGTACACGGCAGGAATAACCCCACTCATTATCATACCAGATCAGCACTTTAATTTGCTTATCGCCCATCACCATCGTGGATAGACCATCAACAATGGCAGAATGTTCATTTCCATTAAAATCAGGGGATACTAAAGGCGCATCCGTAAATTCAATATAAGCATTCATGGATCCATCAGCAGCCTGTTTTAATACATGATTGACTTCTTCAAGTGTAACCGATTTCTTCACATTCACCACAAGATCAACAATGGAAACGTTTGGAGTTGGAACACGAAGAGATAGACCATTCAACTTTCCTAGAAGGTGCGGAAGAACCTTTCCAACCGCTTTAGCAGCTCCTGTGGAAGTTGGAATAATAGCTTGGGCACAAGCACGCGCTCTTCTTAAATCCTTGTGCGGATTATCCAAGTTCTTTTGGTCATTCGTATACGAATGTACAGTAGTCATCATTCCATATTCGATGCCAAAGGCTTCATCCAATACCTTTGCTACAGGTGCTAAACAATTTGTCGTACATGAGGCATTAGATATGATACGGTGCTTATCATAATCAAAAGTCTCATCATTAACTCCCATAACAATTGTAACATCTTCATCCTTGCCTGGTGCTGTTATCACGACCTTCTTGGCACCAGCAGCGATATGCTTCCCTGCACCTTCTTGGTCCTTAAACTTGCCAGTTGCTTCAACGACGATCTCCACACCTAATTCTCCCCAAGGAAGCTTGCTTGGATCTCTATCGCTTAACAATTTCGTTACTTTTCCGTTTATTATAATTTCATTATCTCTTACTTCAATTTGATCAGCAAGGGTACCATGAATTGTATCATACTTAATAAGGTGTGCTAAGGTTTCAATGGGGTAACTAGCATTAATAGCCACAACTTCAATATTAGGATCGTGAATGGCTTTGCGAAATACCATTCTCCCAATACGTCCAAATCCGTTAATCCCAATTTTCGTTATCATAAATCAGTTCCCCTTCCACATTTGTCACATACTATATCTCTTATTCATTATAATAAGTATGTCACATTTTTCAATCGGTTCTTATAAAATAAAATAATTCAAAATATTCAGCAAACGCCCAGCAACACTGAATTAACCTAGTGAATAACATATTTTCTGTTATCGTAAAGAGGTTGACTCAAATGTTAAGGTCAGACCCAACATCTATACTTAATAGTATGACCGTTTGAAAATGTCACTATTTATCGTGTTGAAAGGAATGGGGCAGATCCTTATGAGTCAACCTTTTTAGCTTGTTTTATATATCTCTTTATACTTCCCATAAAAATATAAAACTCTCTGAATGTAATGTCTGGTCTCCCCATACGGGATGGATGCCAAATCTTGGGAAGTTCCATCCCATCTGTTTTCTTTTAGCCATTTTTCCACATTGCCTGGTCCTGCATTGTAAGCAGCAATCACAGCATAATGATTATGATGAAATTTTCTTTCCAAAAAAGAAATATACCAGGCGCCAATATGTATGTTATATAAAGGTTCTTCTAACCTGGTTAACATATGATTGGGGAATTTCGCTTGTTCAACCACCCACAGAGCCGTGTCTGGCATGATTTGCATAATGCCTCTCGCACCCTTATTGGATACACTCCTATCTGTAAATTTGCTTTCGACTTGAATGATCGCATACATCAGATAGGGATCTACACTATACTTCTCCGAAGCCTGGTTGACCTCATCTTGATAATACACAGGATAGATCGTCTTCCAGAAAGGTTGACTATTAAGTAAATAAAATAAGGCAAAAAGCAAGCATAAGAGTGTAAATTTGCGATTCAAACTAAGTTCCATCATTTCTGCTATTCCTTGCTTAATTTGTTAAATAAAATTTGGACTTGAATCAAAGTGTCTGCTTGTGTCCCACTATTGTCAATAAGAAAATCCGCTCTTTGTTTTTTTTCTTCGATAGGCATCTGGGACTCAATCCGTTGTTGTGCTTCTTGGATGGTTAGTTGATCCCGTTCCATTAGTCTCATTAATTGCAAATAAGGAGAAACATAAACAACGATTACAGAATCTACAGTATATTCTTGTTTGGACTCAAATAGCAAAGGGATGTCCATCAGTATGAACGGGGGATTTCCTATCCATGCTTCCTCTTTCTTCTCTGCCATTCTTTGACGGATTAACGGGTGCAGGATCGCATTTAAATCAGTTCGGGCCTGTTCATCACTAAATACAATTTGCCCCAGTGCTTTTCGGTCCAGTCTGCCATGCTCATCAAGGATGCTCTTTCCAAACCGCTGAATGACACCTTCAAGTCCTTTCTCACCAGGCTCTACAACCTCTCGAGCTACTTTATCTGCATCAATGACCACACAACCTAATTCCATAAACATATTCGCTACGGTGCTTTTTCCGCAAGCAATCCCGCCAGTTAACCCAACAACCATCCGTTCCCTTCCTCTCTTTATTCATTACCAGATCTTTAAAATTCCAAAAAGGATTAAAATAATGCCGGGAATATATGCCAGGTTCTTCATCCAACCTATTTCAGAGTAAACGAAGCCTAATCGAAGGCCTAAACCAATAAATACTGTGCTTAAAATGGAGACAAAAAGTCCAGTCATCCAAGGTGAATATCCCATTAATGCAGCTCCAACCCCCGCTCCAAAAGCGTCTAAAGATAGCGCAATACCTAATAATGCCGCTTCTCCCCCTGTAATCGTTCCAGAGTTATCCATATCTGCTACAGTTGGAGTTTTAAGAATATGAATGACTAAACCAAGCATTTTGATTTCTAACTTAAAAACCTGCTTAGATTCTTGCTTTATGGGAACATTCTCTACATTATTCCTGTAAGTTTCTTTATTCTGATACAAATTAAAAATAGCCCAGCATCCGACTCCAATCAAGATCCATGCCCCAAATTGATCCGCTATATGCATGGAAAAAAAACGCGAAAGCCATTCTCCCATTTCCATGGCTGCGATGACCATTAAAGCTGAACAGCTCGTAATAATAAGAATTGAATTAATAGGGATTCTTATTTTTCTTAAGCCATAACTAACACCAACACCAAATCCATCTAAACTAACCGCAAAAGCTAAAGCAAATAGAGACAGTAGATCAACCATTTGGGTTCCTCCAAATCATGAGCTTTATTACTCATGATATGGATTACCCAACTAGGCTGTTCCTCTTCTATTGCTTTGGAGGTTTTTGACAACGGGGACAAAAATGCGTTCCCCTTCCCCCCACAACCGTCTTAGTCAGAGGATTTCCACAGCGAAAACATGGCTCCCCTTTTCTTCCATAAGCTTTCAATTGCTGTTGAAACATTCCCATTTCTCCTTGTCCATTCACATAGGATTTAATAGAGCTTCCACCTTGTTGTACGGCTTCCTCCAAGGTATCTCGAATAGCTTGATGAAGAAGGGAGACTTTCTTTGGTGAAATACGATGGGCTTTTGTTTCTGGATGAATTTTTGCTTGATAAAGGGCCTCATCTACATAAATATTCCCGAGCCCCACTATGAATTCCTGATTAAGGAGTAATGGCTTAATCTTCGTTTGTTTCCCTTCTAGCAGCACTTTAAAATATTTCAGGGAAAAACTCGGATCCAACGGCTCGGGTCCTAATTTGCTTAAGGGAGGATGCATCTCCTCTTCCCCTTTTTGCCAAACCTCCATTGTTCCAAATTGTCTTACATCACGATAACGAAGCTCTGTTTCATCCGTAAAATGAAAAATAACGTGGGTATGTTTCTCGATGGGATCATCACGACGGTATACCCCATATCTTCCCTCCATGCGCAGATGGGAAACAAGTACCACCTCATCCATGATGATTTTCAAAAATTTTCCCCGTCTTCCTACGTCCTGAATAGTTTGTCCCTCCAGAAAAAGAGTGAATTCCATCCATTCAGCAGGACGCCGTATGATTCGCGGCAAAAAAATAGAGACTGTACGAATCGTTTTGCCGATAATGAGTCTCTGAAGCGTTCTTCGTACAGTCTCAACTTCAGGTAATTCAGGCATAGAAAAGACCTCCTACCTCTGAATGCTGGTTGCCCTAAGTCAAGTCCTCTTTCCTTCCTCTAAATGTTGGTGCCCTAAAGTCGAATCAACTTCCTTCACCAGCAATTGTTATACCCGATAAGGCCTACTTGGCATCATACCATGTATTTCCCCAGCTTGCTTCCACTTTAAGCGGTACCCGTAATTTCATAGCATGTTCCATGACATCTTCTACGAGTTCCCGCACTTCATCTAGTTCTTCTGCTGGAACCTCAAATACCAACTCATCGTGTACTTGCAATAGCATCCGACTTTTTAAATTTCTTTCCTTTAATGCCTTGCTCATATTGACCATGGCTAATTTGATAATATCGGCAGCCGTTCCTTGAATAGGAGTGTTCATGGCTGTCCGTTCAGCAAAACTGCGAATGTTGAAGTTGCTGTGATTGATTTCAGGTAAATATCTTCTTCGGTTCAATAATGTCGTTACATAACCATCCCGTCTTGCTTGCTGAACAATATCTTCCATGTATTTCTTTACACCCTGAAATACCGCAAAGTACTTTTCTATGAAAACAGCGGCTTCTTTACGAGTGATATTAAGGTTTTGAGATAACCCATAATCGCTAATCCCATATACGATTCCAAAATTGACCGCTTTGGCTTGCCTTCGCATATCCGATGTAACTTCATCAGCCGATACGCCAAATACATCCATAGCGGTCTTGGTGTGAATGTCTGCTCCTTCTAAAAAAGCATCCTTTAAGTTTTCATCATTGGCAATGTGGGCCAATACTCTGAGTTCAATTTGCGAATAATCCGCTGCAAGAAGAATCCAATCCTTCTCAGAAGGGGTAAAAGCTTGCCGTATTTTTCGACCTTCTTCGAGTCGAATAGGTATGTTCTGCAAATTAGGTTCTATACTGCTTAATCTACCTGTTGCTGCAGTAACTTGGTTATAAGACGTATGAATCTTTCCCGTCTGCAGATGGACTTCTTTTATCAGTCCTTCTATATAAGTAGAATAGAGCTTTCCTAATTGACGAAAATGAAGAATTTCCGGAATAATCTCATGCATACCTTGCAGCTTTTCCAATACATCAGCACTCGTAGAATAACCTGTTTTTGTCTTCTTTATGACCGGGAGCTTAAGTTGATCAAATAGAATCTCTCCTAATTGTTTTGGAGAATTAATATTAAACTCCACTCCGGCTAAACCATGAATAACTTTTGTTAATCCCTGAAGCTGCTCATCGAGAGCTTTCCCCATCATTTTTAGCTGATTAATATCCACATGGATACCTGTAGCCTCCATTTCTGCCAAAACACCTGCCAACGGCATTTCCAAGTCATAAAAGAGAGACGACATTTCATGCTCTTCCAGCTTGTATTTAAGGGCTTCAAAGGATTTTCTTACTGCGTATGCTTTTCGTGCCACATGCTCATGTATGTCTGACTCTACCTTGCTGCTTTTTTTTCCGTAAATCTCATTATCCGTAGCAAGATGGAAACCACAAGCTCTTTTAGCTACCTCGGCAATACTAAAATCGGTTTCCGAAGGATTAAATAGATAGGATGCGAGCATGATATCAAAGGCAATTCCCTCAAGTCCGATGGCATTCCATTTTAAAGCTACCAATGATTTTTTAGCATCATGAATAATTTTTTGATTATCTTCCGTTAACCATTGAATAAATGGCTTCCAATCTTTTGCAACGGAATAAGGAATAAAAAAACTTATCCCTTTATTTTCTACACCGAAACCGAGAATCGGAGAGCGATGGTAATTACCCGCTTCTAGTTCAACGAATAAACAAGCCCCTAAACTGAGAAGGGGTTCAAACTCGTCTTTATTCCCATCTGTGACAACCCGAAATTCAAACTCCTCTGCAACCGTTTTTATTTCCTGCCTGAGATCCATGCGATCAATTAATGATCTAAATTCAAACTTCTTAAAGGCTTCCAATACCCTTTTAACATCATATCCTTCGAATCGAACAGTCCCAAAATCAATCTCTATGGGAGCAGTTCGCAAAATCGTCGCTAATTCCTTACTCTTCAGGGCGTCCTGTTTATGCTCTTGAATTTTTTCCTTTAACTTCTTCCCAGACACTTGATCCGCTTGCTCAAGAACGCTTTCAACGGACCCAAACTCATGTAGTAATTTAAGGGCGGTCTTTTCTCCCACGCCTGGAATTCCCGGGATGTTATCAGAGGTATCCCCCATCAGTCCCTTTAGATCAATAATTTGATTTGGGGTTAAGCCATACTTCTCTTGAATCGAATCAGGCGTATACCATTCTATTTCACTGATTCCTTTTCTCGTTAAGGCAACATGGACATATTCAGACACGAGCTGAAGCATATCTTTATCACCTGACACAATCACCGTGGGAATCTTTTGTTCATCCGCTTCTTTTGTCAGGGTCCCGATAATATCGTCCGCTTCATAGCCCTCCAGCTCATAATGCTTGATACTAAAGGCATCTAGCAGTTCTCTCATATAAGGAAACTGCTCAGAAAGCTCTCCTGGAGTTTTTTGTCTGCCACCTTTGTATTCTTGATATTCTTGATGGCGAAACACTATTTTCCCCGCATCAAATGCCACCATAAGATGACTTGGATTTTGTTCTTCCAACACCTTTAATAACATAGTAGTAAAACCATAGACCGCATTGGTATGTAGACCGTTTGCATTGCTTAATAAGGGTAGAGCGTAGAATGCACGGCTAGCAATACTATTTCCATCAATAACCACTAATTTCTTGTCCATATGCGGCACCCCCTGCAATTCTTCATTCCTTCATCTTATCACAGGATGGCCTAAGCTAGCAAAAACATGCATTCAAACCTTTGTTTACTTTGTGCTTTATCCAGAAATCAATAAGAAAGCTACTAGCGTAGCCCTATGCGTATAATACTTGACCGATAAGTATAAAAAAATGAAACCTAAAATGATCTCACCCCGTATATACAGGTGTAAAGAAAAAGAAAGGGGGATTTATCCATATTATGGGAGATCAAACAGTAGTGAATTATCCAAATCCCAAGGGGCTATCCAAAGGGATCACAGGAATTATCATCATAATTTTAGTTGTTTTTCTAGTCTCTCAATCCTTCGTTATTGTTAATGCAGGACACCGTGGAATTCTACTCCAATTAGGGGCTGTACAGCCAAAGGTTTTTGAAGAAGGGCTTCATTTTAAGATTCCTTTTGTTCAGTCTGTTGTGCCGATTGAGGTTCGTGTTCAAAAAACAGAGTCAAGTCAAGTATCCGCAAGCCGTGACTTACAAACTGTATCCACCACAGTAGCGGTGAACTTTCACCTTGATGGAAATACCGTTAATTCTCTTTACAAAACTGTCGGTCTTGAATTTCAAGCCCGTATTGTAGATCCTGCCATTGGTGAAGCATTGAAAGCTGTTACCGCTCAATATACGGCAGAAGAGCTTATTTCTAAACGTTCGGAAGTAAGTGCAACTGTCAAAGAAGTCCTTTCCCAAAAACTAGGCATTTATAATATGATTCTTGACGAGATCAACATCACCGAATTCAAGTTTTCTGAGGAGTTTGATCGTGCTATTGAACAAAAGCAAATTGCCGAACAGCAAGCGCTAAAATCTAAACTAGATCTTGAACGTATCAAAATCGAGAAAGAACAGGAAATCACTCGTGCCCAAGCCCAAGCCGAAGCACTACGCCTTCAAAAGCAAGAAGTTACACCTGAACTTATTAAGTTAAGAGAAATTGAAGCGCAATTAGAGGCTATTAAAAAGTGGGATGGTAAGCTACCAAACGTTACAGGCGGTGCTACACCATTTGTAAACGTAGGACAATAATAAGAAAGCTACTGGACCTGGACCATACGCGTATAATACTCTCCAATAAGTATAAAAAAGACAAGGGAGGATTGTTTTCTTCCTTGTCTTTTTATTTTGATTAATGGATTTCATCAACTAATGAAGTTACAATATTCTACAGCCAACCTAAAAATCCAAATCATTTCCCAGGAAAATGTCGAAATAGGAAAGGAAGATACCTGCTCCTTATGAGTAACAATCATGAAAATAACATAAAGGATTTTATTAAAAACTTAAGCACTACAAAGAAATTATTTTATATTCTTTTATTAATTTACATTGTCGGTCGATTAGGCTATTTTGCCTATCAATGGTTTGTTGGCTAAGTATAAATTTATAAAAGGGACTGTTTTGCAGTCCCTTTTATAAATTTAATGCCCTAATTTCTCCCGTCTTCATGTACACAATCCACTCGCAAATATTGGTTACATGATCAGCCACCCGTTCCAGAAATTGAGCGACAAGCAGCAAATGACTTCCCTGGTGAATATTCATGGTATCGTGTTTCATGACAGCTAATAAATCATCAAAAATAATGGTATAAAAGCGATCCACCTCATCATCACGCTGAGCAATTCTTATCGCTTCCTCTTCATCTCCAGAAATATAAGCGTTTAGGGCATCACGAACCATTTCTTTTACTATTCTCGCCATTTCCGGAATATCAATCAATGGCTTAACATATTTTTCACCTTTTAACCGGATGGTGGTTTTAGAGATGCTTGTAGCGTAATCTCCCATTCTTTCCAGATCACCAGAAATCTTCAGCATCGTGGCAATTTTCCTTAAATCTGAACCAACCGGCTGCTGTAGAGCTATAATGCGAAAACAACCCATTTCAATTTCCAATTCTAAAGAATTGATTAACTCATCCTTTTCAGTAACACGTTTAGCTAATTGATCATCTTTCTCAACGAGTGATTTAACAGAATGATATATGTTTTCTTCCACCAAAGTTGCCATAGTTACAAGAGTTTTGTGAAGATGCTCTAATTCACTATCGAAGGATCTTCTTTTCACTGAACAATCGTCCTCTCTTCTCTTTTATTCGTGCACAGTCAATCATAACCTACTTCTGTTAAAATTAGATGAAAAAAATATTTTGTTTCTGTTAAGACTGAACTTTGGGGAGACATAGTTTAAATATACTTCCTTTTCCATCTTGACTATCTACGGTAATTCTGCCATGATGGGATTCCACTAAGTGTTTAACGATCGCCAATCCTAAACCTGTCCCACCAGAATTTCTCGATCGTCCTTTATCCACTCGATAAAACCGCTCAAAAATCCGCTCAAGATCAGCTTCTGGGATTCCGATACCATTATCCTTCACCAAAAGTTCAATATTTTCTCCTAAATCATGTAATTGCACTTCAATTTTCCCATTCTCAGGGGTGTAGGAAATGGCATTATCCACAAGATTAATTAATATTTGCTGAAGACGATCACGATCAGCTTCTACATATATGGATCCTAAATCCGGTATTAGAAAAAGAAGCTTTTTTTTCGCCAGTTTATCCTGCAAGTTATGGGCTATCTCGCGAATCAGCCCCATCACATCAACATGACCTATTTGCAGGGGCAATCTCTTTTGTTCAATTTTCGAAAGAACCAAGAGATCATTAATTAGACGATGCAATCGTTCACTTTCATTATAAATGATTCCCAGGAATTTTTTTGAAATATTACGGTCATCCATCGCTCCATCAAGCAAGGTTTCAGCAAATCCTTTTATAGAAGTTATGGGAGTCTTAAGCTCATGAGAAACATTGGCTACAAATTCGCTTCTTAACTTTTCCAGTCGGCGAATCGCCGTAATGTCATGCAAAACCGTAACCACTCCTTTTACTTCACCGTGATCGGTTGTATAAGGAGCAAGGTTCGCATCCACGATTTTTTCCTCGGGATAATAAATGTGTATTTCATCCTGAATCTTTTCCCCCGTTTTAAAGCAACGATCAATTAGCTGACTTAATCCAAAGTTTAATCCAGCTTCAATATGAAGTTTACCAATTAATGTGCTTCCAGAGTATCCTAAGAATTCTTCAATTGCAGAGTTTACCAAGAGAATTCGTCTAGACTCTCCGATCAGGATCACTCCACTTACCATATTATTTAATACCCCAAATAACTTTTCTTCATTTTGCTTGATTTCTTTCATTTGCGATTCTAAGCTAGAGGCCATAAAATTAAGAGCTTGGGCAAGCTGACCGATTTCACCAACCGTATTAATCTTGACTCTGCTTTCAAACTTTTTCTGGGTAATTTTTCTGGCCACAGCTGTGATCTCAGCTATGGGCTGGGTAATATGACGTGATACCAATAGACTTACGATGATGGTGAGCAGCAAAGCTGCCACTATGCCAAAAGTTAAGCTAACCCAGAGATGATATACATAATCATTAATCTTTTTCAGCGATAAGGAAAGTCGAACGGCTCCTCTTGGCTTATCCGAGCCATCTTTTATAACATGAGCAACATAGATCATTTCCGTATCAAGCGTATTACTAAAACGAACAGCTTGTCCATCTCCACCATGCAACGCTTCTATAACTTCCGGCCGATTACCGTGATTATCCATTTGTTTTGGATTTGCTTCCGTATCCGCAAGGACTTGCCCATCGAGACCTATAATCGTAATTCTTGTATCATCAACGGTTGCAATACGCTGAATGAGTTGTTGTATTCTGTTCTCTTTGTCCGTATGAAGATCTTCATTCGTCTCTACAAAAATGGCAATCACAGAAGCCTCTTTGGATAATCGACTAGAAAGGATATCCAGGTAAACCTTCTCTACTAATCCACCTGAATATACTCCGACAAACAGTAAAATAAGAGCCATAATCGAAATAATAATGGTATTTAATCTGTAATTGAAAGACTGCATGATTGTTATGCCTCAAATTTATAACCTAAGCCTCTAACGGTCTTAATATACTTAGGTTGTTTAGTGTCCTCTTCTATTTTTTCCCTTAAATGGGAAATGTGGACATCTACAATTCGTGAATCTCCTACATAATCATAATTCCAAACCGCATTTAACAGCTGATCGCGTGTCATGACCCGTCCCCGATTTTTAGCTATATACAACAGTAACTCAAACTCCTTTGGAGTAAGCTCCAACTTCTTTTCCTTAAATACTGCCTCGTATTTATCGGGGGAAATTTGCAGGGGGCCACATTCTATTATTTGTTCTTCAACTTCCTCAGCTCTATGGGCAACCGTTTGTTTCGTTCTTCTTAGAATGGCTCGAACTCTTGCCACTACCTCTCTCGGACTAAAAGGCTTGGTAAGATAATCATCGGCTCCTAATTCCAATCCAAGTATCTTATCTAATTCTTCATCTTTTGCTGTAAGCATTAAAATGGGTGTTTGATTCTTTTCCATTCTCAGTGTTTTGCATATTTCCATTCCATCCATTCCCGGCAGCATCAGATCTAATAATATAAGGTCAGGAAGTTCCTTCTTCGCTAGTTCAAAGCCTTCTGTTCCATCTAAAGCTATAGTCACAGAGTATCCAGCCTTCTCTAAATTAAACTTAAGTAAAGTGGAAATCGATAACTCATCTTCAATCACTAAGATTTTTTCCATGATAAGGCCCCTACTTCCTAAATTGTTCCGTATCGGATAGTACTTCATCAAATAATTTCATGGATTCTTCTAAAAGCAACTCACCGTTTTCCCTATATTGGTTATCCAAAAGGTCATAGTATATAAACAATTGATCGTACGCTTCTATTCTTTTATCTAACGATACAATCCATTTTTCCCTGATTGGTTCCATATCCGATGGTATTTGCGCCTTAATTACATCATCTTTTATAGCATTAGCTATGGTTGTAGCATCTGATAAGGTATTTTGAACCTTTGTTCTCTTAAGGCCTTCTTGATCCACTTTATGACGAACCTCAGCTAACACCCGTTGTCCGTTTTCTGCTTCAATAGCAGCTTTATCGAGCATCGCAATAAAATCTTGTCTATACTTCTTCACTTCTTCCGGGGAAACTTGAAATAAACTACAGCCACCCGTCATAAAAAGAGAGAGTAATACAAGCATAAACTTGTGCGATTTCTTAAAAAACATAACAACCTCCTATCACATTACGTTTACATTAATATGATAACATAATATATTTCAATTAAATATTAAGCCAATGTAAAGTTATGATCCTTCAGAAAAAAGAAAAAGCTTCTTCAAAGCATATCAAAGAAGCCAGACCGCGTTTAAAAGAAGCTTTTTATGCCGATAGGAAAGTTAGTTCACTTTTCTTTAGTGAACCTTAACTTTCCCATGCGGAAGAAATCTACTAGCGTATAATACTTTCCGATAAGTGTAATAAAAGCCCAGGAAACCCTGAGCTTTTAAAAATGATTATCGAACTATAGCTAATACATTTTCTACTGATTGCGCAGATTTATCTAAAGCGGCTTTTTCTGCATCCGTTAACTCAAGCTCAATAATCTTTTCGATACCGTCTCCACCTAATACAGTCGGTACACCAAGGTAAAGATTATTATAGCCATACTCACCTTCTAGTAACGCAATAGATGGGAGAATTCGTTTCTTATCCTTGAGAATAGCTTCTGCCATTTGAACCAATGAAGCCGCAGGAGCATAATAGGCGCTTCCATTTCCTAATAGGTTTACAATTTCTCCACCGCCCTTACGGGTACGTTCAACAATGGCGTCCAATCTTTCGGCAGGAATTAATTTTTCTAATGGAATTCCACCTGCATAAGAGTAACGAACAAGCGGAACCATGTCATCACCATGTCCACCTAGTACGAATCCAGATACATCTTCAACGGATACATTCAATTCTTGTGCTACAAACGTATTAAAGCGAGCTGTATCCAATACACCGGATTGACCGATTACGCGATTTTTAGGAAATCCAGAAGTCTTGAAGAAGACAAAGGTCATGGCATCTACAGGGTTACTTAGAATAATTACATAGCTGTTTGGTGCATATTTCGCTACGTTTTCAGCAACAGATTTCATAATGCCAGCATTGGTATTAACAAGATCGTCACGGCTCATACCTGGTTTACGGGCAATACCCGCAGTAATGATAACCATATCAGCATCTTGAATATCTTCATAGTTGGAAGTTCCGATAATATTAGAATCGAAGCCTTGTACAGGGCTTGCTTCTAACATATCCAATGCTTTACCCTTAACAGGATTTTCAAGCTGAGGAATATCAACAAGAATTACATCCCCTAATTCCTTTTGGGCTAACATAAGTGCTGTAGTCGCACCTGTAAATCCTGCACCAACAACTGCAATTTTTCTGCGTTTGAATGCCATGATTAATTCCCCTCCCAATTTTTTGAAATTACATATTGCTAATTAGAGCATCTCCAAATTCAGAAGCTTTAAGCTCGGTAGCACCTTCCATTAAACGGGCAAAGTCATAAGTAACTTGTTTGCTAGAAATGGTCTTCTCGATCGAGTTGATGATCAAGTCAGCAGCCTCAGTCCATCCAAGATGACGAAGCATCATTTCGCCAGAAAGAATTACGGAAGATGGATTTACTTTATCCAAGCCAGCATATTTTGGAGCTGTTCCATGTGTAGCCTCAAAAATAGCATGTCCAGTTACATAGTTTATGTTTGCACCTGGAGCAATACCGATTCCACCCACTTGAGCAGCTAGTGCATCGGAAATGTAATCTCCATTGAGGTTCATACAAGTGACCACATCATATTCCGCTGGACGAGTTAAGATTTGCTGTAAAAAGGCATCTGCGATCACATCTTTCACGATGATCTTGCCTGCTGCTTCGGCTTCTGCTTGTGCTTTATTAGCGGCATCAGTTCCTTTTTCATCCTTAATGCGATCATATTGAGCCCAAGTAAATACTTTGTCGCTAAACTCGGCTTCAGCAAGCTCATAACCCCAGTTTTTAAATGCACCTTCAGTGAACTTCATAATGTTACCCTTATGTACAATGGTGACACTCTTACGGTTATTATCTACAGCATATTGGATCGCTGCACGAACTAAACGTTGAGTGCCTTCTCTAGAAGCTGGCTTAATTCCAATCCCAGAGGTTTCAGGGAAACGGATTTTTGTTACACCCATTTCAGTTTGAAGGAAGGCAATTAATTTTTTAACATCTTCAGTACCTTCCGCCCATTCCACCCCAGCATAGATGTCTTCAGTATTTTCACGGAAGATAATCATATCTGTTAATTCTGGACGCTTTACAGGAGAAGGGACCCCTTCAAAATATTGAACAGGTCTTACGCATGCATATAAATCTAGCTCTTGGCGAAGCGCTACGTTAATAGAACGAATACCGCCACCAACAGGAGTAGTTAAAGGTCCTTTGATTGCGACTAAATATTCATTTATAGCAGTTAATGTATCTGCAGGCAACCATTCACCATAATTATTAAAAGCCTTTTCTCCGGCAAAAACTTCATACCAAGCGATTTTCTTTTCCCCGTTGTAAGCCTTTTCTACTGCAGCATCCAATACACGGACAGATGCAGCCCAAATATCAGGGCCAGTACCGTCACCTTCAATAAATGGAATGATTGGATTATTAGGTACAACCATTTTTCCACTTTCAACTGTGATTTTTTCTCCGTTGATAGGCATTTCATATTTTTGGAATAGTGACACCTTTACCCCTCCTAATTATATATACAGATTGGATAATGCATATCAAAGCATTGTATCCGAGAGGACCCAAACACAATGACATTTGCGGAAGTCTTTTTTATTATAGAATAATTTCCTAGATTTGTGAATTAATCTAAATGAATTCATTTGCAAAATTGAATAAACTATTCATTATTCTAATCAGCATAGCGGCTAATCCTGCTGCAATTAACGGCAGTTCTCCAATCATTGCTTTTATACCCTTATTTATCATACTCTAAGGTTAGATAAAAGAAAAGAATCTTTAATCCACGGGGGGATAATGATGGATCCTGAATGGAAAATAAATATAGGCAGAGCCTTACGCCTATTGTGGGTAATTTTTTGGACATTTGTTATCTTTTGGTCTGCTCAACTTGCGATACCCTTACTTTACCCATTTCTATATGGTTTGATGATTGCTTTCATGATTAACAAACCAGTTCATATCTTGGAAAAGAAAACTCGGTTGCCTCGTTGGGTTTCCGTTGCTATTGTCTTACTGTTTTTCATTTTCATGATTATCGGTTCATTCACTTTAGTTGTTACACAGGTGGTTATAGAAATCACCCACCTTATTACGGTCTTGCCAATGTATATTGAAGATGCAACCCATTATGTCAAAGTTTTTATTACCAAGGAGATCATTGCAAACTTTTATAATAATGCCCAGGAATATTATTTCTCTTTAGATAAAAACTATCAGCTTCAAATTGAGGAATATATCGGGGTTGGATTAACGAAGATAGCCAAAGCCGGTACCTTTTTCATCAATGCCATACTCCATGGATTACAGACCTTTCTCACTTCCTTGCCGAATGCAGCAACCGTTTTAGTCATTTCCTTACTGGCTGCCTTTTTTATTAGCAAGGATTTTTACAGGTTTCAGGAAAAACTCATGTCCTTTATGCCTCTCTTCATACAGAACCGGATAGGGACAGTGACGGATGATCTAAAACAAGCTTTATTAGGTTTTATCCGTGCACAGCTCACCCTGATCAGTATAACGGGGATGATCGTGATTGTCGGTTTGCTCATTCTACGGGTCAAATACGCCTTTACCATCGGTATCATCACAGGAATCGTGGATCTACTTCCCTTACTGGGGACAGGGTTTGTCTTTGTCCCATGGATTATTTATTTGTTTATCAAGGGAAATTTCAATCTTGTCATTGGCTTATCTATTCTCTATGGGGTTGTACTGATTCAAAGACAGATTATGGAGCCGAAAATCGTAGCCGACAGTATCGGTCTTGACCCTTTAATCACCCTTATTGCCTTGTTTGTGGGTCTACAATTGTTTGGTGTAGCTGGACTTATTTTAGGACCAGTAGCTGTCGTTGTTATCAACGCCCTTATTAATGCCCGTGTTTTTCAAGATTTATGGACCTATGTTAAAGGATCCTAACTGTGAAATATTTCTATATTTAATATTGCTCAGAAGGGACAACTTATATAAGGGTTCAGTTGAACTACACTCAATATGGAGGGGATTTCGGATGACAATAGGAGTAAAAATCCAGCAAACTTTAGCTAGTGCTGAAGGGGTTAAAGCTAACTTAAAATCTTTTTCTCTAGAAACACAAGATCAGCAAGCTAAACAAATGTATAGCCAATTGGCTCAAACAATGGAAAACGTAGTTAATACTCTTCAAGCTCGCGCCACTTATGTAGAGCAACAAGAACCTCAATATAAACAGCAATAAAAAAAAGAAAGGAATAGCTCCCTTTTGGCTATTCCTTTGTTCTACTTATCAAAAAGTATTATACGCATATGGCTACGCTTGTAGCTTTCTTACATTATTAAAAGCTTCATGCAGCTGAGGCATATAGGATTTAAGTCGGGTTGGTTTAAAGGTTTCTTTTTTGACGATCACGTGGGTACTCGATCCTTCTACACAACGTTCATTTTGTTGATTATAAATCTCATAAAAAAACCTAATCCGCAATCCATCATATTCTTCCAGAAACGTTTTTACGACTGCATTATCTCCATACTTCAAAGGCTTTTTGTATGAAGCATGGATATCCAAAACAGGCAATAAATATCCCTTTTCTTCCATATCTGCATAGGTATATCCCAATTGTTCGATAAAATCAGTTCTACCAATTTCAAACCAGACAATATAGGATGCATGGTGCACAACAGCCATAGCATCTGTTTCTGCATATCGTACCTTTACTTCTGATTCAGAAAAAAACAAAGGAACTCTCCTTTCGATTATAAAGAAAACTTGGGCGATGCCAGGCTAACTGCCCTTATGCATGAACTTACTTACACGCCAAAGAAAAGGATCCTTAATAAGATCCTTTTCTTTTTACGTATTAATTAGCGTCGTGTATTGACCAATGGAGGCAAATTTTTCATAGCGGTCTTTTTTTAGTTCGTCCCCCGTCATGGCGATTAATTCCTTTAGATTTGCGATTAACGATTCTTTCATTAATTGGCTTTGCTTGGTGATATCCTTATGTGCTCCACCGAAGGGTTCAGGAATGATTTCATCTATAATTCCTAATTCCTTAAGGTCCTTTGCGGTTATTTTCATATGCTCAGCGGCTCGCTGGGCTAAACTTGAATCCTTCCAAAGCAATGCCGCAGCCCCTTCTGGGGATATGACCGAATAGAAAGAGTTCTCAAGCATTAACAAACGGTTCCCGATACCGAGTGCAAGAGCTCCCCCACTTCCTCCTTCACCCGTTACCACACAAATGATAGGAACAGAAAATGAAGCCATCTCCCTTAAATTGCGGGCAATTGCCTCACTTTGCCCTCGCTCTTCTGCTGCAATACCTGGATACGCACCTGTGGTGTTTATCAAACATATAATAGGCCGGTTAAATTTATTGGCTTGCTGCATGAGACGTAAGGCTTTCCGATAACCTTCTGGATGCGGCATGCCAAAATTCCTGGCAATGTTGTCTTTGGTATCCTTCCCCTTTTGATGACCTATTACCGTGACGGGTTGACCCTCTAATTTGGCAATCCCGCCAACGATCGCTGGATCATCACCAAAAAGGCGATCTCCATGAAGCTCAAGAAAGTCCGCAAAAATATGCTTAATGTAATCAAGGGTGGTTGGACGCTCTGGATGTCTGGCGATCTGTACACGCTGCCAAGGGGTTAGGCTTCCGTATATTTCATTTTGCAATTGCTTTGCTTTTTCTTCTAACTTTTCAATTTCATCCGTAAAGTCGATCTCTTTTTCCTCTGTAAACTTTCGTAATTCTTTAATTTTCGTTTGTAACTCTATAAGGGGCTTTTCAAATTGTAACTCACCTGCCATCTTTCTTCCCCCTCACTTCATGGATATCCAATATATTCCCTAAAACATTTTTCATTTCCTTGCGATGCACTACTTTATCCAACTGTCCATGCTGCAGCAAGAACTCTGCCGTTTGGAAGTGTTTAGGTAGCTCTTGCCGAATGGTTTGCTCGATAATTCTTCGACCAGCGAAGCCGATCAAGGCACCCGGTTCAGCTAAATTATAATCCCCTAATGACGCAAAGCTTGCAGAAACTCCGCCTGTTGTTGGATTAGTCATCACAGAAATAAAAAGCCCCTTTTCTTCGCTCAACTTAGCTAAGGCTGCGCTTGTTTTTGCCATTTGCATGAGGCTAAGTACCCCCTCCTGCATTCTAGCCCCACCAGAAGCTGAAAACAGAATAAAAGGATACTTCTTCTCCATCGCTCTCTCAATGGCACGAAAAATCTTTTCGCCAACTACTGACCCCATGCTCCCCATACGGAATCTAGAATCCATCACACCGATGACAACAGGATGACCTAATATCGAGCCCTCTCCAGTTAAGACAGCCTCGTTCAAGCTCGTGATTTTCATATCCTTTTCTACCTTATCTAAATAATCAGGGAAAGATAATGGATCGACGGAAATCAATTCATTGTCATACTCAAAAAAATGCCCATCATCCAACGTGGCATGGATTCGCTCGAAAGCATTCATAGCAAAGTGAAATCCACATTGTGGACAAACCTTTTGATTTTTTTCCAATTCCTTGGTGTAGGAAATCGTGCCACACTGATTACATTTCACCATAAGTCCTTCCGGAACTTCCTTTTTCTCGCCTGCTTTTTCAGAAGCCGTCGGACTTGTAATGGTTGCATATTTTCTTCGCTTATAGAAAATATCTTTTAACAAAACATACACCTCTTATCTAATGAACTTGCATTCGTTATTATTGGATTTCAAGGCATTCACTGAAGGATTGAATTTAATATTTCTTGAATTTCATCAAGTTCTGTTTTAGGTACCAAAACCTCAAATTGCTTAGAAACAGAAACCTGTCTTATTTTAACTAAAAATCCCTCTTCTGTAAGCTTATCTTGAATTTTCTCAGCCATCTTCGCACTTGGAGCTATATAAATGACGGTCCACATATAAGGCCCTCCTGTCAGGATCAGTTCAGCAGATTTACTTTGTACTTATCGGAAAGTATTATACAAATACGGCTTCGCCAGTTGCTTTCTTACACTTATCAGAAAGTATTATACGCATATAGCTTCGCCAGTTGCTTTCTTATGGTATAAAGGCATTTTGATGTGATAATAAGCTATGGCTCAAGTGTTTTTTTAATTGGACCTCTGCTTCTTCTTCATTCCCTTCACGAATAGCCTGAAGAATAGCTCTATGTTCTTCAATCATCATATCTATTCTACCCGTTTTTAAAAGTGATTCTTCTTTTACGGTTTTACTATATTCCACGATCGGCAGCCATATCCGATGGAGTATCACATTCTTACTGGCTCTAGCAATCGCTCGATGAAACTCAAAGTCTTCCTCCACTGGAATCTTTCCTTGCTTGATCTTTTCATCTGCCTCTTCAATTGTCTTTTCCATAATCTGAATATATTTATCGGTCGTTCTTTGGCAAGCTAATTTCACGGCATCCAATTCAAGGATAATTCGCATTTCAATTAAATCCCTACTCGTCTTTCTATCGCGCAATAAATAGTATCCCAAGATATCAAATAGCTTGTTATGACGATAATTTTCAATGAAGGTGCCCTCTCCCTTACGGGTTGTAATGAGACCCAATAGTTCAAGTGCCCTGAGGGCTTCACGAACCGAAGAACGGCCTACCTTCAAGCGTTCGGATAGTTCTCTCTCTGAAGGAAGCTTATCGCCTGACCGAAGACGATCTTCTTCAACAATCCGGTTTAGCTCAATTAAAATCCCATGATAAACTTTATCACCCGAAGAGGAATTAAGCATATGGGCACCTCTCCTTCTTTATATTAAAACGCCAAAAGAAGGAAGATTTTACCCTTCCTCCTCTCGCCTTCTGCATCTACACTAGCACGGACAATTCCATTGTTCTCTTTTTAATATCCTCTGGATCAACTGCAACCCGGGAAACACCTGTTTCCATTGCTGCACGTGCCACAGCCGCAGCCACGTTAGGAGCCACTCTAGGGTCAAATGCTTTAGGAATCACGTAATCAGCATTCAGCTCATGATCCTCCACTAAGCTAGCAATAGCCTGAACCGCAGCTACTTTCATTGCCTCATTGATTTCTGAGGCCCGTACATCTAAGGCTCCACGGAAAATCCCAGGAAAGGCCAATACATTATTCACTTGATTTGGGAAATCAGAACGTCCTGTACCTATTACCTTTGCCCCTGCTGCCTTTGCTTCATCTGGCATAATTTCAGGATCTGGATTTGCCATGGCAAAGATGATCGGATCACGGTTCATGGAACGAACCATATCTCGATTGATGGCTCCCTTAACCGAAACGCCGACAAAGACATCAGCCTCTTTCAAGGCATCTTCAATCTTTCCTTCTTTTCGATCCAAATTCGTGACGGAAGCCATTTTTTCCTTAATGGCATTCATCCCATAAGGACGTCCTTCATAAATAATTCCTTTCGTATCACAAAGAAGGATATCCTTCACACCTAGATTGATCAATAACCTGATAATGGCAATACCTGCTGCTCCTGCACCATTAACTACCACGCGGATTTGATCCATTTTCTTATTTACAATCTTAAGCGCATTGATGAGCCCTGCGGCCGTTACAATCGCGGTTCCATGCTGGTCATCATGGAAAACAGGGATATTACATTCTTTCTTAAGCCGCTCTTCGATTTCAAAGCAATGAGGAGCCGCAATATCTTCAAGATTAACTCCACCGAATGTTGGGGCTAATAACTTAACAGTCTGGACGATCTGATCCACATCTGTTGAATCCAAGCAAATCGGGAACGCATCCACTCCAGCAAATGTTTTGAACAAGACAGCTTTACCTTCCATTACCGGCAAGGCTGCCAGGGGACCAATATTCCCTAATCCTAGAACAGCTGTTCCATCCGTTACAACAGCTACTAAGTTTCCTTTAATCGTGTAATCATACACGGTGCTCTCGTTTTCAAAAATTTCCTTACAAGGCTCTGCAACTCCCGGTGAATAAGCCAGACTTAAATCTCGAGCATTTTTTACCGCTACTTTTGAATGAACTCCTAGCTTCCCCAAGTTTTCCTTATGCATTTGCAATGATGCTTCACGTAACGTAGACACCTAAACCCTCTCCTTCACCCAAAGTGGTCTGACCACTTTTCTCATGTACATTATTATAACAGAAGTTATGCCCATGTAAACGTGAAAATAATCGATAAATTCCGACCCGATTTGTCGATTTCATTTCCATGCTTTTATATAAACCGATCTAGGACCTGCAATTTTCTCCAATTGACTTACGAGAGCTTCATCTAACTGAACCCTATACTTTTCTTGCAGCTCCCGTGTTTCCTTCTTCGATTCATAGTAGAGATAGATCGGAGTTGATCCTGGGAATTTTAACAACTCCTGCTGCATGAGGGTAAGTTTCCCGGAGTGTTCCAGGTTTTCAGAAACTTTAATAAATAGTGCTTCTCTTAGCTGGGGTTTGGCTAACTTCTCTTTCGCGACCTTTTCTAAATCCCACAATTTTGCTGCGATCAGTTTCATGTGATCATCCTGTTTATCCACTTTTCCCTGAATGATCACAAGCTTTTCTCTCTTCAAAACCGCGACTGCTTGATCATATACTGAAGGGAAAATGATCACTTCCATCTGCTTCATCTTATCTTCGAGACTGACGAAGGCCATAGGAGCACCCTTTTTTGTCGTAATGACCTTAACCTCCATGATCATCCCGGCAACCATAACGTTTTGCTGATTATGATAGTGTTCTAGTTTATATAGGGGAATCATGTTCTTTTGGTCCAACAGTTCTACATATTCATCCAAAGGATGACCGGATATATACAACCCTAGTAATTCCCTTTCCAACCCTAGACATTCCTTCTGAGTGTATGGAGGCACCTCAGGAAACACGAAGTCACTAAAGGAGGAATCTGTTCCCTCTTCTGTAAAAAAGCTAGCCTGGCCAAATTCTACATTCTTTTTAAGAGTCGTCCCTCTCTCCATCGCTTCATCCAAAATAGATAGCTTTTGTGCCCGATGACCTGGTAATGGATCCATACATCCGCTTTGGATTAACGCTTCTAAAACTCTTCGATTACAAACCCGTAAATCGATTCGGCTGCAAACATTCAATAGGTTCTGAAAGGGGCCCCTTCGCTTGCGTTCCTCCACTAGGAATTTAATCGCTTGACTCCCCACGTTTTTGATAGCCGATAAGGCAAATAGAATCTGATTATTTCTAATCGTAAATAATTCTTCACTCTCGTTAATATTCGGAGGCAGCACCTCGATACCTTTCTTTTTCGCCTCCTCAACATATTCTGCAATCTTAACAGGATTTCCCATCGACATTCCTAACAGTGCCGTGAAAAACTCTTGCGGAAAGTTAGCCTTCAAATAAGCCATTTGATAGGCAATCAAGCTATAAGCAGCACTATGGCTTCGGTTAAATCCGTAGTCAGCAAATCGAACGATAAGGTCATACAATTCATGGGCAAGTGACTGTTGATAACCCTGTTGGATACATCCTCGTACGAAATGTCCTCTTTCTTCCTCTAGGATCTCTCGTTTCTTCTTTGAGACAGCCCTTCTCAACACGTCTGCCTCGCCTAAGGTGTATCCTGCCATAATGGAAGCGATTTGCATAATTTGTTCCTGATATAAAATAAAACCATACGTATCCTCCAATATGGGTTTAAGGTCAGGATGAAGATATTCTACTGGTCTCTTTCCATTTTTGGTCGCAGCAAATTGCGGTATAATCTCCATCGGACCCGGTCTATAAAGAGCAAGAATAGCAATGATGTCCTCTAAATTAGTCGGCCTTACCTCTTTGAGTACATTACGCATCCCTGCCGATTCCAGCTGGAAGATCCCTGTCGTATCCCCCTTGGCCAATTGGTCAAAGGCCTTCATATCTTGATCGGGTATGCCATCTAGTCCCATTTCCACCCCACGGTTTTTCTTGATCAGTAAAAGGGTGTAGTCTAGGATCGTTAAGTTGCGGAGTCCTAAGAAATCCATTTTTAATAGCCCAATATCCTCTAAATATTCCATCGAATACTGGGTAAGCGAGTATCCTTCATTTCCTCTCTGGAGAGGAACATAATAAGGTAACGGTTCTTTGGAAATGACGATGCCTGCTGCATGTGTACTGGCATGACGGGGAAGTCCCTCAACCGCTCGGGCCATACGAATCAAATTTTCCACTTGATCATTTTCTTTATAGGCTCGTTTCAGGTCTTCTATGGTTTGCAAGGCTACATCTAATGTCACCCCATGTGGAATCATCTTAGCGATTCGATCAACGATCGCATGGGAGCTGCCTAATACCCGTCCGACATCCCGAATAGCAGCACGAGCAGCCATTGTGCCGAAAGTAATAATTTGGGCAACGTGATTTTTTCCGTATTTTTCCGATACATATTGGATCACTTCCGTTCGTCTTTCCACCTCAAAATCGATGTCAATATCAGGCATACTGACCCGCTCGGGATTCAAAAACCGTTCAAACAATAATTTATACCGGATAGGGTCTATATTGGTAATTTGCAATACGTAAGCAACTAGACTGCCCGCTGCAGATCCTCTGCCTGGTCCGGTTACGATTTTCCTCTGATGAGCATATTTCATAAAGTCCCAGACAATTAAAAAATAATCAGAAAAACCCATCTTTTCGATCACGGACAACTCATATTCCAATCGATGTCTAGCTTCTAATGTCGGTTCACCGTATCGCATTCTAAGTCCTTCTTCACAGACCTTTCGTAAATAGGTCTCTGCCGTTTCTTGTCCAGGAATAGGGTACTTTGGCAGGATAGGCTGTCCAAATTGAAGTTCCAGATGACAGCGTCCGGCAATTTCCATCGTATTTATTATGGCTTGTGGTGCATAGGGAAAAAGAAGTGTCATCTCTTCCGAGCTTTTTAAATAAAATTGGTCATTGGGAAAACGAACACGATCAGTTTCTCTTATTGTCTTCCCACTCTCAATACATAAAAGAATATCGTGAACAGCTGAGTCCTCAGCCTGCAAATAATGAACTTGATTGGTTGCCACAAGGGGAATTCCTGTTTCCTGCGAAAATTGGACAATTCGATGATTTAACCTTCGTTGTTCTTCTAGACCATGGTCTTCTATTCCTAGAAAAAAGTGATCTTTTCCGAAAATCTGGCTATACTGCTCTGCCACCATACGTGCTTCCACAACATTTCGTTCTATTAAAAGTTGTTGTACTTTAGCCTTTTGACCAACCAAAATAGCAATAACCCCGCTATGGTATTTTTTTAGCTGATCGATGATAACTTTTGGCTTGCCCCATTCTGTCCGTTGATGGGATTCTGTAACAAGACGCATCAAATTCCTATATCCTGTCTCATTTTCTGCCAACAGAGTAAGCGGATATCTTTTTTCTTCCTTGCCCCTTATTTTTCCTTCTGTATTTCCGTCAACCAGATCAATAACCACACCTATAATCGGTTTAATTCCTTTACTTATACATGCTTTATAGAAAGGAATGGTTCCATACATCGTACCATAGTCCGTTATGGCCAGCGCTTCCATCCCCAACTCAGCTGCCCGATTTACCAATTCATGAATTCGACATGCTCCATTCAGCAGACTATACTCGCTGTGCACGTGGAGATGAACAAAACGTTCCATACCGATCCTCTCCTTCATCTCTTGGCATTCCTGCTAAGTCGAATCTACTCCCTGCTGGAATGCACTTGTTGTGCCACCCCGGTCCCGGTGGCCTTTCTCCTGCGATATCCTCCATTATTATACACTTCATCCCCTGTTCATTCATCAAGAACGCCATTCATAAACAGGTGGCCATGCCCATACATATAGTATGGATACTATAACGGGATGTGGTTTAATCGTGGGTCTTTTAGCAAAAGTGATCCTTTACTTTTTCGTCGCCTTTGGAATCGTAGTGGGAGGTTCCCTGATGGGAGCCATGGGATCTTTTCTCGTAAGACAGCCTCCTATCAACAATATGGTGATTCTTGCAGAAAAATTAAAGATTTGGGGCCTAGTAGGTGCCTTAGGGGGAACGTTTGATTCTTTCATGCATATTGAAAGAGTGTTTGTCGAGGGCCAGGTCTACGCCATTATCAAGCAAATTATCTTAATCATTAGCGCCTTTGCGGGTGCCCATACAGGCACCGTCTTTATGCAATGGATTGGAAAGATGGAGAGATGAGGATTCCTAATCGCCTTAGTTATAAGCGATGGATTCGTTATGAAATGATCTTTTTTCTTGGCATCATTTTCGGTTCTCTCATCTTCCTCTTATTTTTGGGAAAAGAGCTGGATCGTCTGCATCTTCAAGTAGACAGTCTAGAAAACGAAAATATAACTTACAAGGAAGAATTGAAAAAGTTAAAGGAAGACCACGACAAAGCTAAAAATCATCGCAAATTAATCGTAGAGGATGTTGAGATCCACATCATCGATCCTAAACCTGATGGCTTCACAGAGGCTGAGTTAATTCGATTAATTGAGAGGGATACGAAGTATCTTGAAGAAAAAAAGTTGGAAAGCGTGAATGATCTTCATCTTTCCGTTCACCAACATTTTAAAGATCGAAATTACAAAGTCGGTGATCGTTTGGTTCGAGCAGAACTAAAAACAATGACAATTTACACCACCGTTCACCTCTATATTTTTGCAAAACCCATTACAACCACCCCGTAAAAATATGGGAAAATTATAACAAATCAAGAAATAGTGTCGAAAAACTTCCCCTGATACGGTACAATAATCATATAAATAGTTTAGAGCATCTACTCCAAATTTAGCTTAGAAGGGGGCTCATATTCATGATCATCAATCAAAGAAAAATGGCTCGCGCAAAAGTGGAAAGAATAAAAAACGGTCTTTCAGCCTTCTCAGAAACCACTCAAGTAACCGAACTTATTGAAAAATATATCAACCAACAAGGACTACGTGTTCACATTGATAAAACGTCTGTTGGCTGCTGGTTTATCCCGATAAAAGATTAAGTCTGGCTTTATAAAGCCGGACTTTTTTCTTTGGAGATATCAGAAAAACATGTCGGATGGCAACACCACTGACGAATAAAAATATCCAACCGCTTGTATTTTTTGGGCAGAAAGTATTATACGCAGATGGCTTCTCTAGTAGCATTCTTATCCAACAAGTATTATCATATAGGTAAACTAACTTATTTGTTTATTAGGAAAGGATCGATAGCATGATACTCACTGGCTTTACCATAACCTCTTTATTCTTAACTATCATCTTCGGAATTCAATATCGCATGATGAAACAGCCCTTAGGTCGTAAGATTGGACAAGCCATCATGAATATGTTTATGGGATTAACACTCATCCTGTTTGCCATTAATCAATTTTTAATCGATTTGACAAACATTAGAATGATCATTGCCAGTCTATTATTGATCCTTGGACTAATCAACCTAATTATGGGGATAAGAAATTATAAATTTTATAAAAATTTATCTAAATGAAGCACTTGTTCTAATTTATAAAGGAAAAAAACTCCCTTATTCCCGGCAGTACTAATGACCCGCATCAACAACTAATCGAAAATCTCGATTTTCCGGTACCTCCCTCAGCAGAAAAACCCAGAGCATCCATGCTCTGGGTTTTATCTTTCCACGACCTGTGTGGTCATCATCGCTTTCCCTACTAATGTACCCTGATGGAAAATTTCTACTTCCACCTTTCCAAATTTACGGCTGATTTCCATAACTCTAGGTCTGATTTCAATGAAGCTCTCAATTTGAACTGGCTTTAAGAAATAAACCGTTATATTTTCGGGAACCATATCCCCTTTTTTAAGCTGCTTGAGAGCACGACTACCCGACTCTGAAATGATGGTTGTTAACACGCCACTTGAAATCGTTCCTAAATGATTAGTCATTTGGGGAGTGACTTCTCCACGGAAAACAATTTGACCTCCATCCACTTTTTCTTCCTCAAATCTGGAAATGATCTGATCCGCAAATGTCTCGCCGATTTGAGGCTGTTTTTGAATATATTGCATCGCTTTGAGGACATCTTGTCTGCTGATAATCCCTAACAGTTTCTTATGGTTATCCACGACTGGAAGCAATTCGATTCCTTCCCATACCATCATATGTGCAGCAGAGGCTACCGAAACTCTTGACGTAGCGGTTATCGGATTTTTCGTCATGAGCTTCTCAATGCCAGTTTGATCATCGTGCCCTATGACATCCTTCGTCGTTACCACCCCATGAAGTCGCAACTGATCGTCAACTACAGGGAACCGCCCGTGCCCTACTTCCTGCGATATATGATGCCATTCCCTGACCTTGCTATGGGTAAACAGGTAATAGGTGGAATCTACAGGTGTCAGGATATCTTCAACCATAACGATTTCCTTTTTAATTAAACGATCATAAATCGCACGGTTAATGAGAGAAGCTACCGTAAAGGTATCATAGCTGCTTGATATGATGGGGAGCTGCAGCTCATCTGCCAATTTTTTGACATCCTCGCTGGTATCAAATCCCCCTGTTATAAGAACAGCGGCTCCGTATTGTAAAGATATTTTATGGGCCTGATACCTGTTACCAATAATCAATAAACTCCCCGGCTCTACATGCTTCATCATGGCCTCAAGCTTCATTGCACCAATAACGAATTTATTTAACGTTTTATGCAGTCCATCTCTACCGCCGAGAACATGTCCATCCACTATATTAATAACTTCTGCAAATGTGAGCTTTTCTATATTCTTCTTCTGTTTCTTCTCAATTCTGACGGTTCCTACCCGTTCAATCGTACTGACTAACCCTTGAACCTCTGCTTCTTTTATCGCCCGGTATGCGGTTCCCTCACTCACTTCTAAGTCCTTGGCAATTTGCCGCACGGAGATCTTCGAGCCCACTTCAAGGGTTTCTATATGATTAAGAATTTGTTCATGCTTCGTTGCCATTGTGTATCACCCATGCTTTTCCGTATTTACTGGATCAACTATATTCTGTATCAATCTGTTTCATTTAATTATAGCTGTTTATTATAACAATAATCAACTAGTTACATTAAATTAGCTAGGACAGAAAAAAGAGTCCCTTTTCGGATGAAAAAGGAACTCTTTTTTTATACTTATCAGAAAATGTTATACGCATACGGCTACGCAGCCTTTAGCTTTCTAACACTTATCGGTTAAGTGTAATACGCATACGACTTTGTCGCCTCTAGCTTTCTTAATAACTTGCCCTTTTTTTCACGGAAGTTTTCATTTTGACCTTGTTCTTTTGTAATGAAAGTAATCTCTTTCTCTTATCCAGGCCTGATTGGTCATCCCCAATCACATAAAGCAAATTACTTCCAATGACCACCAAAGCAAATATGGTCCAGATCAGACTAAAGCCTGTTGCTAGTTCTGAGGTGCTATACACAGGGAGACGAGGCACAGCATAAAACACTAAGCATAATGCCAAGATGAGACAGCTTAGCGCGCGAAATTTTTTCATCCTCTCACCTTTCATCCACTCATTTGTAATCTCATACAAAATATATGTTGGATAAAAGGGAGAAATACCTACTGAAAAATAGCTTCCGCCCTGTAAATTTTCATTCCTTGACTGACGAATTTCATCTCATATTCCGTCATGACTTCCTTTGCCTCTTCATATTGGCTTTGATGAAGATCAAAGGTAATATTTTTCAGACGAAATCCAGTATCACTAAATTCATTTAGCGAGAATTCAAACAGCTTCTCATTATCGGTTTTTAAATGGATCTCTTGACCTAGGGTGAGTAACTGTTTATACTTCGTTAAAAAATCCCGGTGTGTCAAACGGCGTTTGGCATGACGGGTCTTCGGCCAAGGGTCGCTAAAATTCAAAAACAATTGAGAAACTTCTCCCTGAGCAAATATTTCTTCGATCTTATTGATATCTATCCAAATAAAAGCAACATTTTTTATTTCCTTATTAGCCGCTTTCCGAACGGCGGAAATAAGCACCTCTTCCCGAACTTCCACACCGATAAAATTCAGTGAAGGGTATTTCTCAGCAAGCGTTGTAATAAAGTTCCCTTTTCCTGTCCCCAACTCTACATGGATCGGGTGATTATTCTTAAACCATTCATTCCATTTCCCACGGTATTCCTCAGGCTGGGTTGGAACCCATTGTTCGTAGGTTACAATTTCATCTTTTATCCATGGCTTTTTTCTCAGTCTCATCCCTCTGTTACTCCTATCGCTCCATAATCAATTAGGTTTTCCACTAAAGGGAATTCTATCACAAGTTGAAACCAAATTTGAGAAAATATTGGATTAGAACCCTATTTATCAAAATCCTTCACATATAAAATCCGTTCGTATAAAGTGGGATGACTGTATAAGACGAATTTCACCAAATTAGGCGGATTAACTTCGGATAGTCCTTCTACTGCTAACCTTTGAAAGGTACGAACGGCCGCATCAGAATCATGAAGCATGTTCATGGCGTATTCATCTGCTGCGTGCTCATATTGCCGTGAAACTGCATTTTGCAGCGGCATGGATACAAAGGAAAGAATTGACAGAAGCAGCAAAATAAACGGAAGAGAAGCAGGATCACCCTCACCGCTAATCCCCCAAAAAGCACCCCAACAACGAACCATCCACCGAAGTCCATGATAAAGGATAAACAGAGCAACCAAGATCATTCCAATGGAGCCTAAAAACAGCCAAAACATGTGCTTTAAAACATAATGACCCATTTCGTGTGCCATGATGAATAAAATTTCATCGGTCTTTAATTTTTTGAGCGTTGTATCCCATAAAACAATTCTCGTATTGGAACCAATCCCATTGACATAGGCGTTTAAAGCATTCGTTTTTTTAGACATATCTACTTCATAAACTTGGTGTGTAGGAATATTCGCTTCTTTTGCTAATACAAGAATCTCTTCTTTCAGCTGTTGATCCTTAAGCAGACTAAATTCATGAAAAATAGGGTCAAGGACTACCGGTTGAATATACATGAAAAACAACATGATGGGAATAGACAAAAGCCATACCCAGATCCACCAACGCTTAGGGCTTCTCTTAATCATAAAATAGAGCAGCCATACTAGCGGTGCAGTCAACACGATCGAAAGCCAAAAGGATTTCACATTGTCCTTCATCCACTCACCAAAAGGCTCCGTGGAGATACCAAACTCCTGTCGTAATTCAAACAAGTAGTAATCTAAAGGAAAATGGAGAACCGTGGTCGTAAATGACAATAATATGATAAATAGCACGATCTGAAAGAAGCTTCCCTTAACAGGTTGAACCCAATTTCGAAAAATGGCGGACAGCCCTGTTCCTAGGATCAATAGATAAATCGCCCATTCAAGCGGCCCCCCTACAAAATACACTACATCCTTTATTCTTGAATAAGAAAAAGCCTGCTTCACCTGTTCCTCTGTCATAAAGGTCGTGGGGTCTGCGGGACTTCCTTGCAGCTCTACGGGCAAAGAGCTTGGAGCCGTAAGCAAATAATATCCTATCCCACCTATATACAGAAGCAACCCTATGGTAAATAAAAGATAAAACTTCCTCATTTTCCTCCTCCTGTCCATTCACATCATACTTCATTCCCCCATCATTTTTCACCAAACCTGTGCCTTTCAAGCACATACTCAACCTATTTTGCAATATGTATACGCAAATGTTACAGTAATATTATTTTTAAATATTCAATCTATTTATTGTACTAGAACAAGCCTCTTCTTTAATACATTAGAATCAAATAAAGCGGTTTCATTTGAAGGAGATGGTTTCTTTGAAAATTGATCCAACGTGTAAAATGTGCCAAAAACAGTGTAAACAGCGACGTCCGGCTGTTGTGGTTTCTTGTGCCAAATTCATACCTGTAGCATCGCTAAAGGTAATAACCACGGCTAGTATGGAGCCTGTTTCTAGTTAATAACGTATTAAACGGTCCACTAATGATAGCGAAATGAGCCGACCTGGTCTAGTAACCGAAGTTTCTACGCCAATTACATAGTCAAGGTTCACTTAACCGTGCCCCCACCCGACCATTTAGTCAAATAAAATAAGGTAAAGAAAAAAGCACCCATTTAAAAATCAGAAGGGTGCTTTTTTATTTACCTTTATTCCCCACTCGCTGTAATAACTCTTTTGGCTCCATAGTATTTATAATGAGCAAGGTACCAATCCAGATCACTAACCTCTACCTTTTTGCTGGCAGAGTGGACAATCTTATTGTTTCCAATATAGATGCTTACATGAGAGATTTGTCCTTTTTTGAAGGTATCAAAGAAAAGCAGGTCCCCCACTCTTAAATCTTTTCGATCCACTTTTGTTCCTGCGTTAAATTGATCACCTGATACTCTAGGAAGCTTAATGCCCATTTGCCCCATGATATATTTCGTGAAACCGCTGCAGTCAAACCCCTTCGGAGTAGTCCCCCCCCAGCGATAAGGAGTGCCCACCAATGATCCTGCAAGCTTTTTCACTCTATTAAGCATTAGTGACACCGAACGAGATGATTCAGCAAGATTATTACTTAGATATTCTGTAGCGACATAACCTGTCTGCTCTCCCATTTTCACCTTGGTCCAATCTTCTCCTATTTCAAGAACTTCAACAGCTTGTCCATGTTTCAGGACACTTAAGACTTGGGCTTTGAGATTTTCACCATCTCGCAAATTGAGCTTCTCGGCATCCACATATGCAAGCTTTTTTGCTTGAATCGTGGGCTTTGCAACATCAGGTATAGTAAGTTTTTGATTCAATTGTAAAAGATCTGAGTTTAGACCGTTTGTCTCCTTGAGCTGTTCAACACCTACGCCAAATTTGGCTGCAAGTTCATATAATGTATCACCGGAAGTTACAGTGTACTGTTGAGCAGCTGAAGCAGAAGAAACGAAAAGAAAGGAAGCAACAATAAATCCGGCAATCTTCTTCTTCATTCATTCACCACCAAATGACATTTTTTTATGTATTATGACAGGAATCTATGAATCTATGTGAAATCCTTTTTCAGTATACCTTATATTCGACAGAAAAAGTAGATTGTTTTCACTAAAATTAACAATTTTTTCACATCTTACTGTAATAATTGTCGATAAATATGCCGATAAGTGCAAAAAAAATAGTGGCTCTGTGGCCACTTTTATCATAAGGGGGTTTTCATCGTATGTTTATCTTACATTATGAATATTACAGGGATGTTACAGTGTTATTTCAATTTAATGAAATGGTTTCACCTGGTTCCACGACTTGTCCATCAAGCCCTTTTTCCTTCAGATCAGAAACGAAGGCGTGGGCATCCTGACGGATCAACTCAAAGGTGTTGTAATGAATGGGAACTACTTGTTTAGCTTTGATCCAACGTGCTGCAATGAGCGCATCCTCTGGCCCCATCGTAAAATTATCGCCAATTGGCAAAAAGGCCAGATCGATCTGATAAAGCTCCCCAAACATTTTCATATCCCCAAACAAGCTCGTATCACCCGCATGATAAATGGTTTTACCTCCTATAGAAAGTAATAAACCATTGGGCATTCCCATATACACAATTTTTTTCTCATCATTTAATACAAGCCCTGAACTATGAAAGGCCTGAGTTAACTTCACTTTACCAAAATCAAACGTCCTGGAGCCTCCCGTATTCATCGTATGAACCTTTACACCTTGCCATGCAAAAAATGTAGCCAACTCAAAGGTGGCAATAACAGTGGCATCATTGTTCTTCGCTATTTTTACAACATCATCGACATGATCACCATGACCATGAGTCAATAGAATATATTGAACCTGAATATCATCCACATGGGCACTAGCCACCGGATTATTTGTAATAAAAGGATCAATAATAATAGAACTCCCTTGATGAGTAATTTGGATGGTTGAATGTCCATAGTAATGGATTTTCATACTTAAATACCTCCTTCCTCTCAAAGCATATCCATTTTTTACCAAATTATTACACTAAAATATCGTATCTACAGCTACTTTATTGTAAAACCAATACGATAAATGCCTGGACAGCCCCAATTACTCCCCCGAGAAGAGCTCCAAATACCGTAATCATCTTTAATTCCTTTCCGGTTATACTAACAATCATTTCTTCTAACTTATGAACCGGAAAGCCCTCCACTTGGGTTGCAGCGATTTTGGTTAAATTTATTTTTTTAAGGCCTTCTTCTAAATTGGTTTCTACCCAGTTCAGGAGGGAGCGTACCAAGTCAGGAACAGAATCGCGCAGTGCCGGAAGGATAGGTGCCCAGAAGGCTCCCCATTTGATCTGACGAATGTATTGGAGATCAACGACCTTGTCAATGAGCAGATTTATGGACTGTTCGATTTTCTCTTCTCCCATCCAATGAATGACTTCCCCTACTTGCTTTTTCAATAATATTCTGCATTCGTTCCGGAGAATGCCGGCCACTTTCGCTTTTAAATCCGGACCTGCCAAGGCGGATTCTAATGATGCAGTCACCTTATGGATGACTTTTTCATCCGATAAAAGCATACCGGCTAGTCCTCCTAGCATGCCTAAACCGCTAGTTAATTGGTTCAACATTTGCCGGACCATATGATTTCCTTCTTCAGAAGAAAGGTATTGGCTCATCTTTTCTAATATGTACGGAGCTGCTTCTTCAGCCTTATTTTCCAGCACCTCTTTTATTCCTACCGGCAACAACTCTTCTATAGTAGAATAGGATGCTTGACTCCATTTTTTTTCTAAGAAAAGCTTGATTCCTTTCTTTAACTGTTCCTCTATTCGTTCATCTAAACTAAAGCCCCATTTTCGTAAAATCGCCTCAAAGGTTTCTTCCGACCTTTCCATTTGATCCATTTTCGTAAAGAGCCAACGCTGGATTTCCTCTTCTACCTCATCCTTTTTCAACATGTTCTTAATTCCTTGAGGAGTAATCAGAAAGTTTTCCACCAGTTTTCCCATCTGATAGGCAAGCTCTTCATGCCTTTTCGGAATGAGTCCTGGAGTAAAAGGAACTCTCCATTTGCCGATATAGACCGGTTTATACGGCCGAAAGAGCATCCTGATAGCCAACTCGTTGGTCAAGCCTCCAATTAATGCTCCAATTGCGATTTGAATCAATACTAATACAGGCCACGCCACACAACATATCTCCTCTCTTACGTTTGTTAAAGCTCCTTATTCCTCACGTTTATGAGCCCACTATTTTCACCATACAACTAATGCCCTCATACTATACAGTAATTGAAAGCCTAATGGGAAGGGGAATAAGCATGTATCATGTTTGCGCCGGAATACAGCTAGATGAGAAATCGGACTTCCCGTCTGGGACGAACCTGCTTATCAGTCCTAAGATCCAACAAATTCTACAGCTACCGCGTTCCCCTGTAACTCTTCAGTTGGGACAGAAAACGGTAACCTGCAAAATACAGACCTTTTCCAGCACCGCCTCGCTCATTCGCATTAGAAAAGACCTTACTGACCAACTCCACATTCCTGACGGGATTCAACTCAATCTGATCTATGATCCACAACAGAAAAAGCTGTTTTTGGGGCCCGTATTCGGCGTCTTGATCACAAGCCTTATTCGAACCCCGGAAGGAATATTCGGCTCAGCATCTTCCTTCTGCAAAGAGTTAGTGCAAGGGGCCAAGGCAAAAGGGATCCTTGCTTACATCTTTACATTAAACGATTTAGACTATCAAAATCAATCGGTGAATGGATGGATCTGGTTAAACGGGAAATGGACACAGAAAACCCTGCCTTTTCCTGACTCTGTTTATAACCGGTTGGCTTCCCGAAAATCTGAAAACAAAACCGAAACACAGTCTATGCTAGAAACCTTCAAAAGGACCGGAATCCATTATTTTAATGAACATTTCTTAAACAAATGGCAAGTTCACCAAGCGTTCAGCGGAAATTCCCAGGTATCTCAATACCTTCCTTCTACGCATCTCTTTAAAGGGTTTCCCACCATAAAGGAAGCAGTGGAAAGATTTCCTCAAGTGTATTTAAAACCAACAAACGGAAGTCTGGGTAAAGGAATTTATAAAATTTCTAGAGCGGGAAATCGTTACACTTGCCAACACTCCACGATGAGCGGAAGCGTACAGAAGACATACCAAAAACTGTCAGATTTATACAAATCAATAGCTCCCCGTATATCAAGGGCACCATATCTCGTCCAACAGGGCTTGCGTCTGGTGAGAATCAATGGAAATCCTTTAGATTTTCGATCCCTTGTCCAGAAGGATGGTACCGGCAAGTGGACTGTGACTTCCATTGTGGGAAGAATCGGTCAAGATCGCAGTATCGTATCCAACCTAGCACGCGGGGGGACCATTATGCCCGTTGGGCAGGCATTGCTTGCCGCAAATCCTTGGAATGGATTTAGACCATCCAAGATTCTATTAACCAAGACATCTTTATTGCTTGCCGAGAATCTGGAATCCTCGATGGAGGGGAATTATGCAGAACTTGGAATTGACTTAGCAGTGGATATGAGCGGACGAATCTGGTTATTAGAAATCAATGCAAAGCCATCTAAAAATGATGATCAGATCCTATCTGAGCAAAATAAAACCCGGCCATCGGTCAAGAGATTACTGAATTATGTCCTTTACCTCAAGGGAATCAGCAAGCAGATCTATCGTACTCCGAGACGAAGTATAACAGTAGCAAGAAAGAAGACTTTAAAGAGAAAGAAAAGGTGACGGGTGAATGACCAAAGCAGCGTTAGGCATCATGACTATCTATACACCTACCAACCCACCCTTTCCAGAGAAGGCATTCTTTAAAAATATCATCCAAGCCGGCAAGGCGGAAGGAATCCCCGTTATTGTGTTTCATCCAAATCAGGTCCAGTTTCAGACTATGACGGTAAAAGGCTACTCTCTAAATCAAGATGAAAAATGGATCACTATGACAGTTCCTGTTCCAACCTACATCTACGATCGATGCTTTTACAACGGAAAGAAATATAACGCTACCTATAAATCTTCTATTTTGAAGCTACTCCATCAAAAGCATATACATTTTTTAGGTATTGGTTTAAAAGGAAAATGGCAAATGTATCAAACCGTTTCCCAGCATCCTATTCTGTCTAAATACTTACCTGCGACTGAAATTTATACAGATCCCCTTCAGCTCAAGCTGTGGCTTAAGCAATATTCTTCCATCATTTTGAAGCCTATTAATGGCTCTTTAGGAGTGGGAGTCATGAAGGTCACTAAGAATGATGATCTCAGCTTGTGCGTAGAAGGCAGAGGAAAATTGAACACCCCCTTTACTTCCAATTTTAAAAACTTCCCAGCTTTCATTCGTTTTCTACAATCAAACATGCAGAATTGGAAATATCTTATTCAGCCTTACCTCCGTCTAACAACCAAAGAAGGCATCCCCTTTGATATCCGCTTACTGGTACAAAAAAACAGTTCAGGCAAATGGGTGACAACCGGTAAAGCCATCAGGATGGGAGCCAAACATAGTATTACCTCCAATCTTCACGGAGGGGGTAAAGCTATCGCCTTCGAAAAATTTTGTTACCAAAATTATTCCTCTGCCGATATCGATGATATTTCCATTCATCTTTCAACCATAGAAAAATGGTTACCTGAATATTTGGAGAAAGTTCATGGTCCATTATTGGAATTAGGGATCGATGTAGGGATTGATATGAGCCGAAAGGTATGGCTCATTGAAGTCAATTCCAAACCAGGAAGACAAATCTTTGAACAGCTGAATGATAAAGAGTCCACTATCCAATCCCAGCTCAACCCGCTATATTATGCAAAATATTTAATACAAAAAGCATGATTCGACGCAGGACAAAAACATAAAGATGAAGGAGCGTATATGGAGATGGAGTCTAAGCGAGTACGGGTCCAGTTTCTCCCATCCAATAAGCATAACGGCATTATCCTATCCTATGATCTATGCAGAGAACTGGGCATCGAAAATCAAAAGCATATTTTTGTCCAATTAGGTCAGAGACGGGTGTATACCCGATTATTAAAAACAAAAAGCGGAACGAGTGACCTGATGATCACCCCTGCTCTTCGCAGAGAGCTTATTGTTCCCTTCGGAGGCCAGCTTCACGTCAAGGTGGAAAATAACACATTACGGATTGGACCCGTAGTAGGGATCCTTACTACGGGTATCACTATGATTGACAACCAGGTTGTAAGTAAACGCACCTCTTTCTTTAGGCATCTTTTATCTGCCCAAAGGGGAGAGGGACTTTACTACTTTCTTTTTACACCAGGAGATGTAGATTGGACTAACAAAACAGTAAGAGGGATGTTTCTCCAGGAAGGAGCAGGCGGATCCGTCTGGCGTGGAGCCATCGTACCACTACCCGATGTTGTCTACAATCGAATTCCCGATCGGTATACGGAAAAATCAGCTACAGTCAAGGCGTTTAAAACAAAATTGGAGCAATTAACCGATACCAAAATGTTTAATCCTAGCTTTTTTAATAAATGGGCCATTCACCAACAGCTGCTTGGGCACTCCTTTGCTACTCAGCATATCCCGGAAACCTATGTATCCCCCTCTGTGAATAAAATCCAAGCTATGCTGCAAAAACACAAGATGGTCTATTTAAAGCCTGTTGCCGGGAGTCTTGGGTTAGGAATTATTAAAATCGTTTATCGCCCAGGCACGGGCTATTTCTGTAGCTATCATAATAAAAGCCATAATGTTTTACGTCGCTATCGATCCCTCCCTGTCCTACTTCAGGCTCACTTCCCTAGCTCACGATTGGGCACCTATCTTGTTCAACAGGGAATTCGGCTTATCAAATATAATGATCGACCTCTGGATTTCCGCGTACATGTTCATAAAAACCGGGATAATCAGTGGGTAGTGGCAGCCATCGCAGCTAAAATTGCCGGTCAGGGAAGCGTTACTACACACGTACGTACCGGAGGAACCGTCATCTCCGGGGATGAACTGCTGCGAAGAGTTTTCCACAATCAAGGGGAATACATGGAGCAGGCTTTGAAAGAGACAACTGTCCAGCTAGCCTATGCGATTGAATCCAGGGTAAATCAGAATATCGGAGAGCTTGGCTTTGACATCGGTATTGATGAATCCGGCCATATTTGGATGTTTGAGGCAAATTCACGACCTGGAAGATCTATATTCAAACACAATAGTTTGAAGGACGCCGACAAAAAATCGATTCACCTTATTGTAGATTACAGCCGATACTTGGCTAACTTTAAATAAAGGAGCGTGAAAACATTGCCGATACCTAAAATGACCGTTCTTTCTATTAAACCTAATACCAATGAATGGACGCTCCATTTATCCTCTTCCATATTAAAGAAAATCGGGAAAACTTCCGTTACAGTCAGCCTTGGAGCGGAAGGAATCAAGAAACGAGTCTCGCTTACCGCCTTGACTCCTCCTTCCACTTCCATCGTGTCCAAGGTTAGACTATCAAATCGCTCTGGCTCCTTAACAGCCGGTCCATTTATTGGAATCATGACCGTGAAACGGGGAGCAAGCTTCAAAGGGAATAAGAAAAATTTTATTGATATCATTCAAACCGCAAAGTCACTTGGGGCTGTCGTCTATGTATTTAACGTGGAAGATATCGATTGGTCTTCACACACAACAGGAGCCTACTTTTACCAAGAAAGTTCCGATGCTTGGATCTATCTTGCCCAAACTCCACTACCCCAAGTGGTGTATAACCGAATTCCCTATCGGGAAGATGAGCAGAAGGGGTATGTTCAATCAGCCATCAGGCAATTGAATAAGGTACCTTCCCTTCATCTATTTAACCATCACTTTTTCAATAAATGGGATCTTTATTACAAACTTGGCCAGAACTCAAGGGTTTCCCATTACATTCCGGAAACACGAAAGCTAAAAAGTTTGAAGGACTTTTCTCAGATGGTAAGCAAACATCCCCTTCTCTACCTAAAGCCTATCTCCGGTAAAGCAGGCAAGGGAATTATGACCATTCAAAGTTCAACAAACCGCTATGTACTTAAACAACGAGTGGGCAGCCGATTAATGTCAAGCAGCTTCGATACAGAAATCCATTTGTGGAACCAAATCAAAAAGAAAGTAAAAGAAGGATATGTCATTCAACAGGGAATTCCTCTCGCAACGTTTGATGAACGCCCGTTTGATATTCGAGTCCTTGTGCAAAAAGATGGTAAGGGCATGTGGGGGCTTTCTGGCGTAGGTATTCGCGTGGCCGGGAAAAACAGTATCACCACACATGTACCAAGAGGCGGTTCCATCGCATCACCGGAGGATGTATTTAGATCCTACATGTCTGAAGCCGAGTATGAAGCTTTTATGATTCGCTTAAAAAAGACGGTGCTTGAATTAGCGGATGCCCTTGAAGAAAGCTACAAAAATCTTGGAGAATGTTCGATGGATATTGGTATAAATAGAAAAGGAGAATTATGGTTTTTTGAAGCGAATGCCAAGCCGATGAAATTTGATGAACCGCATATACGCAAGACTTCCTTAGAACGAATTGTTCAATATTCTCAATACCTCGTAAGCCTGGGCGCAAAGGAGGATGATTCCATTGCTAATCAAGCAAGTAACTCCTGATACATTGCCTAAGGTGCGACAGCGGCTAATCCGCTTCCTCCAACTCCATGGGGATAAACGAATTACAAGGCAGGGCATCCGATGGTTAGAGGGACTTCATGGGGAAGAACTAAATAAACAAGGAAGCCTGATTCTCGTAACTATAGAGGAAAACAGGATGACAGGGATACTAGCCATCTCTGATTATGGTCGCGAAGAGTCCTATGTAGCGGTTCATCAGGATTATCGTCAAAAAAGAACGGGGGTTACCCTAATCGAAGAGCTTATGAAACGCGTCGATAAGGCTTATGGTCGAGTTGCCCTCGATAATATCCCTAGTCTGAAAATGTGCTTTGCCATGGGCATGATTGGATTTAAGGTCATTTCCGGACCTACTGGTAAACCTACCCTATGGCTAGGTTTGGGAAACTGGCGGAAAGATGATGTGGAATAAATGACCCTTCCTTTGCGACTTGGAATACTAACCTGGAGAAAAGGGGCTTATGTGGAAGAGATTTCTTTTTTTACTCATTTAGCCAAAGAAGCACAAAGGATGGATACACAGGTCTTTATCTTTGCACCAAGCGATATTCTTAATGAAGGGAAAGTTCAAGGGCTTATTTTTCAGCCTGGAAAGGGATGGACCCCCTTAACTTTCCCCTTCCCCCATATTGTCTACGACCGTTTTCGAAACATGAATCCCCCAGCCTTTCGTCAATTCGTTCGATTTCGCGATCAGCATAAGATGACCTTTTTGAATTCACGTTTAGCTCACAAGTGGAATCTATACCGATACTTGCAGGGAAACCAAGCTATTGCCAAGTGGTTGCCTGAAACCCTTTTCCTGCATCAAGCTCAAGATGTCCATGTGCTGTTAAATAAATATCCAACGGTATACGTAAAGCCCGTTAACGGAACAGGCGGGAAAGGCATTCTAGCCATTAGCAGACCAACAAAGAATCAATTCCAGGTCCTCGGAAGGAATACCCAGCGCAAAAAGATCAAAAGAGTATTCAACTCCCTCCCTTCCCTAACCTCTTTCGTCTCGAATTGGACTCACGAAACGAAATACATTGTTCAACAGGGGTTAAACTTGGAATGGGGGACTGGATTGATTACCGATTTTCGATTGCTGGTGCAAAAGGATGGAAACGGAAATTGGACCATAACAGGTTTAGGTGGCAAGATTGGTCCTAAAAACAGTGCTACTTCCAATCTACACGGGGGAGGAAAAGCCGTTGTTCCTGACACCTTCCTTCGACGCCATTTTTCCGAAGAGAAATGCCGGTCACTACTTCAGGAATGTCGAGAACTCGGGTTAATAACAGCCCACTATATCGAGGAGAAGTTCGGGATACTGGTAGAATTAGGAATTGACCTTGGAATCGATAAAGAAGGCCGTGTTTGGATTATAGAGGTGAACAATAAGCCTGGCCGAGATATTTTCCGTCAGATGGGAGAGATAGAAACCTATCAGACAGCCGTACGCCGCCCCATTGAATTTGCTCGTTATCTATACGAAAAAAGATGAGTCAAGGCGACCCATCTTTTTTCGCTTCCCCATTCTTGCTATAAGAATCTTCGATGGGTTTTCTTCCCGTCATGACTGAATAGGACGAAGCGATCCTCAATTTTGCTTTCGATATGGATTGTTTTCCCCCATAAATAATAAACATAAGGAGCCGTTTTTTCTACGTATTTAATATCCAATTCCATTCCTTCGTAATGATGCTTAATGTAAAGCTCCCCATTCTTTAAATAATCTCCGTCTTCCACCGTTAAATAAGGAAAGCCTCCATTTACACGGGAGGATACTAATTGATTACGAACTTGTTCCCATGTTTTATCAGTAATGGTCCAATCATTTCCCTGTTTAGCAAACACATACATATCTAATTCATCCACTAACTCTTTGGTCATATAGTTGCGAATAAACGAGATATCCGAATCTAGCTCTCTTATTTCAAATATCTTTTTACGTCCTTCTCCTTTTTTCCGTCCAAGCTTCTGTTGTTCCTCATCCGTCGGATTATCGTACTTCCGCTCAATATACTCGAACATTTTAAGCCCTAAGTAATAAGGATTGATGCTCGTTCTAGAAGGCTGAACGACTCCGGCATTAAGCTTGGCAAATTCAATGGCTTCCTCCTCGGTCATTTCCATCTCCCTCAGAATTCGCTGATGCCAATAAGAAGCCCATCCTTCATTCATAATTTTCGTTTCAAGCTGTGGCCAGAAATAAAGCATTTCATTTCGCATAATGGTTAAGATGTCTCTCTGCCAATCCTGCAGATAATGTCCGTATTCTTCAATGAATAGCATGAGATCCTTCTCGGGCTCAGGCGGAAAACTCACTGTCTTTGGCACAGCTTCTTCTGCTGCTTTTCTCCGAGCTTTTTCTTCTGAATCAAGCTTCCATAGATCATCATAGGGTCCATTCTTAGACGCGGACTTCGGCACCGCTCCAAAGCAATGTTTCGTCCACCTTAACTTAGATGAATAGAGTCCTGGATCAATATGTTCTTGAATGGCTAACACGGCATCCAAGAATTTCTCCACTTCCCCCTTCCCATAGATAATTTCATATTGGCGGATTCTTTCCGCACTTGCTGACATGCTCTCCACCATTTCTCGGTTGGTGTTAGAAAACCGCATATTATTCTTAAAGAAATCACAATGAGCTAAAACGTGAGCCACAATCAACTTATTTTGGATGAGTGAATTCCCATCCAATAAAAAAGCATAGCAAGGATTGGAATTAATAACGAGCTCGTAAATTTTACTTAGTCCTAAGTCGTATTGAAGCTTCATTCGATGAAATGACTTTCCGAAGCTCCAATGGGAAAATCTCGTGGGCATTCCATAAGCACCAAACGTGTATATAATATCTGCAGGACAAATCTCGTAGCGCATAGGGAAAAAGTCAAGGCCATACCCCTTTGCTATTTCCGTAATTTCATCAATGGCTCTTTCTAGTTGTCGCTTCTCTTCAGGTGTCATCCTCTCACCTCACCTATCAGAAAATGGGAGTCTTCTTCTACTTACTATATGTGCGCTGAAAGTAGATTTATGACTGGCGAAAATAAGAATGCAGCCAAAAACAGCACTTGCCATTAGCTGTGAATAAATTCACTGCTAATTTCTCTTCGATCTACTACAATAATCTTGGGGGAGGTAATGGATATGATGCAAACAGAATATGCCGTGTGTATGTCACAATTGATCATGCAGTATGAGGAGATAAAAATCACTTCTACTCATGCGCTAGATCTGCTTTATGCTTGGGCGGAAGATGGCGATTCCATACAACTAGATAAAATGAGACATCAAGTTCTGAAATTTTGCCAATTATGTTTCGAACATACCAAACAAGAGGAAGAAACCATCATCCCCTTGTTAAAAGAAATCTATGGTGCAAATGAAGATATCTCTGAATTCGTTAGAAATGAACATGCACACATATTACATGATCTTTCCACAGTAGCTGAAACTATATTGGAAACAAAGCAACCGACAGATGAAACGGTTCAAATGATATCAAGAGCCCTAAATCAGCTGCTTGAACATAAATTTATTGAAGAACAAGCTCTTTATCCCTTAGTTCAAACGCATATTAATAAGAAAAAATTAAGTTAGAATACAAAGCACCTAAGCTCCTTAAGCTGAAAGTGCTTTTTTGTTTGAGACTAGAAGTTGGAATGCTTAGTCTCAAAATTCTCCCAATTGTAGTGGGTATCCGGTATTTCGTACGTAATCTTTCCAATAAGAAAGCTACTTGGGTAGCCCTGATGCGTATAATACTTTCCGATAAGTAACAAAAAACCAACCCTCCCTTGAGGATTGGCTTCCTACCTCTTACACCTTCACTTCATGCTTCTTAAAAAACGACGTTAGCGCCTTATATACCTCCCCTTTTTCACGAATGACACAGTGCTTGAACTTCTGATCATTAATATGTTTGTAAGCTGACATCAGGGTGGAATGGCGGTTGTACTGGTTCACCTCTCCATATCCAAACATATTCGAGCGTTTCATGAGCTCTTGAACAAGCTTGACGCATCGCTCGTTGTCCGAGGTTAAATTATCTCCATCAGAAAAGTGGAACGGATAAATATTATACTGCGAGGGTGGAAATCTCGAATCAATAATTTCCAATGCTTTGCGATAAGCGGAAGAGCATATGGTTCCCCCGCTTTCCCCTTTGGAAAAAAAGTGCTCTTCTGTTACTTCTTTTGCCTCCGTATGATGAGCGATAAAGACAATTTCCACCTTTTCATACTTAGTCCGCAAAAAGCGAGTCATCCAAAAGAAGAAACTTCGGGCAATATACTTTTCGAAAATTCCCATACTGCCGCTCGTATCCATCATCGCAATCACTAAGGCATTCGAATGAGGTTTGTGGACCTCATCCCAGGTTTTAAAGCGAAGATCATCATTGGTAATTCCGGATAATTGAGCCTTTCCCTTCATGGCACTTCTCTTTAAGGCCTCAAGAATTGTCCTCTTTTTGTCAATATTGCCCATAAGTCCTTTCTTGCGAATATCATTAAACTGGATGTCAGAGACGGTAATTTGGTTCTGTTCCTTCTGCTGCAAATTAGGCAGCTCCATTTCGGCAAACAGCATTTCTTGCAGTTCTTCTACTGAGATTTCCGCCTCATAATAATCTTGACCAGGCTGGTCACCCGCCCCTTGGCCTTTTCCAGCCCCTTGGGGCGGGTCCCCATCGCGAGCGATGACATCGCCCACTTTGGAGTCCCCATTTCCCTGGCCTACCTGCTTATTTTTATTGTAGTTATAACGAAACCGATATTCATCAAGAGAGCGAATGGGAATCTTGACAACTTCTCTACCATCTGACATGATGATGCTTTCTTCACTGACAAGGTCAGGGAGATTTTGTTTGATCGCTTCCTTTACCTTTTCCTGATGCCTTACTTGATCCTGATAGCCTTTGCGATGAAGTGACCAATCTTCTTGAGACACAATAAACAAAGGCTCTTTCATCACATTCCTCCATTCCTACGACGTCTTAGAGAACGTATTTAGCGATTCAACAAGCTTCCCACATACCGCAGCAATTCATTGGCACAGTATGGGCAATAGTCATGATCATCAATGAGACGTTTGGTTACTTCATTTACCTTTTTCAATTGATGCTCATCCGGAGTTTTGGAAGATGTGGTAATCTTCACGACATCCTTCAGGTCTGTAAACAGTTTCTTCTCGATGGCTTCTTTCAAACGCTCATGATTATTATATTCAAACCTCTTGCCTTTTCGTGCATAATGGGAGATGCGGATCAATATTTCTTCGCGGAAGGCCTTCTTGGCATTCTCTGAAATTCCAATTTGCTCCTCTATGGATCTCATGAGCTTTTCATCCGGATCCATTTCTTCTCCTGTCACTGGATCGCGCATTTTGGTTCGATTGCAGTAAGACTCTACATTATCCAGATAATTATCCAACAAGGTCTTGGCAGATTCCTCATAGGAGTACACGAAGGCTTTCTGAACTTCTTTTTTGGCGATTTCATCATACTCTTTACGGGCAATCGAAATGAAATTCAGGAAGCGATCCCTTTCTTCTTTTGTAATCGATGCATGCTGATCTAGTCCCTCTTTCAGCGCCCTTAAAATATCCAATGCATTGATACATTCCGTATCGCGACGGATTAGTGCACTTGAAATTCGGTTGATGACATAACGAGGGTCAATGCCAGACATCCCCTCATCCAAGTGCTCATTTCTCAGCTCTTCAATGTCTGCTTCCTTAAAGCCCTCGACGTTCTCACCATCGTAAAGCTTCATTTTCTTTATTAAATCCATCCCTTGTTTCTTAGAATCCTTCAATCGAGTAAGGATTGAGAACAATGCTGAGGTACGGAGTGCGTGTGGTGCCACATGAACATGCCCCAAATCGCTTTGACTGATTAATTTTGAATAAATTTTCTCCTCCTCTGAAACCCTTAAGTTATAAGGAATACGCATGACAATAATCCGTGACTGGAGGGCTTCATTTTTCTTATTACTGATGAAGTTTCGATATTCTGTTTCATTGGTGTGAGCAACTATCAGTTCATCAGCAGAAATTAAGGCAAATCGCCCGGCTTTAAAGTTTCCTTCCTGAGTCAGCGATAGCAAATTCCATAGGAATTTTTCATCACATTTAAGCATTTCCTGAAATTCCATCAAGCCTCGGTTAGCCTTATTTAATTCCCCATCAAATCGGTAAGCTCTTGGATCTGATTCAGAACCAAATTCCGCAATCGTAGAGAAATCAATGCTTCCTGTCAGATCTGCGATATCCTGGGATTTAGGATCCGATGGGCTAAAGGTACCAATCCCTACACGATCCTTTTCAGAGAGGATGATTCGCTGGATGATGACATCCTCTAACCGTCCGCCATATTCCGTTTCAACCATCATACGGGTATACGGGTTAAGCTCGCCTTCAATTTTTACGCCAAACTCTTCTTCAAATTCAGAACGTAAATCATGAGGAACTAAGAGAAACGGTTCTTGGTGCATCGGACAACCTTTGATCGCAAAAACAGCCCCACGGTCCGACTTAGAGTAACGCTCTAACCCTCTCTTGAGCATGCTAACGATAGTTGATTTCCCACCACTGACGGGCCCCATCAGCATCAGTACTCTTTTTCTTACATCCAATCGCATGGCGGCAGAGTGGAAATATTCTTCAACCAATTTTTCTACCGCACGATCTAATCCAAAGATTTCTCGGGTAAAGAATTTATATTCTTTTCTTCCATCTTCATGCTCCTCAATCCCTGCATCCTTAATCATATTGTAGACACGGGAATGGGCGGTCTGAGCAATGACAGGGTTCTTTCTAGCAAGTTCTAAATACTCTGCAAAAGTACCCTCCCAGGCCAGTTTTCTCTCATTCAGTCGATGCTCGCTTAAGCGTCGGATAATATCCATGGGAGCCTCCTCTCCTTTTATCAAGATCAACCTAATTGGGGGATTTGTACATTGGAATGTAATAACAATGTTAATTTATATATATTCCTGATTCCCTGTGACATGCTTAAAAAGATAAGATGTTCACTTTTCTTCTTATTTCTTTTTGCCCGTCCATTAGCTATAATAAAGGTGACTTTTAGGCACTCATCCTGCAGATGATACTCTATTTGCGGATATACTATCAATTAGGAAAGGGGGTCGTACAATGGGCACAATTATTCCAATTGTAGTATTAGGCTTATTCTTATTTGCAATTTTGACCGCCGGCAGCAATGAAGACAAGACTTGGGGGCTTTAGTGAATAATAAAAAACACCTTCTCTATGACGAATAGGGAAGGTGTTTTTTATTGTGTCAGTTATTTAAAACATCGGGACGACAGACCCTTTATATTGATCTTCGATGTATTTCTTCACTTCTGGAGATTGCATCGCTTCTGCCAGCTTTTTAATTCCCTCCCGGTTTTCCCCATTACGTACGGCTAAAATATTTGCGAAGGTTTTAGCCGCCAAGGAATCTTTGCTTTCTAAGGCTAGAGCATCTGTTATGGATAATCCGGCATCCATAGCAAAGTTCCCGTTAATAATGGCATAGTCTACTTCTCCGAGCATTCTTGGCAGTATCGCGGCATCAAATTCTTTAATAATGATATTTTTGGGGTTTTCTGTAATATCGACCGGTGTAGCATCAAGTCCTGCTTCCTCTTTGACCTTAATCAGCCCTTGAGCTTGCAGGAGCTGTAATGCCCTTGCTTCATTTGTTGGATCATTGGGTACGGCGAATGTAGCCCCTTCCTTTACATCATCCAACGTTTTAAGCATTCCAGCGTATAGACCTAACGGTTCAAAATGAATCGGTGAATGCGCCGTGATCTTCGTTCCATGCTCCTGATTAAACTTCTCCATATAAAGAACATGTTGAAAAAAATTAGCATCTAATTCTCCGTCCTGCAGCGACTGATTGGGAAGGACATAATCCGTAAATTGCACCACTTCGAGAGTAATCCCCTGTTTAGCAAGAAGGGGCTTGACCTGCTCTAAAATCTCAGCATGGGGAACGGGTGTAGCCCCCACTTTGAGGGTACTGCTTTCGTCCATTTCGTCATTTTGAGCGCAACCCGAAAGCATTGCCAGGATAGAAAAAACAACAAGCATCCAATTACATAGCCTATTCATTCCATAACCTCCAAGAGAATCATGCTTGTCTTTTAGTATGAATAGGTCTGGATTTTCTATACAACAAAAGGACTAGACAAATCCTTCAAAGCCGGTTTGGCGCAAAGCCTCATACACGATGATAGCAGCTGTATTGGAAAGATTAAGGGATCTGGTTCCTTCCAGCATAGGAATACGAATAATCCGCTCTTGATTTGCCTCCAAGATCTCTTTGGGGATTCCTGTTGTTTCCTTGCCAAAAACGAAGTAATCTCCATCTTTATATACAGGATCGCTGTAATAGGAAGTCCCGTTCGTTTCTATAAAATACATTCTTCCATCACCTTTTGAATGGATAAAATCCTCATAGGAATCATAGTGGAAAATGGATACATCATGCCAATAGTCCAGTCCCGCTCGTTTCAGGTATTTGTCCTCCACGGAAAATCCAAGGGGATGAATCAAATGTAAATGCGTCCCTGTCGCTGCACAAGTCCTTACAATATTCCCTGTATTCGCCGGAATCTCCGGTTGATAAAGGACGATGTGAAAAGACATATTTTTTCACCTCAATTTTTTACAAACTAAAGTTGATTATACTTTTTTATGAGTAGAAAGGAAAGAAGCCGGGTGAACAACCTCGGCTTCTTTAACTATTTATATGAATAAACCTATATTGCGTATTTTTTGTCCATGCATAAGAATCTTGATAATCCCAGTAACGGTGGCGGCTATTGATCGTGTGTGCATTAACTAAAGGCATTCCATTTAGGTCCTTTGCCACCACTACAGTATTATGCTGAAACTGACCATTTCCATCCCAATCGTAGCAAATGACATCCCCTACCAGTAATTCCTTGGCAGAATTTTTTAATTTGCCTCTTGTACCGTTCTTCGTATTCGATCCTAGAAGATAGTTCATTAAACTATGAGCTACGGACCAGCTAAAACTCCAGTTCGTTTTCCCCTGAACCCACCAACCTTTATTTCTTTGGGCTGTAATCTCCATAGCTACTCCACCGGCATGTAAGCATTGAGAAACAAAGTTTGTACAATCTACCTCAAATTTGGGATAACTAGGATTATTCCGGTTCCACCAAAGCTCTGCATATCGCTTAACCTTTGCTCTATTATAAGCACCGGGATGATCAAAAGACTTGTTAACATCATAAACATCTTTCTCTTGATCATCTTCGACTACCTCTTGCTGTCGGAATGCATTATTCTCCTCTTTACCCAGAATGACATCCGTTTCTATATACCAATTACCATTCAATTCCCTCAAGGTGATTTGATGATATTGCTCATCTTCTTGTTCCATGAAATGATAGCCCATACGATAGAGCTTCCAAAGATGATTATGCAGAAGTACGTTCACAAGGGATTTATCCTCGGATACTATTTGGATATTGCGAATAATGGTCCGACATTTCAGTGGCTTTGCGTTTCTGTATGAAAGACTTTCTCTCCCACGCTGAATCCGTTCACTCTTCCTTTTCGCATCCTCATTCCCCAGGAAGAAGGACTCCAGTTCCGAGACATTTCCTTCAATTTCTAGCTGATTCATCATTGAAAAATACCCTTTTAGTGTATTCATCCAGCTTTTTGCCATCTTCCATGCCGCCCCTTACCTATGCTGAAATACCATACCATTCAGCATATGTAAGTCACACCTGGAACTTCACTCTTTATTAAACTTTACTCTCTCGCTTTTCTATCACAGATGCCTCAAGATTTAATAGATATTCCTTAATATTGAGCCCGCCGCCATATCCGACTAGAGCTCCATTGGAGCCACAAACCCGGTGGCACGGAACAATAATAGAGAGGGGATTACGATTGTTTGCCCCTCCAACCGCACGAACCGCTTTTCCTGCTCCAAGAGCTAGCGCCACATCCTTATAGGAACGAACTTGGCCATAAGGAATTCGAAGAAGTTGTTCCCAAACCATCTTTTGAAATGAAGTACCATACATATCAAGCGGAAGATCAAATTCATTTCTTTCCCCTTTAAAGTACTCTTGAAATTGCTTCACGGCATCCTTCAATAGTGGAGTCTCTTCCTTAATCACATGTTCACAAAGCAGCCAGGTTTTCCCCCAGCGTTTTAAGGACATAATGGAGCCTTCGCCCGTATCAAATGATATCCAGCACAGCCCTTTATTTGTAGCAGCCAGACCGATCACTCCAATGGGAGTTTCCATTTCTGTGTAGTAGATTGCGTTCATCCGTGACATCTATACCCCTCCCCCATCTTTGGGACACATAAGAAAGCTACAAGCATTGCCATTTGCGTATGATACTTTTCAATAAGTACATTCTCCTCCATTGTACTTGCAATCTTATTTTCTGGCTAATCGGAAAAATCAACATTTGACAGCATCAGCAAGCCTTTTTCAATTTCTTTTTGCACTTCTTCATCCTTTTCGACGTTTTTTGCTATTTCCAACGCTACTTTGGCTTCCATGCCCCCAATCTTCCCCAAAGCCCAAGCCGCTGTTCCCCGAATCACCGGTCTTTCATCCTTTTTTAGTAAGCCGATCAGCTCTGGTACAGCTGTCTGGTCTTTAAAGTGAGCTAAACTTAAAATCGCATTTCGCTGTAGCGGTTTTTTTCCTCTCCATGCAGATGCTGTTGGGCCAAATTTTTGCTGAAATTCCTTTTTGCCGATGGTAAGGAGCGGTTTTAGCAAAGGCTTAGCCAGGCCCGGATCAGGTTGGCATTCTTCCTGGTGGGTAAAATTTACTTTTCGATTTTTCGGGCAAATCTGCTGACAGGTATCACAGCCATAGATCCGATTACCTATTTTCTCTCGATATGAATCAGGTATAAAGGTTTTTACTTGTGTCAAGAACGCAAGGCATTTTTGTGAATTAAGCTGTCCAGGCTGCTCAAAAGCACTCGTCGGACATTGATCCAAACATAAGGTACAGTCGCCACAGCCTTCTTCAATAGGAGAATCAGGCGGAAAAGCGATATCGGTAATCATTTCCCCTAAATACACCCATGATCCGAATTCTGGAGTAATCAAATTCGTATTTTTCCCAATCCATCCGAGACCTGCACGTTCTGCAACGGCTCGATCGGATAATCCACCTGTATCCACCATGGATTCGCATCTTGATCCCGGACTTTCAATCGTTATAAATTCCTCTAATTGCTTCAGTTTTTTTCGCAGAACATGGTGATAATCGATCCCCCATGCCGCCCGAGAAACCATTCCTCGAAACTCCCCCGGTTCTGATTTTGGGGCAACTTGCATCTTGGAAGGATAGGCAATGGCAATGGCAATGATTGATTTAGCCTCAGGTAAGGTCAGTTCAGGGTGCGCCCTTTTTTCGATATCCGATTCTTCAAAACCTGATTCATAACCTAATTCGCGATGCTTATATAAACGATCCTTCAATTCCAGGAATGGATCAGCGGAAGCAAATCCAATTTTGTCAATCCCGATCGATCCTGCATAATCCTTAACTTTTTGTTTCAAGCTTTCCATGTCCATTCTAGTGTCACCTACTTTGGAACAGCTGCAACAGCCAATTCATCACAACGATTGTTAAATTCATTGTCTGCATGACCCTTCACTTTAATATATTCGATTTGATGAATGCTCATTAAATCGAGCAGCTCCACCCATAGATCCTTGTTTTCAACTGGCTGCTTTTTGCTATTTTTCCACCCGTTCTTGATCCATCCCTTATACCATCCCTGTTGAAAACAATTGACTAAATAAGCGCTGTCACTGTACAGTTTCACCTTACATGGTTCCTTAAGAGCCTTCATGGCTTGGATCGCAGCTGTTAATTCCATTCTATTATTGGTCGTATGCTTTTCTCCACCTGACATTTCCTTTTTATGCTCAGCGAACATTAAAATCGCTCCCCATCCCCCGGGTCCGGGATTTCCCGAGCAAGCACCGTCAGTGTATATCATGACATCTTTCATATTAGATTCCTCCAAGTTAGGTTAACATCTAATTATATTCTATCTGTGTATAATACCCCATACGCACCCTTGCTTCTACAATTTGTGATCGATTACAATAAAGGCAACTAATCTGAGAGGAGACACTCATTCGTGGTCATACAAATAGATTCCCGCATTAATCAGTTATTACCTGGATTTAAGCTTGGATGCATCGAATACGAGGATATCACCATTTCTGAAACGCCCAAAATGGTAAGGGGAAAAATTAATTTCTTTTTATCTAGCCTGCGACTAGATTATGGAATAGACGGTTTGACCAAAATACCTGGAATTAGGGAATGGAGACAAAGCTTCAAATCACTTGGAATTGATCCATCTAAATATAGACCTTCTTCCGAAGCTTTAATAAAACGAGCTCTTCAGGAAAAGCCGATGTATTGGATTAATGGTGCAGTCGATATCAATAATCTTCTTTCCATGCAGTATGCTCTGCCTTTTGGAATTTATAATCGTGAACGGATGGAAGGCAATTCTATTATTTGTCGTCTAGGAGCTCCTGGAGAATTCTATGAGGGTTTAAACGGAAGGGAAACCTCGATGGAAGGAAAACTGCTTTTGAGCGATGCTTCTGGACCTTTTGGCAGTCCCATTGTTGATTCGGTTCGGACAAGCATTGGAGACAATACCCATCATCTTCTCCATTTCATCTTCATTCACCCCCAGTTTTCAACAGATCAATCTAGGAAGCTACTTGAAGAGGCCTCAGCCTTGTTTACTCAAGTGAATGGAGGAACGGTTGTCTTTCAAGAGATGATGGAGTAAGAAAGCTGCTAGCGTAGCTCTATGCGTATAATACTTTCCGATAAGTATAAATAAAAACGCGGCCCCTCGTTCTTAAAGAACGAACAACCGCGTTGTTGCACAAAAACAATTATAATGTTGTGTCAGATATTTGTCAAACAAAATTCGACATATTTCTTCAAAATACACCATAACATTTTTCATAGAGTCCATCTTTTAAGATCAATCTTTCTTTAATCAAGGATCTCTTTGCCATTTTTTCCAACAGTAAAAAGATATCGAAGGTTCGGTCAGCAATCAATGGGTGATCCAATATTTCTTCAACTGTCCAAGATCCTTTCCGACTGCTTAGAATGTCTAGGAGAAAAGGAACACAGCCTTCCATCTTTGATAGCATAGAGAAATCAAGAGCAAGCAAAAAAAGCTCAATCCGCTTATCTAACGGTTCTGTTGATGTTGCTAACTCCTCATACATCCGATAAACAGTTGGATCAATTTTTTTTAGTTGTTCCCACAGCGTGGTTTCCGGAGGCTCTCCCGCATCAAGTACTGCGAGACGTGCCCAATGTTGAAAAGATTGATATATGCTGTTAAGCGAGTCTAGGAGATAGCCTTTCCTTAAGAATTCCTTCGCTTCTGCGTACCTTCTTACCAAGCGAGCATATTCAATGAATTTATTTTTCTTATGAGATAAGGAATTTTTACTCCTCAGTTCTCCCTGCAAAAATTGGATAATTCCTGTAGGGTCTTGAATAACTTCACCTAATAGAACCCATTGAGACACTTGACGGTTAGAATCCACAAGAATGGACTTCATGAGATATTCTTCACTCATCCATCTTCTCTCCACACTTTTACCATCTATCACGTTGTACTTAACTGAAAACTTCTGTTCGTTAGAAAATTGCCCTATCACAAGATAAAATTCATCCACCCCATCAATAATAGAACAGTGACCTGGAGATGTGACGAATCGAACGACCGATTCTTCTTTATCTATATCAGCCAAAACATTCTTTAGATTCAACTGAATTCCCCTCCTTGCCAATTTGGAGTTAGAAAAAGAGTTCTTCATAAAGGAGCAAGATTCCTGCTTGTCAAACCATTTTACATATTAATCTGGAAATTCAGAAATTGTTTTTTTATGCCCAACTTCCATAATAAAATACTTTCCAATAAGTGTTTGATATATTGAACAGGTACTTCCTGTTCATTTTTCAATATGTAATATGCTATACTAATTCTATATGAAGATAACCCCTTCATTTTTATTGGGAGGTAACAGCCATGCTATTTACAGGTAAGTTGAATAGAATGAGAAACTACGCTATGCTAACATGCTTTTTCGGCATAGGAGTTATGTATGTGGGCTATGCTGGCTTGGCAGGATTTCTCGGTGAATTTTTTCAATCCTATATTTTTATGTCGATTTTCTTGGCGCTGGGACTCATTTTTATTTTAGGTAGCTGCCTCTTCTATATGTATATTGGAATGCTATCTTCGCGCGCGCTTCAAGTAGAATGCCCAAAATGCAAAAGGATGACCAAGATTGTCGGTCTTACAGATGATTGCATGTACTGTCGGCAAACGTTATCTATTGATCCTAAGCACGCTCCTAAACAGGGAGCAAAGGCATAAACAAAAGCAAAAAATGAGTAAAAAATATCTAAGAAGCTCTTTCGTTGTACATATGCAATGAAGGAGTTTTTCTTTTAGAGCCACCAGACAAAATTGAACATCCTATAACCCTTATAACCGGAATTCTTCCTTTTAAATCATTGATTATTAAAAATTCAGCCATTCTAACCGGAAAAATTCCGATTAGAACGGCTGAATCACTACTTTGGGCCCTATTTTAGGGTATTAACCGGAGTTTTTCCGGTTAAACTACAATTCCAATGATAGAGATGGTCTCTAACCGGAAATTTTCCGATTAGCCAACCATCCCCCTCAGGACACACAAAAAGTTAATCGACAAGCTTATATTTCCCCTTAATGGTACCCCTCTCCACACACAAAGAGAGTTCATCTACCCTCTCTAAAAGACCACTATCCTAGGATCCTAGTACTGAGCAGATTAATCGATGCGGTCATTCTACTTTGAAATACTTCAATAGTAGTTTTTTTCCTATGGTTTATTTTTTAACCCATTCTCTATCGCTTGCCAAATCGTTGGTGTCTCAAAGCCTCTTCGCCAAGAGGCAATGCCAGCTAAATTATATTTTAATACTAACTCTGCCCGCTTGTTCATGGAGGTTTCATCCTCCATGAACATTTTATAGGTTACATTTTCTTTGGAATCAAAATACTCCACATAATTTTGCCCTGTTTCTTGGTTATAAGCCGGATTTAGGTTTCTTTCTTCAATCCACTTATTCGCCGTATCCATACTCAATGCCTTGGACGTTACTTTTACCTTACCATCCGTCCCCTTTTCCTCTTTCCATAACCTTGTGTAATAAGGAACACCTAACAATAGCTTAGAACCAGGCACTTCTTCGAGTATTCCTTGCAGCCCTTTCTCTACCCAAGGCAGAGAAGCTACAGAGCCAGCGATAGGACTAGCAGCCCAATGCTCATCATAAGTCATGACCATCATATAATCCACGGTTTGTGCCAATCTAGCCCGATCATAGAAAAGGGACCAATTCTCACTATTTGATTTTATGGTGACGTCCATGGAAACGACCAAATTTTGTTCGTGAAGATAAGGCGTAAGCTCGCGTACAAACTGGACAAGGTTATCCTTATCTTTTAGATACACATTTTCAAAGTCTAGATTCACCCCATCCAACTTGTACATTGATGCATATTGCAATAACTGTTTAATCATCTTTTTTCGGTTTTCGTATGAACTAAGAGCCTGTGTGGTTATATCTGGATCAAAGTTGTTGCTAAATAAGCCCCAAACCTGATATCCCTGCTGATGGGACCAATCCACATAAGACAAGCTAGCTTTTGAAGCAATATCACCTGCCCCGTTTTGGAGCTGGAACCAGGTGGGTGAAACGACATTTAAACCAGGCATCGGGCTTATCTTCTGATAGTCCGGATTTTTGGTATGAACATGCTCCCATGTTAAATTAATTTTTCCTCCAATAGGGTTCCAAGGAAGATATTCCTTTTCATCGTGCTTCCACTCTAGTTGCTTTATATCTGTCAAAACAACATCCTTTTTTTCTACAAAACCCATATATCCTTTTTCTGTTAGGATGAGATACCAACCATCCACTTCCTTATAAATCTCTATCGTCTCTCCTTGTTTAATTTCATAAACATAAGGAGCCTTAATGGAAGGGGTTTGTCGCAGAAAATAGACCGTCTCTCTTTCTCCTTCGACTTCCACCGTTTTTCCCTGTTGAATCATATCACCTGATTTCCGGAAATAATGAAACCCGGTTTCTGTGAAGGTTTGTAATTGGTAAGGATAGATTTTCTCCAACGGTTGAAAGGGAACATACAGCTCTCCATTCTTTTCCTGAACAGAAACCTGTAACGAAAATGGCTTTTCATTGACGAAAGCTTGTACCCCTTGGTCTGGAAAGCGAAGGACCTTATCCTTCGTTGTGATGATGATAGCTTTGCTTTTTTCATCCCAATGAATTTCGGGATCTATCTTTTCCTTTAAGAAGGATACAGCAACAAGAGCCTCTTTCCCAACTATGATGACGGTCTCCTTCGGAAGAATTTCATCTTGGTATCCTGCTGGATTAGACTGTCCAGAGAATGGTTCTGCCTTTTCCTTGCTTGGCACCTTCTCCATCCACCACATAACAACTGAAGTCCCCAAGCCAAGCATGAACACCACCAACAGGATCAGAGTGAACGGAGATACAGGTCCCTTCCCCTGTCGTCTGCTCGTTCTATATGAAGTTTCAATATCCATAGCGATCTCCTTTCTGATAAGTATAAGAAAGCTACTAGGCATAGTCTTATGCGTATAATACTTTTTGATAAGTAGAAAAAGATAAAACCTGTGATTGCGCACAGGTTTTGGTGTTCATTAATGTTCGTTTCCTTTACAGCTATCGCACTTACCATAAAACTCAAGTCGATGAGATGATATGCTAAACCCGCTAGAAGCTTGAGCTTCAACCTCCAAAGCAGATAATGGCGGATAGTCAAAATCCACAATCTTTCCACATCCGGTACAGATGCAGTGATAATGATCTGCTGTATTGCCGTCAAAGCGACTGGACGCATCACCATAGGTTAGCTCGCGGACTAATCCAGTCTCCTTGAAAACTTTGAGGTTATTATAAACGGTAGCCACGCTCATGCTCGGAAATTGGTGCTCCAAATACTTGAAAATCTCATCGGCTGTAGGATGGGAAATGGTTTCCATTAGAAAAGTTAGAATGGCATAACGCTGTGGTGTCATACGAATACCAACGCTTCTCAATTTATCGACAGCAATCTCTAATTGTTCAGTAGACATCACAGGACACCTCTCCACCCATAAACATTCATCATAATATAATACTTATAGATAAGTTTAATAACTATCTATCCTTATTGTCAACCATTAACACTCTATCGGGATCATTTACCATCATGTAAGGTAGGTTCTGTTTTACCCATTTCTCGATTAACTAAACGCGCTGCGACAAATAGAAAGTCTGATAACCGGTTTAAATATTTAATCACAATCGGATTCACTACTTCTACCTGTTGAATGTCAATCGCCATCCGTTCAGCCCGTCTAGCCACTGTTCTCGCAACATGAAGTGTCGATCCAGCCTTACTGCCTCCCGGCAAAACAAAATTGGTTAAAGGGGGTAAAGTGGCATCCCATCTGTCAATGGTCTCTTCCAAAAATGTAATGTCGTCTTCCATAATGGGCCAACCTACCTTTTTCCCTGTTGGTGTGGCAATCTCTGCCCCGACATGAAAGAGCTTCGTCTGCACCACATGGAAAATATCCAGCAGTTCCTTCCAATTATCCCCAACTGGGATAAAAGACAATGCCATCCCAATAATGGAATTGGCCTCATCACATGTACCGTAAGCTTCGACACGCACATCATTTTTTAAAACTCTTTGACCATAAACTAGACTGGTTTCACCTTTATCTCCGGATTTTGTATAGATCTTCATCTGCAGCTTCCCCTTCCCCCTGCCAGGTCTCTTATTTCGTCTTACTGGTCCTTCTTTCCATGTTTTCTGTTACTTATTTTATATAATGTGTAAGCGGATGAAAAGGAGCCAGCTATAATAAGCGCAGACCAAAAGGCTAAATCCCAAACCGACATCAGTATTTCCCTCCTTCCCACTGGTCACTTCGCTTTTGGAGGTTCATCTTTCCCTGGTTCATCATCTTTTTTCTGCTTCCTTTTGCGGTATTCTTCCAGAAGCTTCTGGACCACTTCATCCGAAACTTCTATGAAATTCTCTAACTCCTTCGTCGTCACCAGACAATTATTCTGTCCGTCAATCGTCGTAAAGCGAAAAAGAATTCGACCTCCATGCAGGATGTCCGCAACTTCCCAAACGAACTTCGTTCCTGTCTTAAAGCGTTTTCCGCGACCGTATGTGGGCTCAAAGGGACGGAAATTTTCAACAACCCACATAATAATACCCTCCCCTTTTCTACATGTTATGCAAGGAGGTCACTAAATTTTCACAAGCTTAAGAAAATACACAAAGGTTAAGAGCCTGCTCCTCGATATTTTTTAACTCCGAGGTTCCAAACAGCCAACCCAATGACAAAAAAGATCATTCCCATCAAAGGGGTCAGCCAAACATACGAGTAAAGCTCTGTCTTCTTTAAAAAGTAAGCGGAAGGATATACCCCCACAAAAGCAAAAGGGAGAATCCAAGTTAAGAAAAAACGAATCACTTTATTATAAATATCGACTGGGTATCTGCCATAGTTTTGGATATTCCAGATCATCGGAGCGATTCCTGTCTTTGAATCCGTAAAAAAACCAATCGCTGCAATAGACGTATAAACCCCGCCATACAAAAGAACACCTGATAACACTAAAATCAAAAAGACAATAGGATCATACCAGGTCCACGACAAGCCCATCTCCAAAGAGGCATACCCGATGATGATCATTCCAGTTACCGCTCCAGCCAATGATTCCGGCTGCATCGTTTCCAGCATCACCTGAAATAGATTATGTGCCGGACGGGTAAGAACCCGATCCATTTCTCCCTTAATAATATAGCGCTCTTGGAACTCCCATAGGTTAAAAAAGGTAGTGAAAACAGCATAAGGAATAAGAAAGAAACCATAAATAAAGATAATTTCCTCTCTGCTCCATCCTTTAATCAGGCTTGTATGCTGAAACACCACTAAAATAAACACCAGATTGACCGCTTGGAAAATAAAATCAGAAATGATTTCATTTAAAAAATCAAGTCGATAAGCTAGCTTCGTTTTGATATACTGCTTTAAATAATCAAAAAACAACTCCATATAAAACATGCGATTATCCCCCTTGAACCACAAGCATCTTTTTTGCTTGGACCCACAGCAGTTGAAGTGGAATGTTAAGAATCAGCACCCAACCGAATTGAATGAGTAAGGCATGGGAAATCTTATCACCTGCTGCCGCCCCTGTAAATATCATGCCGGGTAAATAGCTAATGGCTTGAAAGGGTAAGTACGCCAGCATGGACTGAGCCCATTCCGGAAAAAAGCTAATCGGCAGAATTAAACCGGAAAACAAATCAACCATTACCCGTTTTGCTCTCATAATCCCTTCATTATTCAGAAGAAAAAAGGCTAAGACTCCTGTGAGAAGATTTAATTGCGTATTAATAATAAAACTGAACATGAGACTAACCAAGTACCAGAGCCAAGTTACCAACTGATCCGGGAACACGATAGGAAACAGAAAAGCCACAATAATCATCCCAGGTATGGAGAAAAACAAGAGGCGGAAAATCCCTTCACCAAGGGCCTGCATCGTCTTAACGAGCAAATAGTTATAGGGCCGGATCATTTCGATCGCTACTCTACCATCCTTGACTTCCATAGCCATTTCACGATCAATATTATTGAAATAAAATGCACGGGCCATCCAGGATATGGCGACATAGGTTGTCATTTGGAGGGGCGAAAGCCCGCCCATAGAGGGTTGACCGCTATAGATCGCATTCCATAAGAAATAGTAGGCGCCTATGTTAATGCTGTAAACCAAGATACCGGAATAGTAATTCACTCGATATGCTAGCATCATCAAGAATCGGATTCGGATCATTTCGATATACATACTAGCCATGGGAGATCCCTTCCTTATATATCTTTCGAACAATCTCTTCGGTACTCGTTTCTTCAATACGAATATCCTTTACATCCACATTAGTGGCAATTCTGGAAAGAAGTTCTGAAACCGTAATATTTGCACTTAGGAATATAGCCTTAAACTTTATCGGATTTTCCTGCTTCCATTCCAATGGCAGACCGTCCGTCAAACCCTTCAAATCGATAAGGTTCATTGGTTTCGAAAATTCGATAACTGCACTCTTGTCGCCTCCCCAATTTTCCTTTAAATCCTTTAAACCGCCATCATAAATGATGTTTCCATCATCGAGCATCACCACTCGTTGGCATAACGCCTCTATATCTGCTAAATCATGTGTTGTGAGTAGAATAGTCGTCCCATATTTTTCATTTAACTCCCGAAGAAAGTCACGTATTTTCAACTTCACTAAAACATCTAAACCAATTGTTGGTTCATCCAGAAACAACAAGGGAGGATTATGGATGAGCGCGGCCGCTAATTCGCATCTCATCCGTTGCCCTAAGCTTAGTTTACGAACAGGACGATTGAGTAGGTCCCCGATTTCTAAAATATCAATGACATCCCCCATATGGCTTTTATACGATTCATCCGGAACGCGGTATACCTTCTTTAGCAGACGAAAGGATTCTTGAACCGCAATGTCCCACCATAGTTGACTTCTCTGGCCAAAGACAACACCAATGGTGCGTACAAATTCTTCTCTTTCCCTATGAGGATCCATTCCATTGACCCGAAGATAGCCTGAAGTAGGCTGCAATATCCCCGTCAACATCTTGATGGTCGTAGATTTTCCAGCCCCATTCTCCCCGATGTATCCGACCATCTCTCCTTGTCCCACGTTAAAGGAAATACCGTTCACCGCATTTACCGTATGGTACTCTCTTGTAAATAAGTCCCGAAAAGCGCCTCTAAGCCCTTCTCTGCTTTGATATGACTTGAACTCTTTCGTTAAATTTTTCACTTCAATTCTCAACATATAGCTTGCCCTTCCTTTAATTGGCTTGAAAGATTACAGTTCTCTTTTAGAATGTGATAAATTTAAGTATATCATGTTTATGGAGGTACACGATGGATCGCAGCAGATCACAAGAACTTTATGAGCAATCTCTAGAATGTATTGTGGGTGGTGTAAATAGCCCTTCCCGTTCCTTTAAAGCCGTTGGAGGCGGTGCTCCTGTGTTTATGGACCGTGCGAAAGGTGCATACTTTTGGGATGCTGATGGAAATAAATATATCGATTATTTAGCGGCCTATGGACCTATTATTACGGGACATGCTCATCCCCATATTACAGAGGCAATTTACCGTGCTGTAGAAAATGGCGTTCTTTATGGAACCCCAACCGCATTGGAAATTCAATTTGCCCATATGCTTCAGGAAGCGATCCCTTCCCTTGATAAAGTACGTTTTGTCAATTCAGGAACAGAGGCCGTGATGTCAACGATCCGGGTAGCCCGCGCCTACACCGGTCGGACAAAGATCATGAAATTTGCCGGATGCTATCACGGTCATTCCGATCTAGTATTAGTCGCTGCCGGATCTGGACCATCTACACTTGGAATTCCTGACAGTGCCGGCATACCGCAAACGATTGCTCAAGAGGTGATCACCATTCCTTTTAATAACATCGAAGCCTACAGACAAGCTTTAGAAAAATGGGGCGATCAAATCGCTGCCGTCCTCGTAGAGCCGATTGTAGGTAACTTCGGCATCGTTCCTCCTTCTCCTGGATTTCTGGAGCAGGTGAATGAACTGACCCGCCAATATGGCGCGCTCGTTATTTATGATGAGGTGATTACGGCCTTCCGCTTTATGTATGGAGGAGCTCAAAACCTGCTATCCATAGAGCCCGATCTTACCGCTATGGGTAAAATTATCGGAGGCGGTCTTCCTATTGGCGCCTATGGCGGCCGTAAGGAAATTATGGAGCAAGTCGCCCCCTTGGGACCTGCTTATCAAGCTGGAACGATGGCTGGAAACCCCGCATCCATTTCAGCTGGCATTGCCTGTTTAGAAGTCCTCAAGCAGCCTGGTGTATATGAGGAACTGGATCGCCTAGGTGCCATGCTGGAGGACGGTTTAGTTGGCTCGGCGAAAAAGCATGGTATTCCTCTTCAAGTGAATCGGATCAAAGGGGCATTAAGTACCCACTTTACCGATACTCTTGTTACCAATTATGATGAAGCACAAGCTTCTGATGGTGAATTGTTTGCTCGTTTCTTCCATCTCATGCTCAACCGGGGCATCGTTTTAGCTCCGTCTAAATATGAAGCATGGTTTATTACTACAGCACATACCGAAGAAGATATACAGATGACAATTTTAGCCATCGATCATAGCCTTTCTAACTTGCATGTTAATACATAATTTTTCATATTCATGTATATCCTGTAAGTACAAGTCGCCCCATATTCATTTTTTCATGCATGTATAATCATTTTGCAAAAACACCATGTCAACTATCCTTACTCCTTAACACCATTAGTTTCATGGCGTTTTGTATTAGTAATGAAACCCTTTATCACGAACATTAATAAATATTTTTTCTGTATTCATTCGTAATAAAGCTGTTATACCCAAAATGTTTAAATGCTCTATATCATTAAAATACCTTAAGTTAAACCGCTTACAGAATGTATAATTAACCAAAAGGATATTGTGTTAATGCAAAAATCATGTTATTCTATATTATATTTTTGCTTATTCCTGTATAATGAATTTTCGTCCTTTTATAGAACACTTTTTATTTAAGAAAGCTACTTGGCTTTGCCCTATGCGTATAATGCTTTCTGATAAGTGCAAAAAGGGATGATGTCATATTCCCAATCTTTAAAAACAGAAAGATAAAAAGCTTTTATTTGATGGATAGGAGGTGAAGGTCAGCCAACGCTGACCGTACTATGAGAGTAAGTCCTAATTTTGGAAAATTTAAAAATCACCTTGCCGAGGAACACGATAGCTGTGGGATTGTCGCAGTAATTGAAAAGAATGGACATCCTACCCAGGATAATATCCTTCGATCGATTGATGCTCTTATTAAGATAGAGCATCGTTCCGGATTTATCGATGGAGAAGGGGACGGTTGTGGAATCCTGACTGATATTCCACGTACCCTTTGGTCTCAAAAACTGGCCTCTGAAGACCTATCCTCCGATCTTGCTTATGATGATCGCTTCGCCGTAGCTCATATTTTTATACCACGCAAAGGACATGATCCTGTCCAGGTGAAGCAGAATATCCGTGAGCTTTTCGTAAAATACGGAGTATCTATCCTCCTGGAACAGGAGAATGCCGTCAACAGTGAAGTACTTGGTAAAAACGGCCGAGCTGATGAACCGATTTTTTGGCAAGTAGCGGGTTTAGTCGAGAACAAGGAAGCCAAAAGCGAAAGCATTTTGTTCAATCTTCATATCGAGATTGAAGACCATTACAACGTACACGTCGCCTCGTTAAGTAATCATACGGCTGCTTACAAGGTGATGGGTGCTGCGAGCATCATTCCCCAATACTATCTTGACATTACCAAACCAGAGTTTGCCTCCTCTGTCACATTAGGGCACAATCGTTATTCCACTAATACCCTCTCCAACTTCTTCCGGGTGCAACCATTTTCTGTACTTGGCCATAACGGAGAGATCAATACAATTAATAAGCTTGAAGACGAGGCTGTCATGCTAGGAGTGCCCCTTGTTCAAGGCGGCAGTGACTCGCAAAACATGAACCGGACCATCGAGACTCTTATTCATCGTTTTGGTCTCACATTATTTGAAGCGATGGAAATGGTGTTTCCGCCCATCCACAATGAAATAAAACATCTTCGACCTGAACTTCAGGACCTGTATATGTTTTATAGACAGACTTGGGGACATTTTGCCCAAGGACCAGCCGGGGTTATCTCCCGTTATAAGGATGAATGTGTCTTTAGCGTAGATGCATTGGGTCTTCGTCCCGTATGGATGGTAGAGGATTCCACGTCCCTTTACTTCTCATCCGAACAAGGGATCGTCTCTGTTACCGAAATGGTAAGTGAACCCAAATCCCTCGCCCCAGGCGAAAAAGTAGGCATAAAGCTTCATAAGGATGCTCATGTGGAGGTTGTTTTCCACGATCAAATTCAACAAGCCGTTTTGGAAAGAACCAAAGAAAGAGCCAATTTCAGCGGATACGGACTCCAACTTTCTTTTGCCCAATTAAATCAAGCTCAGGCTCCTTATGTTAATGTTTTAGATATTACCAATCAAATGTATGCCGCATTCGGTTGGGAAAGAGAACAAATTCAATTAGCTGAACAAATGGCAACAAACGGTGTTGAGCCGATTCGTTCACTTGGTCATGACGCACCTTTAGCCGCTCTTGCGCAAGACCGGCAAAACCTTGCTGACTTTATAAAAGAAAGCGTAGCGGTTGTTACGAATCCGGCTATTGACCGCGAACGTGAAATGGAGCATTTTTCTACCCGTGTGGTATTGGGTGCCCGTCCTGCCGTCAACGCTGATGTTTCAACGCCTGCTATTGAGCTCCCTACCCCGATTATTTTTGAGGGGGCTGCCCTTCAAGAGGCAGCAAAGCAAGTTGCATCCAGTTCACTAGAGCAGATTGTAGAATACTTTAATCAGCATGGTGGAGTTTCTACTCTTTCCACTCATTTTGTTGATGGTCAAACCATACCTGAAGCGTTAGACGCTCTAGCTCACCAAGCGGTAGAAGCAGTAAAGCAGGGTTCTCAAATTATCCTCTTAGATGATGCCTTAACACACTCAAAAGGGAAATATTGGGTAGATCCACTACTTGTGATCGCTAAGGTAGATCAAGCTTTAAAGGCTGCGAAAACGGACGATGGTATGAGCCTCAGAAGAAAAGCAAGCATTATCATTCGTTCAGGTGCCATTCGCAGCCTGCATGATATTGCAGTTGCTTTCGGCATGGGAGCCGATGCGATTGATCCATATTTACTTTTTGCAACAGCTTACGGGAAAGATGGGGAAAATTCTGTTATTAAATTATATGAGTCGTTAGCCAAGGGCCTTGAGAAAGTTACTTCAACCATCGGTATTCACGAAGCTCGCGGTTACTTCCGCATATTCTCCTCCATTGGTTTGCAGGATGCCGTTGCTGAAGCTCTTCATATTGTCAATTTCTGCGGCTCTGATCAAGCCGGTACTTCTTGGACAGATCTTGAGCAGGACAGCAAAAAGCGACATGAAGATTTTGCATCTGATGAGTCAAAGCCAGCTAAGCTATTCCATGTTTGGCCTCGCGTATGGAAATCCATAGGCCAAGTGGCGACCGGAACTCTAACTTACCGCGAGTTTGCCGATAAGCTAGATGAGATTGAAAAGGAGTCTCCGCTCTCCATCCGTCACGTCGCTGATATTGATTATGATCAATCCCAAGGGGCACTCGATCCTGCCCAGGTTGATATAGCTGTCGGTGATCACAGCTTGCCGCTGGTGATTGCTTCCATGTCCTTCGGTTCCCAAAACGAAGTGGCATTCCGTGCCTATGCTGAAGCGGCTGATCAACTAAATATGATTAGTTTGAATGGTGAAGGCGGAGAAATCAAAGATATGATCGGAAAGTACCCGAAAACTCGCGGCCAGCAGATCGCTTCAGGTCGCTTCGGGGTAAATGTAGAATTAGCAAATTCCAGTAATCTTATTGAGTTGAAAATCGGTCAAGGGGCTAAGCCAGGTGAAGGCGGTCACTTACCAGGTCGCAAAGTAACAGCAAAGGTAGCTGCTGCCCGTAATGCTACCATCGGTTCTGACCTCATTTCACCATCGAATAACCATGACATCTACTCGATTGAAGATTTGTCGCAGATCATAACCGAATTCAAAACAGCTAACCATCAAGCAAAAGTTATCGTAAAGGTTCCTATTGTTCCTAATATCGGAACGATTGCGGTAGGAGTGGCTAAAGCAGGCGCCGATATCATTACCCTTTCTGGATTTGATGGAGGTACAGGAGCTGCTAGAATTCACGCCCTCCAGCATGTAGGCCTACCTACGGAAATTGGTGTGGCTGCTGCCCATAAAGCTTTAATCGAAGCGGGATTAAGAGATCAGGTTGAACTTTGGTCTGACGGAAGTCTCAAGAGCGGTCTAGACGTAGTGAAAATGATGATGTTGGGTGCTAACCGGGCTGGATTTGGAACACTGGCTATGCTTGCTGTAGGTTGTACGACTTGCCGTGGTTGTCACTTAGACACCTGCCATGTAGGGATTGCCACCCAAATTGAAACGGTTGAAGAAGCTAAAGAACATGGTCTTCGTCGCTTTGTGCCTCGCGTGTACGATGAGGCTGTAGAGAATCTTAAGCGTCTCTTCTCTGCTCTCGGAGAGGAAATTCGACTCATCACGGCAAACCTTGGTTTCACTAATGCTCAAGATCTAGTGGGCCGTTCCGATTTATTAAAACAAGTTCGCGAACTAGAAAAAATAGATTTATCTGCGATGTTAGCGCAATTGGATTGGGTCCCTTCCTCTGCGCCTGGTATCCAAGAAGCAGAACTGGCTGAAGTTCTTGTAACTGCTGGTGCTGAAGGTAAGCAAACCGCTGAGCCGGTTTTTGTATCTTATGATCAACCATTAGTTCAGCAATTTTCCAATGTACTATGCGATCAACGTGTACTGGGCAGCCGACATGCTGGTGAAAGGGTGAAATCCCACCTTGATGGCAGCTATGTCTCCCTTCCTGAGGTTCACTTGAATTTCGAAACCGGCTGTGTTCCTGGAAACGGCTTAGGAGCCTTTAATGCACAAGGAATTAACATCCGAGTGCAAGGCGGTGCCCAGGATGGTGTCGCAAAAACGAGCTTTGGCGGTAAAATCAGTATTATGAAAGCACGCAATAAAAATAACCTCTTTATTGATGGATCCGTAGGAAAGAGCTTTGCCTATGGTGCTCAAAAAGGATTGTTTATTGTTCAAGGGAATGCTGATGCACGTGCGTGTATACGTCTATCCGGTGCGGATGTCATATTCGGTGGGGAGCTTACGCAGCCAGTGAACGACGAATTCGGGGGAATTGGCGGTAGAGCAAACCTTAAAGGATTTGCCTTTGAATATATGACTAACGGTAGGGCGTTGGTCTTGGGTGATCCAGGTCCTTGGATGTGTGCAGGTATGACAGGTGGCGTGGTTTACCTTCGCCCACAACCAGAAATAGGCTTGGATGAAGCTGCCTTGAAGCGCCGTATTGCTAAAGGGGCTAAGGTATACCTACAGCCACTGAATGAAAAAGGAAAGAACGATGTTGTAGAGTTGTTAAACACCTACATTGAAGAGCTCAAAAATACAGATCAACACGAAACAGCTGCTTCTATGGAAGCACTCCGTGATGATGCCGAAAAGAATTTTGTAATGCTATCCCCTGTGAAGTTGCAAGCAGATCAGTCGGTTGCAACAGAATAAATTGTTATGTGAAAAATAGGAAAACCCAGGTGTAAAAATTACACCTGGGTTTTCTGTATTCTTTATATAAAAACAAAAAGGTTGGGAACCTCGTTTGAGCTCCCAACCTTTTTTGTTTTAAATCAATCCAGCTTTTTCAAGTAAATTTCTAATCATCACGGCTGTTTCTGCTCTTGTGACATTGTCCTTACTTCTCAATTTTCCTCCGTCTCCTGAAACAATTCCAAGCTCTATGGCCGATGCCACAGATGATTTTGCCCATGCTTCTACCTGACTGCTGTCTTTATATCCTGCCAGTTTTTCTTCCACTATTTCGACTTCTTACCCATCCAAATTCTGAACCGTATACAACCGATAATACAGCCCTTTGAACTCCATCAACTGTTGATGGGTTCCGGCCTCTGCCACCCTACCTTCAGAAATGACAACAATCTTATCTGCATGGGTAATGGTAGATAACCGATGGGCCACAATGAACGTCGTTCGATCTTTGGCCAACCTCTCTAAGGACTGCTGAATCAGCTGCTCGGATTCCAAGTCCAATGCGGAGGTTGCCTCATCCAAAATAAGAATTCGCGGATCCTTCAAGAACACTCTGGCAATCGCAATTCTTTGCTTTTGACCTCCCGAAAGCTTAACACCACGTTCTCCTATCGCTGTATCATATTCTTCAGGCAGTTCCATAATGAAATCATGGGCATTTGCAGCTTTAGCCGCTTCTATTACTTCTTCCATACTTGCAGCAGGTTTACCCATGAGAATATTTTCCTTGACCGAATCACTAAACAAGATGTTATCCTGTAAAACGATCCCTATTTGATCCCGCAGACTCTTCATCGTTACATCACGAATATCGCAGCCATCAATATAAATGGCCCCCTCCGTGACATCATAAAAACGAGGAATCAAGCTAATCAGTGATGACTTTCCTCCGCCGCTTGTTCCAACCAGGGCTATTGTTTGACCTTCCTCAACGACTAATTCAATATTAGTCAAAACCTTATCCCCTATGTCTTCATATCTGAATCCAACTTGATCAAAGACGACTCTACCCTTTATACTGCTCAAAACCAAAGCATCTTTTTTATCATTGATATCATAAGTTTCATCAAACAGTTCAAACATCCGATCCATTGAGGCAATCGATTGGGTGAGGGTCGTAGAAGAATTCACCAATCGCCGCAATGGACTATATAATCGATCCAGATAAGCATAAAAAGCAATCAGTGCCCCCACCGTTAATTCGCCTTGGATGGTTTGAACCCCGGCATAGGTAATGACCAATAACGGAGCTAGATCCGTTATCGTATTAGTTACCGCAAAGGTTTTGGCATTCCAAACCGTATGATCGACCGCTTTCTGCAAGAAATTTTGGTTTCTCTTATCAAATTGCTTCTGTTCATGATCCTCAAGAGCAAATCCTTTAATGACAGGTATCCCTTGTATCCGTTCATGAAGATGTCCCTGAAGTTCTGCCAAGGCTTGTGATCGTACTTTTGTCAGTTTTCTTAATCGTTTATAAAAGTACTTGGTTGAGAGTCCATATAAAGGAAAGACAGAAATGGCAATAAGCGTTAAACCGACATCCATACTAAGCATGATACCGATAGCAATGAAAAGCGTCGCTAAATCCAACCAAACATTCATTAAGCCAGTAACTACAAAATTCTTGGTTTGCTCCACATCATTGATCACACGAGAGATGACTTCTCCCACCTTCGTATTCTGGTAATATCGTAAGGATAGCTTTTGAATATGAGAGTATAGGCGATCACGGATATCATAGAGGATCTGATTAGAGGATAGCTGGGCATAATACTGACGGTAATATTCAATAGGATAGCGAATCACGGTAAAAACCACAAAAGTAGCACCCATGATCATATAAAGTTCATCAAGTTTTTCCTCTACTGGCAGTTTTGCCATGAGTAAATCATCAATGACATACTTAATGATCAATGGTAAGAGTAAAGGAATCCCAAATTTGAAGAGTCCAATGATAATGGTAAATAGGATGGACTTCCAATAGGGCTTAACAAAGATAAAATACCTTTTAATGCTGTCCATAGCTCACATCCTTTTAAGAAAGCTACTTGTGTAGCCTTATGCGTATAATACTTTCTGATAAGTATAAGAAAGCTACTTACGTAGCCTTATGCGTATAATATTATATAAAAATGAAAAACCCCTTTACAAAAGGAGGGGACTTTTCTTCCCTTCTATGTATAAGGAGCCTCATTTGTTTTGCAAGGCAAGGAAACGTTCATACCACCGCTCGACAAATCCTGGGTGAAATGCACCCCGTTTTTCCTGAAGCCAAATTAAGACTTCATCCACAGCCCGATTCACATGAGTGACCACTTCGGGAGGATAGTTCATCTTTTGACTATGTAGGGCAAATTCCTCTTTGTCCAATATAACATAAGACATATCCGGATAAATCTTTACATCCAAATCATAGTCAATATAAGACAAAACATCCTGCCGTAAAATGAACGGTGATCCAATATTACAGTAATAGTAGATGCCATCATCACGAATCATGGAAATGGTATTAAACCATTGTCCTCTTCCAAATGTACATATGGCAGGCTCTCGAGTCCGCCATTCCCTTCCATCTGCTTCCGTCACTCTAACATTATCATTGGCACCGATCAAAACTGAATCGCTAACGTGAAGAACCATGGTCTTATCCCACGCTCGGTGAAACGATTTGTCATGCTTATAACTCTCTACTCTTATATAGGTACCTGGGGAAGCCATTGTTCTCTCCTTTCACGTTATGGGTTAGTTGAAAGGCTCTTGGACAGGGTGATATATTCTTGTACCTCATACCCTAAATTATAATAGAAGGGAATTACCTTCTTGTTGTCCTGATTAACCATGATAATGACTTTTGTTGCTCCTCTTTGACGGAAACGCTTTTCTAGGGCTTGTACCAATTCCTTTCCAACACCATGGCCCTGATAATTAGGGTCAACAGCTAATCGATAAAAGTAGGCTCTTGTCCCATCTAGTGTTCCAACGATGACTCCAACGACTTTACCATCCACTTCGGCTACTAATACCAGTTCACTGTCCCATGCAAGCTGCTTGGCAAGATCGTCGAGAGATTCCCTTTCTCTACTTTCTAAGCCTGTCTCTCTCCAAATTAAGGTGATCCCGGCATAATCTCCTAACCGAAAAGATCTGATCTTCAAAGCTGTCGGCCTCCCTATCCTGATTGATCTCTTCTTATTTTACACTATTTGATCACCTATTGTCTGCCTATACATCATTATCAAACTCCATAAAATAGAAAAAGCCTCATCGAAGCAATCCGGGGTAGCCAGACCGCCCTTAGAGGAAAAAAAATGAGGGGATCTAAACCCTCATTTCAATCCCTTTTCACTACCTATTTTTAACTGCATATTCCTTGTGCAATTATCCGAAACTGTGCTTCCCATTGTTTTATGACTAACTTTTTCATTTTTACAAGTAAATTAATGTTTGCTAAATAGGAGTCGATTTCCCTTAATTCAAAGACTCGATCTAACTGCTTCGCTTGATCACGGCGGACAAGCAGCACTTGTTCGATTGCCTTATAGGCCATAATCTCTTCTTCTTCCCGATCAATAGCATCTGTCACTTCGGCTTGCCAAGTCAACACTTCTTCCCAGTTCATTCCTGTCCACCCTCCTTTTATTCTACTTAGAGATCAAGTATTATACGCAGATAGCTAAAGCTACTTGCTTTCTCACACTTATCGGTCAAGTATTATACGCAGATAGCTAAAGCTACTTGCTTTCTTACGAAGATTTTTACTATATTATCCATTATACACTAATACTTACATTTAAAACGTAGGAGGTTTTGTCGAAAAGGTGAAATGAACGAATTTTCAGTCAAAACAGCCACTAGCGTAGTATTTTCTAAAATAGATGAAAAATGAGGCTGACTTATAAGATAAGGGTCAGCCTCATTTATATAAATTAATGACCACCAGGATAAGCCATCTTTACCTGTTCGCTCGCTAGCAATTCGGCAGCCGTACCGGAGAGAACCACAAGGGATGGTTCCGGATCACTTCCGGAGTCCCCTCGGCAATCAATTGTCCATGATCCAACACATAAATCCGTTCACATATCCCCATGACGAGCGGCATATCATGCTCAATTAGGAGTATCGTCAAGTTGAATTCCTTACGGATAAAGGCGATCAGCTCCATCAGCTGATGGATCGATAAAGTATTAACGAGTTAACAAAGTAAAGAAAATACGAGTGATAAAAAGAGCTTTACCCATAGAGTAATAGGTTTCAGTCTTTTTCACACTCGCTATTAATCGATTCTTAACATTCGTTTTAAGGATTCTAAATAGGCATTTTTTGAGTTTTCAATATGTTTGATCGCTAATGCCTCTGCAAGTTTGCCATCTCTGTTTCGAATGGCTATAGCAATTTCGCGATGCTCCTCAAACGCCTTTTTTCTCCATTCAGGTGTATCATGTGAAACAGAAGCAAATGCGCGAATATATTCCAACTGACTTTTTAAGATCTCGTAAAGCCTCGGACTTTTTGCCGCTTGGTGGATGATCTCCCTCACTTCTAGGTGTATTTGCACATAATTCTTATCCTTTATCGCAACTTCCAAGGCATCATCGATTTGTTCAATAATCAAATCAAGTTTTTCTTCATATTCATGATCCAATTTTTCCGCTGCTAACCGAACCGCCAAACTTTCTAAATAAGAAAGAATCGAAAAAATTTCAATGATCTCTTCCGTGGTCATCTTCGACACAATAACCCCCTTACGGGGAATTGTTCTGACCAATCCAATGGACTCTAAACGAAATAAAGCCTCACGAATTGGTGTTCTGCTAATTTTTAATTTATCCGCCAAGTCTCGTTCTATAATTCTCTCGCCTGATTTAAAATCTCCCTTTAAGATAGCATCTTTTATATAGTCAAAAACTTTATCGCGTATAGGGACAATTTCTTGCTGGTCCCATCCATCCACCACTAGCAACCCTCCTCGTGGGGAGGCTGCCGCCCGCCCATTTTGTTCGTAATATTATATGCAGGAGGGGGGAAAGATGGTCATATTTATCCTTTTCCCAACAAGTAAGGAGAATAGTCGATGTACGGTCGATAAATGGACTAAAAAAAATAGAGGGAAATTAAAAAATGCCCGCAAACGCGAGCGTTTCCCCACTTATCTAAAATACATCTGCCCTATTGGCACATCGCTTTTCCCTTGCAGGTTCACGAGTCCCATAAGGACAGTAGCAGCTTGGGCTCTTGTCACCTTGCCAGCAGGGTTAAATTTGCCGTTTGTCCCCTGCATGAGGCCAAGGCGATTAATAATGGATACGGCTCCTTTAGCCTTGATTTGGTCGGCATCGGTAAACTTCGTATCATCCGCATCCATGAATTTGGCCAGTTTATCGTAGTTGATGATGTGAATCAGGGATACCGCGAGATCTTCGCGTGTCATCGGTTGATCCAACTCCAGCTTGCGATCCTTGCCGTCGATCCATTTGTGTTCACGGGCCCAACGTGCGGCAGAATAGTATGCGTTACCCTTCTTTACATCATCGAATAACTCCGTCGTAGTGGTCGGATCATAATAGTTTTGGTCGAAGTAGGGATCCACAGATTTAACGATCATGTTTAGCCACTCGCCCCGGGTAATGGTTTGATCCGGGTTCACGCGACCTTCTTGGTCAGCTTTAATGATTTGGTAGCGCAGGAGCGTTTGAAGCGATACCTCTGCCCAGTGCCCCGTCACATCGGTTGGTTTTACCATATCGCCTGGCGGTTCGGCCCCTGAGGTCCACCCGGATTTCCACTTGCCATCCGCTGCATCTATGGAAAATCCGACATGGAATCCGTCCTTGAAGGTCTGTTGATAGACTAACTTCACTTTCGTATTGGCTTCTCCTTCCGAAGTCCAGCGATCCCCGAATCGTAGGAATTGAAGTTGTACCGTTGAGTCTTCTAGATAGCGTTTGGTCGCTTCCTCTTTGGAAATTTGCTGAGATAGCCCCTTGACCTTTTCTGCTAGATTCGGTGTTTGGTGCGTATACAACCGGAGTAGCTGACCCTTCGCGTTTAAGGTGACGTTGACTGTGTCCCCTTCCACTGGCTTACCATCATAGAATCGTTGGAAGCCGAATGAAATCGAGTTGTCTGGGGATGGATAGTAAGCCATGGTACTCATTTCCATGAACTTCAGTTCCTCGGAAGCATTCGGATAGAGCTGTTGCACAAGTTCGATAGCTCTTTTCTTCGCTTCTTCCTTGTTCGGTTTTGTATCGTCATCTGAAGCAGGTGCTGGATGTCCAAAGCGGTTTTCCTCATATTCAAGAATTTGTCCCGTTTTGGCATCTACAGCGGCAAAAGTTTCGCTTTCAGGACCATAGTATTGCTGCTTGGAATCCCGGAAAGTCAAGTTCCACACGCTTTGTTCCTGGTTGCCGCGATAGCTGCCTAGTGATTTGCTTTGGAGTGAACGGCCATCTGGGATTTTTGCTACTTTCTGCACGATAGCCGCCGCCTCTTCGGCTGTCAGTTGTTTGCTGCTTGCATTTGACTTGAAGACGTTGGAGGACTTCGGAATATCCTGGTATGCCAAACTTCCCTTGCTAAGTAGTTCACCGTTCGGGGCCAAGAACTCTCCGGTTAGGGCATCAATGACAAGAAAATCCGACATGGCAGGTCTAAAGCCCAGGAAAATGTCGACATCACTTCCCCGGTGAATTGGTATGTATTGCAGCGTAAGGTTAACGTTTTCTTTGTATTTCTTCAAGGCATCTTCCAAGGTAACCTTAGGTGCAGCAGAAGGATAGTCCGTGGTGGAGGCCTGGCGGTGGAATTCTATTATGTTTCCGTTGCCGTCTACCGTTATGTAGAGCGATTCCTCGGGTACTGGGATGCCTTGAACGGTCCGCTCAAAGTTAAACGAATGGCGAACAGGGCCAAACAACGGTTGATTGGCAAAGTAGGGAATCGGCTTTTCCTTTAGGTTGTCAGTTGAAAGTGATGGGGCTGCTTTGGCGATGAAGACTTTGGCCTTATTCAGCGCTTCTTCTCTTGATACTTTAGGTGGATAGTACGCCTCGTTATCTTCTTCCATTGGGAAACCGATATTGGTGGAAATGATGTCCCCCGTCATGGCATCAACCCTGCTGTTAAAGCCATATCCGGAGTTGCCTAGCTGATAATTCCATTGGATGTTCCACACCATTTGGTTGGCAGGTGGTGGGTACACGTGGCTGTCGCCTAACTCCACATCCTGTACTTGTGCATCCTTTAGCAGCGGGAAGAGTTGGCGGACTTTTTCTACTGCTTGGTCTTTAGAAAATTTGACATTTTCAGGGTTGGGTGTTTTGATTTCTTCTGCCTGAACAGGCTGACCTGGAGCCGAGATTACTACCGTTTTACTAGATTCTGCCCCTACCAAGACTGTAGGCGTAAGCATGGCAAGGCTTAGCACGGGGATAACCACATATCTCCCTTTGATAATACGCATCTTCTTTTTCAATACCTCATCTCCTTCTTTAGGTTTTACCTTAAGTTAATACGTGTATAAATTGGAAAATGTTTCATATAAATATAGAATTAGTTCAAATTTCCTATTTATTTGACGGACAAAGATAAGGTTTGCCTCCGAATAAACCAATAAATAAAGAGGCTAGTCCGATCGGACAGCCCCTCAATGTGCTTAATTTAGTAAGGTAATTCCTCCATCAACAATGATCGTTTGACCACGAATCATGCTAGACTCATCAGTTAATAGGAACATCACCGCATTGGCTAAATCCTTAGGCTCAACGACTCGGCCTGCCGGCGTTCTGGTTCTGGCTCCTTCTAGTATTTCATCTCTGTTCGGGAAGTGCTTTAAAGCATCCGTATCTACAGGACCACCCGAGACTGCATTCACGACAATATTTTTCGGGGCTAATTCTACCGCCAAATAACGTGTTAATGCTTCTAATGCGGCTTTTGAAACACCAACCGTGGTATAGTTGTCTATCACTCGAATCGAACCGATGCTAGAAAGACTGACGATTCTCCCTCCGCCATTCTTCTCCATCAACTTAGCAGCTTCTTGAGCACAGAACAAAAGTGCTTTGCTATTAATATTCATGGTCCAGTCCCAGTGCGATTCCTCCAACTCCATGAGAGGGCGTAGGACACCAGATGCTGCGTTGCTTACCAAGAAATCAAGACGGCCAAATACCTGGTCAATTTCTTGAAACATCTCTTTAATTTTATCGGTATCCCCAACATTAGCTTTTATGAGATATACCTTTACTCCCTTAGCTTCCAGCTCTGCTGCTGCCTCTGCCGCAGCAGAACGATTACGTAAATAATTTATGATTAAATGGCACCCTTGATCAGCTAACTGATGGGCGATTACTCTGCCAATTCCCCGGGTTCCTCCCGTAATTAGGGCTACTTTCCCTTTAAAAAACATCAAGTCATTCTCCTTTAACTATTAATATCAAGATATCATGACCAGGTACTAAATTGATTATATCATAAATTTTGGTTATATCCTGTATGAAATTTCGCCAATCACATCATCCTAAGATAGGATTCATGAGGAACATGTCTTCATACCTAATCCATAATTATGACAGAAAGGCGGATTTCATGAATACAGATCGGAAAATGTCAGAACTAGAAGATACCCCTGTAACTGAATGGACACTAAACGAGCTAGCTTTTCATCATGATACCATGTCACAGATGGCTGGTTTTTTAAATTCAGAAGGTGTGAGCTTTCATCATTCGGTTATTAATGAAATTGAACGGCGTGGAGGGTTGAAGGGACTACAAAACTCCTAATACTCACATTAAAACTATTAACACCAAATTTATGATACTTTTTAGTTGATTTAGTTTCCAAATTTCTCTATAATAAAATTTGGAAACAATATATATCGAGGAGGAATTGAAATGCCTAAGTACGAATTGCCTGCACTACCTTATGCTGCAAATGCCCTTGAACCTCATATCGACGAAGAAACCATGAATATCCACCATAGTCGTCACCACGCAGCCTATATCAACAACGTAAATGCTGCTTTGGAAGGTCATGACGATTTATCCAGCAAGAGTATTGAAGATTTGATCTCTAACATGGATGCTATTCCAGAAAACATCCGTACTGCTGTTCGCAACAATGGCGGCGGACACGCTAACCACAGCCTATTCTGGCAAGTTCTTAGCCCAAATGGCGGTGGAGCTCCATCTGGTGAATTAGCAGATGCGATCAACAGCACTTTCGGTAGCCTTGATAAGTTTAAAGAAGATTTCGCTAAGGCTGGCGCTACCCGTTTTGGTTCAGGTTGGGCTTGGCTAGTTGTCGATAACGGAAACCTTGCTGTAACTAGCACACCAAATCAAGACAGCCCATTAATGGAAGGAAAGACTCCAATCCTAGGCCTTGATGTTTGGGAGCATGCCTACTACTTAAAGTATCAAAACAAGCGCCCTGACTACATCTCCGCTTTCTGGAACGTAGTGAACTGGGATGAAGTAAGTAAGCGTTACGCTGCTGCTCGCGGATAAAGGAAACTTGGCTGGCCAGGCCTTTGGCGCAGACAACCTCTTTGACTTGAATTTGGGTCAAAGAGGTTAAGCGTCAGCCTAGTTGCACTTATGCAGGGAAAGAATCCTGAAAAAATTTATTAAATTCTGACTCGCTAACAATAAAAGGGATGTTCCATTGATATGGGAAACATCCCTCTTTTCATGACGGACACTTGCAGTAGCATTCACTCCAATAAATCTTTGATGTTCATCAACTAATTTATCGAGAACTTCAAAAATATGTAGGGTGAGGACTGCCTTATCTTGATGGTCTTTTGGAAGCCAACCCGCTTCATGTAATGCACCAGCAACACTAGAACCATCACGTCCCATTCCGATAATGGCAAATTGACATAACTGTGGCTCCTTATCCAATCAATATTTTTTCTTCTGAATATTTCACCTTACTTTCTCTTCTATTAATCATTAGCGCGAATGCCATCGTTAAAGGTCCAAGCCTTCCAATGAACATCATGATGGTGATCAATATTCTTCCTAAAGGAGAGAGATCAGCTGTTAACCCTGCAGATAAACCTACCGTTCCAAAAGCAGATATGGTTTCAAACAGAATCATCCTCATGTCTGCTTGTTCCGTAAATGTAAGGAAAAAGAAAATCATAAAAATAAAGAGAATCCCACTGATACCGATTGAAAGAGCCTTATTGACCTGCTCCGAAGGAATTCTTCTTCTAAATAGATTAACAGTCCCCTTATTCGTGAGAACACTCCAAAGAGCCAATAGAATAAGCGCAAAAGTGGTTACTTTAATTCCTCCACCGGTGGAGGCAGACGAAGCACCAATAAACATAAGCCCCATGATCAGTACATGGGATGGAAGGGTCATCTGAGTAATATCAATTGTATTAAATCCCGCTGTTCGAGGCACAACCCCTTGAAAATAAGATGCCCATAACTTATCAGCTACACCTAAATCACCTATGGTCGCAGGATTATGATACTCTGCAACTAGTATAACCAAAGTAGCTATGGCATTGATTATAAAGGAAATGATTAAAGCAATCTTTGAATGAAGGGATAATTTACGAAAAGATCGTTTTTCCCATAGATCCAATATCACCGTGAATCCAATTCCTCCAGCCATAAAAAGAAAGGTGATAGCCAAATTCACAGTCGGATCCCCCACCCATTTACTGAGGCTGTCTGGTTCTAAACCAAAACCAGCATTATTAAATGCTGAAATAGAATGGAATATTCCGTAATACACCGCTCTACCCCACGGCATCTCAAAGGACCAACGTATCGCTAATACCAGAGCTCCCAGACTTTCAATGATGAGGGTAATCGCGATGATCCGTATAACAAGCTTCACGACTCCCTGAAGAGAAAATTGATTTAAAGAATTTTGTAAAAGCAATCTTTCTTTTAAGCCAATTCTCTTCCCTAAAATGATAAACATAAATACACCGGTGGTCATAAAACCCCAACCACCGATCTGGATTAATAAAAGAAGAACAATTTGACCGAATAAAGTAAACGTTGTTCCTGTATCCACCACGGCCAATCCAGTCACACATACCGCAGAAGTCGCCTCAAACAAAGCATCAATGAAATGAAGGCCACGCCCCTCTTCTACTGTAGAAATAGGTAACATCAACAGGAATGTCCCCAGTAAAATGAGAATGGCGAATCCTAATACAAGGATTCTTGCGGGGTGCAGCTCAATAATGGGACGTATTTTTCTTAGTAAATCCACGATTCGATCTCTCCTCAAACATTGATATATACTTCGATTAAATATTCATTATTTTAAACGAAAGAGGTATACTTGTGTAACATCTTTATATAATATCATTCCCCGAAAATTAAAAACCTCCTTAAGCTGATCAAAATTGAAGTAATTTCTTGGAGTGCGTTTTCACTGCCAATAGGCACTAAAAAAGCCCCACTCATTGTGAGGCTTTATTAATCTTTATTTAATCCGCCAGAAAATTCGAGTATAGTACAGCCTAATCATGATCTGTTCCCCCTTTTATAGATCTATCAACAATGTTTCTCTAATTCTACCTATGATCTTCTGATAGGATACAGGAAAGGCAAGTTTATCCATTTCCCTCCAACTGATCCATTCTCCAGGTATGGATATCTTTTCGTTTAGCGGTTGAACGTAATAAACGGACATGTTCCATTGCAAATGAGAGAAAGTATGCTGATGATCAAATAAAGGGGATAAATCCTTCGGTCTAATACCATAAAATTCATGCAAATGTTTCTCCAGTTCCCGACTATCCCCCTCAATATTAGGAAGTTCCCATAGTCCTGCGAGAAGCCCTTGTTCCGGCCTCTTGCGTATCAAGAAACGCCCATACTGCTCCACGAAGGCAGCACAAATCTGCACCGGCTTTGGAGGTTTTGCCTTTCCTTTTATGGGCAATTGTTCTTCTGCCCCATTTGTCCTCGCCCGGCAATGGGTTGAAACAGGGCAGTTCCTACACTTGGGAGATTTCGGGGTACAGATCAAAGCGCCCAACTCCATTAAGGCCTGATTAAAATAAGAGGGATTATGCTTAGCGATAAGTTCCCGTATCACCTGCTCAAATTGCTTTCGTGTTTTCACCTTTTGAATATCTTGTTCGATCTGCAGCAGCCTGGAAAGCACGCGCATCACATTCCCATCGACGGCGGGTTCAGGCTTGCCATAAGCAATACTTAAAATGGCTCCTGCTGTATAAGGTCCAATTCCCTTTATTTTTCTAATCTCCTCCGGTGTATCCGGTACCTGTCCTCCATAACTAACTCGTACCTCCCGCACCCCGGCATGGAGATTGCGAGCCCGAGAATAATAGCCAAGCCCTTCCCACAGCTTTATCACATCATCCTCAGGTGCATCTGAAAGGGTCTCTAGGGTAGGGAATTTCTCCATAAATCTTTCAAAATAAGGTATGACTGTATCCACTCTAGTTTGCTGCAGCATAATCTCAGATACCCAAATTTTATATGGATCCCGGTCACGGCGCCAAGGTAAATCCCGCAAATTTCTTTCAAACCAATAAAGCAGCTGTTCCTGAAACTCTTTGATGTTAAAATCTTTAAGCATAATCAGTCTCCTTAAACACCCACATATAATGGTTCATATTATCCTAAATATGATAAAAAGTGACACCTCTTCATAAGGAAAGAAGCATCACTTTTATGACTCTAGCTATGGACCTTTTTTAGAGCGCCACTTACTAATGAGATTATCGGCCAGCAGTCCAATCCCAGCTCCGTAAAATGGGGCAGCCGCACGTGTTCCAATACTCAATTCTTTAAACAGTATCGTAAATAGGACACCCAGAATGAATCCCATCATCGTATATCTTAGTCTGTTTTTCCCCATGGAAACATCCTTTATTTCACTTATTAGAAAGTATTATACGCATAATGCTGCGCCAGTAGCTTTCTTAAAGCTTAAAATTTTTATTTTTATGCATACTTTTCATTGCTTTTGTCGCTTGGGACAACTGCTTTTGATTTAGATTCATCCCCATGTTTTTGGCCATAGCCTGCAGCTGCTTTTCGTCCATTTGCATGTTTAGCATTTGACTTTTCAAATAGTAGACTCCTCCAAAGAAGCCTCCTGCCAATCCGATAATCAAGGTAAGAATGGGAATGATATAACTCCACATGTCAGCTCGACCCTTTCTAAAATAAGATACAACTTTATACTTTTCCTATTCTAACATAAGATCTTAGGAGGATTAAATCCCCTGATCAGATTGCCTTCTCCAAATTCTGTTCCATCCTCTCAAGCGGAGAATCAAATAACTTAGACCCACGCCAATGATCGCTCCAAAAATAACATCACTGACGTAATGCACTCCCAAATAAACTCTTGAAATCCCTATTAAAGTTGCCAAAAGGACAGCCACTCCGCCCACTCTTGGCATAAAGACCAAAAGGGTTGCCGCCGCACAAAAAGCAATCAAGGTATGCCCTGAAGGAAAGGAATAAGAGGTTGGCATTTCGATGAGCAACGCAGCAGGGTCCGTTAAAGGTCTCGGCCGCTTAAGCCAATCCTTTAGTAAAAATTGGGCAATTCCCCCTGCTAAAACAGAGAGAAGCGTATACGATCCAGCTTGTCTCCATGATTCTTTCGCTAAAAGTATAAGGACTATACCTATCCAGAGTAATCCATTATTTCCAATCGTACTTAGAAAAACCATGAATAAATCCATCAATCCATTAGTCATTCGATTCTTCTCCTATTCCGGAAATACCTTTCCAGGATGTGAACTACCCACTACTTACAGCTGTTAATAGTACGAAAGACTGATTTATATTATCATAACATTGAATGCCCATTCTGAGGACTACTCCCATTAATTATTTATTCTACAAGGGTAGAATAAATAATTAAAAGATGAATTCGCAGGATGAATCCGTTTGCTACTTGTTGCAGGAATAAGGATGTAACTAATTAATATGGGATTTATTCCCATGTGGGAAAACACATAAAACAACCCTTTTTGTTCAAAATAGTTAGTGATGGGGCGCAACACACAAAAAGGAAAGAGGTGCAGTATGAAAAAATGGGGTGCTGTTTTTTCCGCATTGTTGTTGACTGCTTCGATTACTGCTTGTGGTACTGCAGATGTAAACGATATAAACGATCGTCGAATTTATGATGTAAATGACATTAACGGCGTTTATGATGTCAATGATTATAATGACAATATCTACGACGTTAACGACCGTAACAATTTCAACTATCGCATGAAGGATGCTCCATTGCGGAACGATCCAGAAGCCACTGATAAAGATGATCGAGTTTTTGATGCCGATCGTGACGACACTTTCTTCGATGATGAGGACCTCAACATGAACCGTACCAACAACAATCGTTAACCCATCACAAAAAACTCCGCAGGAAACTGCGGAGTTTTTGTATCATAAAGTATTAAATTTTCCACTCGTGCAACTCTAAACGGCGAACCCCCAGAGCCACATAAGGATCTTTTTCAGCCATTTCTTGTGCTTCTTCCAAGGAATCAGCCTTATAAATAACCAAGCCGCCGACTCCATCCAAGAAGGGACCCTTTAAGAAAACTTTCCCCTCATTTTCTAGCTGTGCTAGATACTCCAGATGCTGTGGACGGTACTCCTGATTCTTTTCTGCATCCAACATATATAGAATTGCTGCGTAATGTGCCATATCTCGTTAGTCCCTTCTATTTGTTTAACATTTGAAAAACTTGCTCAACATCTTTATCCCCGCGACCAGACTAGTATAACAAAAAAACATCAGATCTTAAACTACTTTATCCACCTAGAATCGGAATGAGCAAATGAATCTCATTTTTTTCGAAGTTCTAAACAATTTGTCCGACCCAATACACATGTTATGTATGAAAACAACCAAGGAGGAAGGAAATATGTACACGACCAGAAAAAAGTATTACCCTTATGTAAGTCCTTTTGATCCTTGTCCCCCGATGCGGGTTAAGACGTATGAAACCCCGCCACAGCTGTATATGGGATTCCAGCCTTATAATCTTCCGCAATTTAAGCCTAGAGAAGCGCTGAAGCACGGCACCCTCTGGCCAGCCCTTTTCGCCCCGTACACAAATCCGTATAAGCATGGTCATAGGGAGGATCGTGAATCATGAATGAAAACACTAAATGGACGGATGAACAAAAAAAACAATATTATGATTTAATGGAAGAGATTCAAACCGTTGATTTCGTGTTAGTAGAATTAAACTTATATTTAAATACTCATCCTCAAGACCATAAAGCGATTAACCAGTACAATGAGTATGCTCAAAAAAGCATGGCTTTGAAAAATAAGTTTCAGTCCATGTTTGGTCCCCTCTACAACTTTGGGAACAGTTATTCTACTTATCCGTGGACATGGGATGAAGCCCCCTGGCCTTGGCAGGTTTAGCCTCACTTTGTTAGATTTCATCATCTTATCCACAAAGGAGCGATGACGAGTGTGGATCTATGAAAAAAAGCTGCAGTATCCTGTCCGGGTCAGTAAATGCGACCCGCGCATGGCGAAATTTCTCATGGAACAATACGGCGGTGCAGATGGAGAACTGGCGGCTGCATTACGCTATCTTAATCAACGCTATTCCGTTCCTGATAAAGTGATTGGGGTATTAAACGACATCGGGACAGAAGAGTTTGCTCATTTGGAAATGATTGCAACGATGGTTTATAAACTAACCAAGGATGCGACTCCCGAACAACTGGAGGCAGCTGGACTAGGAGCCCATTATGCAAACCATGATAAAGCCCTCTTCTATCAAAATGCTGGAGGTGTCCCGTGGACTGCTACTTATATCCAAGCGAAAGGAGACCCCATAGCTGATCTGTATGAGGATATTGCTGCGGAAGAAAAAGCACGTGCAACCTATCAATGGTTGATCAATATGACTGATGACCCTGATATCATCGATAGCTTGACATTCCTTAGAGAGCGGGAGATTATCCACTCCCAACGTTTCAGAGAAGCAGTTGAAATCCTAAAGGCAGACCGGGAACAGAAAAAGATTTTTTAGTTTGCAGGTAGTACAAATACTTCAATTGATACATTAGTGAGTCATTCTCAAGAACCAATATCCTATTTGATTTCAATATATCAGCGAAAAACACTATGTTATTGGCGATCGCCCATATTTAACCAAAAAAGGTGTGAGTCTTTTTATGACTCACACCTTTTCTATCTTATAATTTTCCCATGCTTCTTTGATTCTTCCAGGGTTAAATCCAGCCAAAATCTCTTCACCAATCACAAAAACAGGTGTTGAATTCATCCCCATTCGAATCAGATCATCGATATATTCCGGATTTAATCGTATATCCCGTACTTCAAAGGGGACCTCTTCATCCGCCAGCCAACCCTTGGCTGTTACGCAAGGAGGTCAAGTGGGCTGTGAATACATAATCACTTTTTTATCTGACATCAAAATTCACCTACCCTAGTGGATTTAATTGAGCGATAAATTCTTTGGCCTTTTTCTGCACAAATTCGAAAACTTGCTGCTGCTCTTCTGTAATCGTACCATGCTCCTTCTTAAATTCCTCTTCGATAGCCTGCATGTACTTGGGAAAAGCTTCTCCGACTGTATTGATCAATTGTTGAATCATGGCTAAATCCATCTTAAACACCCCAAATCCCTAAAATACTGTTCATCCCTTTACTATACCATTTTTATGGTGTTATTATCCACTATCTTTCTGTAATGAAACTTCAAGTTTAAGGGGATTACTACAATTAGGAGAATAAATAAGAAGGAGGCTTTGTCTATGTATGCCATTCAATATACGCCAACGGGGGATCTCCTTGATGCAGAAGGGTACCTTTCCTCTCCAGAATGGATTGAAAAAGATGTGCTTACTTTCGATAGCCAAGAAGAAGCGGAATCTTACTTACGGGATGCCCTATTTGGTACAGATGGTCAAGGATTAGAGCACGAAGTGATTCATTATCAGGGTTAAAAGGACAATGGCTGCCTCTTTCAAAAGAGACAGCCATTCATCGTTCTACCCCTTCATCGCTGCATAGGCGAGAAGAAGCCATCCTATTAAGAAAGACACTCCGCCAAATGGAGTAATCGCCCCTAGAATTTTGATCTCAGACATACTTAGCGCATACAAGCTTCCGGAGAATAGGATGATCCCAAGAAACAGAAGCCATCCCGACCACGAAACCAGTGAAGATTCTCTAAGTTTTAGGGACAGTGCAGCAACCAATAGGATGCCCAAAGCATGAATCATATGGTAGTGAACTCCCGTTTGATAAACTGCCATCATATCTGCCGGGAGCTTCGCTTTAAGCCCATGTGCACCGAAAGCTCCCAAAGCAACAGACAAAAGCATATTGATGCTCCCTATCATCACCAACATTCTAAACATTCCTATCCCTCCATTTAGATAGCTACAGTTTTTTCCTACCTGTCCTAGTTTATACAAGAGAATGGTAAATCAATAAGGACCCCTTGGAAGGGCCCAATCTCATTGCAACAGCTTCAAATCACGCAGATAACGCATGCGATACACTTGCACCGCGGTATGGGCAACATCGTCTAAAATCGATTGATTGGCCCAAGCTCCAACAATCGCCCCCAAACCAGGTATGAACTGCAGAATCTTACGAAGCTCAATGGATTCTCTATATTCAGCGTAAAATTCACGCCATGCCATGACATCTTCATATGTAGACTTGCTGATTTCCCGCTTATTCTCCTCCCAATATTTTAGTACTTCATAGATTTTTTTTCTACTGATATCCCCCGAAAACGCCAGCTGAAATATTTTAATGATAAACATCCGCTCTTCAAATTGTTGAATATCATACCCATAAATATTGGCTAATTCTTGCAGTAACTTAAACTTGATGGCAATTAAAGCAGGAAAATCAATCGCCGATAAAACGAATCCGCCAGCACCCGTACCCGCTCCCTCCGCCATCGCTATCCGCTTATAGAGCTTGATCGTTTCCTGAGCTTTCTCTTCTCGTTCCTGGAAGGATAATTCTTGCTTCAACCATTCTTTTTTTTGCGGAATTAAAGCGACTCCGTTGGCAATGGATTTAATGGTCGCTTCCACTGCCTTCGCCAGCTGTTCATGAACGATTGTAGGAATCAGAGAATCTATCTTCTTTTGTAAAGAACGGCTCCAGCGATTAAAAAACCAATCCTCCGCCTGTTCCTGCTCCCAGACCGTTACTTCTTTATATATCAGTTGCTGATATGGATCCATCCTCATCACTTCTTCCATTTTTTCTACTGTATACGAAAATATCCTGTACATGTTTCATTCCTTTATATAATGTGTATGTTAACAAATAACATCAGAAGAGAAAGGACTAATGGATATGGACAAGCAAGAAATCCTTAACAAAGCAGAGCAGTTTGCTAAAGAGGTGCTTGAAAAGGATAGTAGTGGACATGATTGGTGGCATATTTACCGAGTAGCGCGATCCGCCAAAACCATCGCTGTCCAAGAAGGAGCGGATACGTTTATCTGTGAAATGGCTGCTCTGCTTCATGATATCGCAGATGAAAAACTAACCGGAAATGAAGAGTTAGGATTAAAAAAAGTAAATAATTGGCTGATCCAACATGGTGTTCATACAACGGATACCGCACATGTGATGGAGATTATTTCAAACATGTCCTTTAAAGGCGGAGGAAGGCCCCCTATGCCAACGTTAGAGGGAAAAATTGTTCAGGATGCTGATCGACTGGATGCGATTGGAGCCGTAGGAATCTCTAGAGTTTTTGCCTATAGCGGAGCGAAAAATAGACTGATCCACGATCCTCAACTGAAACCACGGGAACAAATGACCATAGAAGAATATCGAAAAGGGAATGGAACCGGGATCAACCATTTTTATGAAAAGCTTCTGAAGCTTAAAGATTTGATGAATACCGACTATGCCAAAAAAATGGCTGAGGATCGCCATCGGTTTATGGAAGATTATTTGAATCAGTTTTATCAGGAATGGGAAGGAAAAGCATAAATAATTACATAAGAGAGCTCCTTCATGAGGAGCTCTTTTTTATACTTATAAAGCTACGTTAGATGCTTTCTTATGTTGACTTATTCTCTTTTATACCCACTGGAATTTTCGATGATGTCCAAAGGCTAACCATCGTAATCAATAATGCCACTAAAAATACTAATTGAAAGCTTTGCAGTAAGGTAAAATCATCTTTAACCATATTGAGAATTCCTCCTACAATAGTTACACCAATGGTGGAGCCAATATTTCGGGAGAATAATTGGATAGAAGTGGAGATTCCTCTTTCTTTCCAATCCACCGCCTCTTGAACCCCAATGGTAAATGCAGTAATGGAGATGCCAAACCCTAATCCTAAAATAAACATGGCTACCAATAGCAATATATAATTCAATATTGGAGCAAGGCTTACAAGCATAATCCCGCCTACTATTAATAACGAGATACCAGTCAAGATCACTTTTTTATACCCCACTCTTAAAATCATTTTCCCCGCGGGTACGGAACCTACATTCCATCCCAAGACTTGTCCCATCAGGATTAATCCACTAGATAAAGGACTATATCCTAATACCTCCTGAGCAAACAAAGGAATAAAGAACGGAATAACGAAGAGACCCATTGTGACGACCATCCCTGATATATTTAACCATAAAATCATTGGATTCTGAAACATTTCAATTCGAATAAGCGGATTGTTTTTTGTTCGCTGATGATTTACAAAAAGTATAAATAATATAATACTGAAAATAATAAGCCCCATTATTTGCCACCATGCTTTAGATAACGTGGCAAAGATAAAAGCGGCAATCGCCATGGAAAGAACAATAGCCCCTACATAATCAATGGATCCTTTTTCTCCTTCGTCTTGTTCTTCAAAGGTTAAGAATCCCAATAAAGCAATAATACCAACAGGAAGATTAATCCAGAATATCCAGCTCCAGTGTATATTCTCAATAATCCATCCTCCCACAACAGGACCAGCAATTCCCGCAATGGCCCACATGCTGCTAAATAGTCCCTGGATTTTCCCACGATCTTTGATATCGTATAAATCCCCGGCAATCGTAATCGTTAACGGCAGCACTCCTCCTGCTCCCAGCCCTTGAACTACCCGGAAAAGTACTAATTGCCACATCGTTGTTGAGAGTGCGCAAAGGGCAGAACCTAAAAGGAACAGGGATAGGGCAGTCAAGTAAATCTTTTTTCTGCCATATCGATCCGCTAGCTTCCCATAGATAGGGACAGTGATCGTACTTGCCAACATGTAAGCCGAAAATACCCAGCTGTACAGCTCCATATCTCCTAAAATTTTTTGTACCTCGGGCATCGCTGTGCTCATAATCATTTGATCTAAGGCAGCTAACAGCATCCCCAATGTTATACTTGCAACGATAATGCTTCTTTTCACACTTTCCCTTCTCTCTAACCGTAATTTTATAATATTCACCTAGCTTAATTTGGCAATTTTATATAATTATGTTACCATACCTCGTAAAGGTGTATAAAGATGAATGAGCTAGACACGCGCTATTTTTTGGGAGGACTTTGGACTAAAAAATTGCGTTAGTAAAATAAAAGATAATAGCAATCCAACAATTTTCAGGAATAATATGGAATCACCGTTCTGGTTTTAGTATTTTTTTCTGGGGAATAATACTATTTGTTCACTCCATTCTCTTCTAAAACAAAGGGGGAAAAGACGTGGAAGATCAACTGCAACCTGAACCATTACACCCTCCTTTAATACCAGAAGGAGATCCTCATATTATCCCAACAGATATCTGGGAATGTGAGGCAAACAATTGTAAAGGATGGATGAGGAAATCATTTTCCTTAGATTCTGCACCCGATTGTCCGCTTTGTAAGTCCTCTATGAGAAGTGGCACACGAGTGATTCCACTACTAAAAAAAGAAATTAGAAACAGAGGAATTAATTTCGCTAGGAAGCACAGACATTAGCAGTATGTGTTAATAACCACAATCCTTTATAAGTATTGTGGTCTTTTTTATACTTGTCAAAAAGTATTATACGCATTTAGCTACGCTAGTAGCTTTCTTATTTTAATTCTACTAAACTTTATTGAAAAGGAGGAATTTAACTATTAAAATAGAACTACGTCCTTATTATGTATGAGCACATAGACCTAGAACACCAATGCTGAAGATAAAGGGCAAACCTGGCGAAAGGCAGGGACGCAAAGCTATGGGTCTAATGCTTATTATAGCAATGATTGCCAAGCTACCAATTACCAAGGATTATATCCTAGTATTTTTGCTAAAGGCTATTTAGATTTAATAGTCTTATTTTATTTTTATTTTTACCATACATAAATAAGGGGGGAGCAACATGAAATGGTTTTACCATATGCCTATTTCTCGTAAGCTTTTTGTTGTATTTAGTGCGATCTGTGTGTTCATGGGAGCGGTAGGAGCCATAGGCTTATATAACCTTTCCACTTTAAATGGGGAAATTCGATCCATGTATACGGAAAGATTTATTCCTGTGATTCAACTCACAGAAATTAACAAAGCAGTATCTGAAAATACGGTTATCCTCATGAATGCAGCTTCAATCTCTCAAAATGCCGAAATATTGGAGAAGTCCATCAAAGGTAATATGGAAAAAGCCCATAAAAATTTAGACGAATACAGTAAGAAAACCCTAACCAAAGAAGAGAATAATCTATTAAATAGTTTACAAACTCTAATAACAGCCTATGATGCAAATTTAAAAGAATCTATCGAATTAGCCAAAAACAATAATAAAAACGCTCTAATATTGAAACTGAACGGTTCGATTACACAAAAGAAAGCACTTGAAGACACGATCAATGCCCTAGTAGAGATTCAAAATAAACGGTCTAGTGAACTCTATGCTAATGCCGAAAAACAGTTTTTCCAATCTCGTAACATTACGATTATTATTATTATAGCAGGCATTCTTCTAGCCATTATTTTTGCTACCGTATTAACCCGTTTAATCTGCCGCCCTATTAATCAAGTGAAGTCTCGTTTAGAAGATATGTCTCGTGCGGGTGGGGATTTAACTCAACGAATTGAAGTCATGTCGAAGGATGAAGTAGGCCAACTGTCTTCAGAATTTAATTCCATGCTAGAGAGCATTGGCAATATTATTAAAGAAGTTTTAGAGCAATCCAAGCTAGTGGCTGATACTTCCCATGAATTAGTTAAAAAAGCGGTTCTAACAAGCCAAGCTAGTGAACAAATTACCTTTGCGGTTAGACAAATCGCATCCGGTACCGATACTCAGGTGCAAAGCATTACGGAAACCTCGGTTTCTATGAACCAAATGTCTGCCGGCGTTCAACAGATTTCAGCAAACAGCCAAGAAGTTGCTTCCACTGCTAAATATGCAACGGAAATCGCCCAGAATGGCAGGAACATCATTGATCGTTCTATGGATAAAATCGAAACCGTTACCACTACAGTGATGCAGTCAGCCGAAATGATGATGCATCTTGGAGAACGCTCCAAAGCGATTGGAAAAATCGTGGATGTGATTACCGGAATCGCAAACCAAACCAACCTTCTTTCTTTGAATGCAGCCATTGAGGCCGCCCGGGCTGGAGAGCATGGACGAGGATTTGCCATTGTAGCCAATGAAGTAAGAAAACTGGCCGTTGAATCTGCACAAGCCGCTAAGCAAATTGCCGAGTTAATTAAAGAGATTCAAATGGAGACATCAAAGGTATCTCAATTTATGGTCACTGGTACAACCGATGTCCAGGAAGGATTAGCCGCAGCCAAAGAAGCTAGTCACTCTTTCCAACAGATCCATCAATCAATCGAAATCGTCACCAAGCAAATCTCAGAAGTTTCCGACGCAACCGATCAGATGGTTGCCGGCACCGAAGATGTCTTGCATTCCGTCCAAACCATTGTGAAGGTGGCCGAAGAAGCAACGGATGAAACCGGAAAGGTTCAGAATGCTTCTGAAGAATCTCGCTCGCTTATTGAGGAAATTGTTACATCTGCCGAATCAATGAGTCAAATTGCCCAAAGTTTACATGGGTTGGTTGGGAAATTTAAAGTGTAATCTAATAAAATCGCTCCCTGGTTGCTTCCAGAGGAGCGATTTTTTGCCCCCTCGGAGCGGTTTATGATTCCATCTGATTGCCGCTTGCACTGGTTTCTGGGACCACCCGGTTTCCTTTACGGAACAAGCGTCTAAACAACGCTCCAATATCGTCCACAAAAGTATACATGACAGGCACGAAAAACAGCGTAAAGAACATGGATATACTTAAACCGAAGATGGTGACCACTCCGATTGGCTGTTGTGTTTCGCTGCCTTGCCCGATACCCAATGACATGGGAAGCATCCCTAGCACGCTTTACTTGTTGAACCTAATGATTTCTTTATGAAATGTGACATTGGACTCACCACCCTTTGATTGCATATCCATTTCCCAAAATCCTTAGTAGGTTTCTGTCTACTCTCTCGTTATTTCCCGCAGCATCTTTTATTCGTTTGGATAAAGTTCCCTTTATCCTCTTTTAACCGATTGAATGCTCAAAAAAAATCGGCTACTCCTTATATTGTGTTGTGGAAAACTCACTTCATATTGTAAAATATCATAAATATGAATCTCTCGGGAGGATATTAGGGCATGAATTTCAAATCACTTTCAAGTTACTGTTTATCAAAAAAGGGAGCAATTGAAGACTACCCTTTTGGCGATGATGTCTTAGTTATAAAAATTGCTTCAAAAATGTTTGCACTAATTTCCGAAAGAAACGATCAACTAAACATTAGTTTAAAATGTGATCCATTCCTTGCCGAAAATTTAAGACAACAATATCCTGCTATTACACCCGGTTATCATTTAAACAAGAGTCATTGGAATACGATTCTTATAGACAGTTCTATCCCTGAATCGGAATTAAACAAAATGATTGATCATTCTTATGAACTTGTTTTTAAGAGATTAAAGAAATTAGAAAAAGATGCAATTATACAGCAATAATAAAGAGTGAATGCTCCCCCCGCCTATGCCTTTCATCCGGCTCAAGGCCAATGATTCTCTCATGCTTCTGCTCCTACTATTCACGCATTCAACTGATACATATATCTTTAGCTTTAAGCTTGTACAGTTTCAAAGCCTATCTTACCCACAGTGTATGTTAGTAACTTGTGAATAACCTGTTGAAAAAGATCATCAGGCAGTAACTTATACACCCTGTGTTGCTTATAATGGATACTACGTAATGAATCGAGTTTACTGCGATATGTCCATATTTGAGATAGATTGCATCTGTACAAGCTCATTGACTGACAAAGTTTTTATCAGATCAAGAATTATAATCATTTTTCCTTCAACTTTTCCTATCCCCATCATATATCCAGTACCTATATAATCGATTGCACTTGGGACAGGCTCAATATCTTCATCCTTAATCCTGAAAATATCTGTAACCTCATCAACAAGAAAGCCCACTGTCGAAGTACTATTATTGATAATAATGATTTTGCTGTCATCATTTCTATCTTCATCATTTCTAACTTCATCATCAAGTTTGAATTTTTTCTTCAAGTTAAACACAGGATTAACTTTACCCCTAAGATGAATAATCCCTTCCAAATATTCAGGGGCATTGGGTATTTTAAAAACTTTATAGTTTTTACTTTTTACAATTCCATTAACAGAAGTAATGTCTACGCCATATTCCCCTCCAGACAGCTCAAACGTTACTACTTGATCAAATGCCACAATATTCACCTCGTTTACTATTTTTTCGAAAGTTTTAATAAAATATTATTTTTTTGATGCCAGGTCACTTAACGTTTCAGTAAGGGTTGCTATTTGCTCCAGACTTGCACTTACTTCTTCTATCGCTGAAGCTTGCAGTTGAGTGGCATTTGTGGTTGAGTCTCCCATTTTAACTGTTTTACCTACGGATTCTTTTATGCTTAACGTAAAATCTTTGATCTTGTTGACAGTTTGCTTTGAATCGTTTGAAAGTTTTCGGATTTCCTGAGCGACAACTCCAAAACCGAGGCCTGCTTCACCCGCTTTAGCTGCCTCAATCGCCGCATTTAAGCCCAAAAGCCTTGTCTCATCTGCAATCTCTTTTATAAAATCTATTACTTCATTAATTTTCTCTGTCAAAGAATTCACATTCAGTATCTCTGTGTTTAATATAGATTGATTATCATGGACTTCTACCGCAGAGGCAGCCATTTCCTCCATAGTAGCCGACATTTGCGAAATACTGTTATTTAGGATTTTTACCATCCCACTCAGTTTATGCTGATCATACCATGCCTTGGTAAGATTATTAGCTACAATCGATAAGACATTTGCAGCTGCTTCTACTCTATCTCTAGATAACATTTTTACTTCTTTAACCGCTTCTATATAAGCTTCAGAATCAACTCCAATTTCATTAGCAATCCTTTTGGACTTTTCCAGATCAGGAGATTCCATTAATATTTGCCCACCAAGTATTGTACCGATTTGTTTTCCATTTAACAAAATAGGAACTGCGAAATCAATTAAGCCAGCATGACATTCATGAATATACGGTTTACCCGTTTTCGTTGATTCTTCTCCAGCCCTACTGTGGGAGTTGGCGCATCTCTGTCTTCCTATATCAGACGCATTAGTAAAGTTCAAACAATGCCTTGTATAATTGCTTGGCTTTGTTACCGGATCTCCGTCCAAGTTTACCGTGACACTGGCTAAACCCATTCCTGTTGCGAAATCATCCTGGAATTTTTGCAGAAAATCCAAATCAATTATGTCTAACAGCTTTACCTTGCTTAAATCAAGATCATCCACTGCAATTTTTTCTTCACTCATTTAATAGCCCTCCTTAAAATATATAAAAAAAAAAAGACTCTTAGCTAATTTCTATGGAATAGCCTTACAACCCCAACAATCTTAGGTTTATTTGTATAAAGTTACCAGTTGGATAGCGATCGCCTTTTATTCTACTATTCACTTTATAACTAAATGATTTGTAAACATAGTATCTATGTATTATGTACCACTAGTGAGCAGAAATGTATGTATTATATTAGAATTTTATCATTTTTTGTCGAAAAGTAGAATATATTTTTAAAAGAGTCTCAATTGGCACTCATATCTTCCTTTGTAAAGTTCCACTTATCCTCTTTCAGCTTATGGTTGTTCCCACAATTTCCGCAGAACACTTTTCGATAGTTCTATTACTACGGTTGCATTATACTACAAAAAGGCACCTACACTGCTGTAGATACCATTTGTATTATGACTATTTTATTTGAAAATCATGCAGGCTGTTGACTATTCATTTGCAGTTTAATTGAGATGTTTCCAGGCTGGTCAGAGAGAATTAATTGAAAGGAACCCTTGGAAGTATTGACTGTGACAAGAAATGACTCTCCAGAAACAGTTGCATTTTCATAAACTTCTTGAGGTTTCATATTTAGTTCTATTCCCCAATCCGACATATTCACTAAATAAATCCCATTATTTAGATTTAATAATTCACTGACCGATGCTTTGGCAAGTTCATCCACTTCTGTTAGTTCTTCCTCAGCATAAACGGAAGCAATATAAAGAAATACTTCCTCGTTTGCAGATATAGCTGTGAAAAGTGGGGATTGCCCTAAAATTTCCTGATGTACTAACCAATTTCCTTTTTGAGAAACTTCTAGTCCGGCTACCTCTATATAAACTTGATCATCAATAAACCGAATCATATTTTTTACAAAAAGTGAAAGATACTTTCCATATGTTGTTTTTTTCACGGAGTCTTTTGCATCAAGAATATTCTCAATTAATGATTCAATATTTCCGCTCTTAATTGTTTCAAATTGATCATCCGAAAGGCTATTCTCTTTTTT
>JAKFCU010000033.1:0-2249 GCA_036676475.1 Brevibacillus sp.
TGGCTTTCTCGGTAGCTAATACCACCAGTAACAGGCGTTCCTACCCCTGGAGCATCATGTGGATCTAGACCGTCTAAGTCTAAAGAGAGATGAACCCCATCCGTTCTCTCTTTTAAATACTCTATCGTCTCTTCCATCACCTTTGTCATGCCTAAACGATCGATTTCATGCATCGTATATACTTTTATACCAATCTCTTTTATTAACTCTTTTTCTCCATCATCAAGTGCTCTGGCACCTATTATAACAATATTTTCAGGTTTAACTTTAGGTTCATATCCTCCGACACTTGTTAATATCTCATGTCCTATCCCAAGACTTACAGCCAGTGGCATTCCATGGATATTTCCAGAAGGTGATGTTTCCGCTGTATTAAGGTCCCCATGTGCATCATACCAGATAACACCCAAACTTTTGTAATGCTTTGAAACTCCAGCTAGTGTTCCAATCGCAATACTGTGGTCTCCCCCAAGGACAAGCGGAAATGCTCCGGAAGTGATCGCTTGATCAACTTCCTTTGATAGTGCCTCATTTTTTTCTGCGACAAGATGTAAGTTTCTTAGATTTGATTGCTCATCTATCACAACCTCTGGTCTTCCAATCGGGATATCCCCTAAATCATGAACTTCATCAAAAAGGTTTCGTAATCTTTCAACAACCCCAGCATACCTAATGGCACTTGGCCCCATATCTACCCCACGTCTCATTTGACCAAGATCCATCGGCATCCCAATAATAGATAGTTTTTTCATCCTCTAACCCCCTGTCTGTTCTACCTCCTATTGTATACATTTCTATGTCTGTGACTCAACTCGACAAAATCACGCATAAATATGCAGTTAATATCCAATATTCAGAAAAAAAGGCGCACAAAAAAACCTTAGGAAAACTCCTAAGGTTTCAATGAGCCATGAAGGACTCGAACCTTCGACCCTCTGATTAAAAGTCAGATGCTCTACCGACTGAGCTAATGGCTCGTAAGTATTGTCCAGCTCCGAAAGCTAGCCTCTCGGGGTCATAAGCCAAATCACTCCAGAAGGCAGGCCTTCCTGCGTGATTCGTCTTATGCCTGTCGAGGCTGAACAAGCTTTCTACGCTTTTCTAACTGGGCTAGCTGGATTCGAACCAACGCATGACGGAGTCAAAGTCCGTTGCCTTACCGCTTGGCTATAGCCCAAAAGTCAAAATAAAAAGGACATCTTTAGCTTGTCCAGTTTTAGACTTACTATGTAAATAAAATGGTGGAGGGGGACGGATTCGAACCGCCGAACCCAAGGGAGCGGATTTACAGTCCGCCGCGTTTAGCCACTTCGCTACCCCTCCATTATTCTAAATGAAGCGTGGTGCCGGTGAGAGGACTTGAACCCCCAACCTACTGATTACAAGTCAGTTGCTCTACCAATTGAGCTACGCCGGCTTATTAGGAAAGACTACTTTTCATGGAAGTGAAAAATAGTCTTGATGGAGGATGACGGGATCGAACCGCCGACCCCCTGCTTGTAAGGCAGGTGCTCTCCCAGCTGAGCTAATCCTCCAAAATGGAAAGTTATTTTCACTTACGTAAAAAAACTTGGTGACCCCTACGGGATTCGAACCCGTGTTACCGCCGTGAAAGGGCGGTGTCTTAACCGCTTGACCAAGGGGCCATACTAGTAATCTATAAAACAGAGAGCTTCCAACCGGATTCGAACCGGTGACCTCTTCCTTACCATGGAAGTGCTCTACCTGCTGAGCTATGGAAGCATTCCAAAAAGCTCATAAGAGGTTGTCTTATGAAAATGGCTCCACAGGCAGGACTCGAACCTGCGACCGTTCGGTTAACAGCCGAATGCTCTACCAACTGAGCTACTGTGGAATGATAAAAATATTACCGCCTGGCGACGTCCTACTCTCACAGAGGGAAACCCTCAACTACCATTGGCGCTGAAAAGCTTAACTTCCGTGTTCGGTATGGGAACGGGTGTGACCTTTTCGCTATCGCCACCAGACTATTTATGCGACACTATTTTATTATAATAGTTTTTCGCATTTTTTCAAGAGAAATTTTTATCATTCTCTCAAAACTAGATAATATTTTTGAAGAAGAAGAAATACCTTTTATCTTAATTTGGTTAAGTCCTCGATCAATTAGTATCAGTCAGCTCCACACGTCACCGCGCTTCCACCTCTGACCTATCAACCTGATCATCTTTCAGGGATCTTACTAGCTTGCGCTATGGGAAATCTCATCTTGAGGGGGGCTTCATGCT
>JAKFCU010000034.1:0-4178 GCA_036676475.1 Brevibacillus sp.
TTCTTATCTCAAAAAATTCGATATTGACTATCTCAAGATTGACCAATCCTTTACCCGTAACCTAGCACACGGTTCTGATGACATGGCATTGTGTGAAGCTATCATCGTGATGGCACACAAACTTGGCATGCAGGTAATTGCAGAGGGAGTGGAGACTGAGGAACAGAAAAACTTGTTGACTGCAGCCGGATGCGATTATGGACAGGGCTACTTTTTTTCTAAACCGCTTCCAGCCAAGGATTTCATGAGTCGTTACCCAGATTTTAAGCACTAACCTGCGTATAAGCAATTATTGAGAAGCACAGGGTTGGGGAAGTTGAGTCTGCTGCGGCGCGGGTTGTTCACAACTCTAGTTTGCATAGAGCGTCATGAAAAGCACACCTAAGAAATGAAAATATCATCGAATGGCTGAGGTTTACTATAAAGAAAACCCTGCACTGTTTGGCAGCCCAGTTTAAGTAAATACTCAGATTGTTCAGCTGTTTCAACGCCTTCAGCCACTAAACTCTTACCAAGACTATTCGCCATCGAGATAATGGCTTGTATCACGAGCCCATGTTCAGGATTATCTACAATTCCTTGAATAAAGGATTTATCAATTTTAATTTCACTGACTGGAAACTTATTTAAATAACTTAGTGCGGAGTAACCTGTCCCGAAATCATCGAGAGAGATTCTAAAACCCATTTTATCTAGGCTCTTTAAGATTTTTCTTGTTTTCTCACTATCATTAAGTAACAAACTTTCCGTGATTTCTAAGGTAATCCAATGCGGGTTACATTTGGTTTGTACTATAGCAAGTTTGATAGAACTTAATAGGTCATTATGGATGAATTGACGACTAGACAAATTAATGGCTACTGTAATGGGCGATTCTAGCTTTGCATTCCACTTAACAGCAGCCTCAAATGCTGTGAGCATGACCCATTGCCCAATGTCGACAATGATTCCGGAATCTTCGGCAATACCGATAAATCTATTCGGGGGAATCATCTCAGTGTGATTTCTATTCCAACGTAATAATGCTTCCACACCGACAGTTTTACCGGTCAGCAAATTAATTTGTGGCTGATAATAAAGCAAGAACTCATCGTTCTGAAGCGCACGACGAAGTGAACTCTCAATATCATTACGCTCAACTGCTTTTTGGGTCATATCTGTTGAGTAAAATTGGAAACTATTTCTTTGTTTTTTTGCCTGGTACATGGCGATGTCAGAAAATTTCACAAGGTCACTCGCTTGTCTGCTATGGTAGGGACAGACCACTATTCCAATACTCGCGGTAATAAACAATTCTGAACCATCTATCAAAACTGGTGCTTTGAGAGACTCAAGAATTTTGCTAGCTATTTTGCCTGCATTTACATTTTCTTGAATATTTGATAGCAAGATAGCAAACTCATCGCCACCAAGACGCGCGACAGCATCTGTAGACCTCACGCAACTTTCTAAGCGCCGTGCAGACTCACGTAACAGCAAGTCTCCTACTGCATGTCCGTGCAAATCATTCACCGCTTTGAATCCGTCTAAATCGAGCATTAACACTGCAAATGAGAAGCTTTTTTGACTCGCTTTTTTTATACTAGCCTCTAGCTTTTCGAGGAACAATATGCGATTTGGTAATTTAGTAAGAGGGTCGAAATAGGCTAAGTTATTGATGCGTTTTTGACTTTCGTACGACTCCGTAACGTCTTGCCCCACGGCAATGACTGCCTTTACCTCATTGTTAGCATTAAATTCTGGAGCAAGCACAAGATGCATAATCTTCTGCCTACCGTCTTGCATCGTCACTTCCAACGTTACGTTTTGGTTGAGGCCGTTCTGAAACACTTCCAGGATTTTTTCTTCAAGCAAAATGGCAGAACCTCCACCAGGCAACTCAGTCGGCGTAGTACCTAACAGGGATGCTGAATCCAATTCAAAAAATTCAGAATTTTTGCTATTAAGAAAGATACGCTTACATTCGCTGTTGAATCGCATCACACAATTAGGCGAGCTTTCAACCAGTGATTGATACTCTTTTTCTTTTTGTATACTCTCAGTGATGTCGCGTGCATAGCCAAGGGAGCCAACCACTTTGCCATCCGTGATCAAAGCGGATTTATAAGATTCAATCCAGCGATAATTTCCTTCTGAGTCTTTGATAGGGATGATCACCCCTATCGGGGTTTTACTACGCATGGCTTCTTTATCGCCATCCACATATTGCTGTGCTAAATCGGCGGGGAAAAAATCAAAATCTGTCTTACCGATGAGCTCTTTACTTGAGGAAACACCTACCATAGTTGCGTAAGCTGCGTTTGCAGCTAATAGCCGACTGTCGACATCTTTCAGCCAAACCATAAAAGGAAAGTTATCAATTAATGTTCGAAGATATTGATCGCTTTCTAAAACCTGTGTATTGATTTTCTTCATAGATAGATATTATTGGTGTTATTGATACCCTATTCCACATTAATAAAAATATAACCTTTAAAGCTAATAACAACACTCTATTACTTATCTGAAAATAATCCTAATTAGCTCATTCAACACTAATGATCATGATAGGCAATTAAAGGTCAGGTGCTAACTTTTTTCAAGCTCTATGAGCAGACAAAGACACAAAAAGGTATTAATTCTTCTCGAATTTAAGAATTGCAAGTGTGTAAGAATGGATGTCTGGTTTGGGGCAATAGCTGTTCCATCAAAAACCTATCTCATAGATGTAATTAAATAGAAACGATGATTACGGCTAGCCAAACATTACTTTTCAGCTAATTTTTATTTTTTTAAAGAGATTTTCGAATTCATTGGCAGGAACCGGCTTAGAAAACAAGTAGCCTTGCCCAAAATCACAGCCTGCTGCTTTCAATAAATCTAGTTGTTCTTGCGTTTCAATACCTTCTGCGACTACTTTCTTGCCCAACTTATGCGCCATGACAATAATTGCCTCACACAGCACTAAATCGCTAGAGCCTGGATGGATATTGGACGTGAATGACCGATCTATTTTTACATAATCAATATTGAATTTTCTTAAATAAGCCAGCGATGAATAGCCCGTACCAAAATCATCAATCGCCACTTGAATGTTGGCTTTGCTAAAGCTGTCTAGCTGGCTTATCACTACATCTCGAGCGTCCAATAACAGACCTTCCGTAATCTCAATGCAAATACTGTTACCGGGCAATTCTCTCTCTTTTAGATAGTTGACCCAATTCAGGTGATGCTTGAGATTAGCTTTAAACTGTACGGGTGAGCGATTGATACTGATTTGAAAATCAGGCTGATGGACGCGCCATTTAATGACCTGATTCACCGCTTCGTAAAAAACCCAATCACCAATTCCAACAATCAGGCCGGTGTGTTCTGCAATGGGGATAAACTCGACTGGGCTAATTAGGCCACGTACTGGATGTTGCCAGCGGATGAGGGCCTCAGCTTTATAAATATCGCCAGATGTAAGATTTACAATAGGCTGATAATGCAGTTGAAATTGTTTTGCAATAAGCGCCGTATGCAAATCATTGCTAAGATGCATACGGTTTAAAGCTGCATCTTGCATGGTTGGAGTGAAATAGTGATAATGGTTTCTACCCTGCTCTTTGGCTGCATACATCGCCCGGTCTGAGTTTTTAAGTAACACGTCTACTTCGGTGCCATCAACTGGATAAACGCTAATGCCAATACTTGCAGTGATATAGACAATCTCCCCCCCTAAATAAAAAGGCTCATTAAATTTGTCTAAAATATTCTGTGCGATACGGTCGGTACTAATTTGATCCTTGAGATTGTTCAATATGATAGTAAATTCATCGCCTCCCATGCGCGCAACTGTGTCATCGGACCTTACACAAGCTTCCAGACGTCCCGCGGTTTCTTTCAGCAGTAAATCACCCATATCATGGCCGAGCGTATCGTTAATTTCTTTAAAATCATCCAAATCCAGATACATTAAAGTAATAAACTGAGGTGTGCGTTGGGCCTTTTTAATTTCTTGTTGAAAGCGGTCTAAAAACAAAATACGGTTTGGTAGATGAGTCAATTGATCATAATGTGCTAAGCGAAATACTTGAGCCTCGGCATTCTTTCTTTCGCTAATATCGGTATGCGTGCCAATCATACGTAAAGGCTTACCATCAATATCATGGCGAACCACCATGCCCCTGCTTAGCGTCCACTTCCAAGTACCATCT
>JAKFCU010000035.1:0-11885 GCA_036676475.1 Brevibacillus sp.
AATCACATATAATTCTCGCGTGAAAGTCGAATTATACGTGGTAATTATATGCGATCCTTGATCGGCGCTAGGAATGTAACACAAGAGATATTGTGTTACATTCGTTGTTTACTAAGAGAAGAAATTTGATAATTAAACAAGCAAGCATATAAATACACGAAAGAAAAAAGGGGGTTAACCTTTTTATGAGGTGCCGGCCTTTTTAGTTATTCCTTCGTAAATGCCCCAAACGTCTTGTTTCAATGGGAATGGCTTCTTGTACTCTTATTTATTCTAATCAATATCTTGAATGCCAGCCTATCCCCTTACTATCTGAATGCGGATAATTTGCGGGATGCCACGATGGAGTTTCTGGATAAAGCGTTTATGGTTTTTATCATGATCCTTGGCGATATCGATATATCCGTTGTCTACGGTTGCTTATCGTCGGTGATCATGGCTGATTTATACCAGATGGCTGTTCCCATGACCATGGCTGTCATCATCTGTCTTGCGACAGGAACTCTCTGCGGCTGCATCAACGGGTGGCTGATCGTCAAATTCAAGGTGCTGTCGGCGGTCATTGTGACTTTGGCTACGATGAACATCTACCGGGGAATCGCTTATATGATCCTGGAAGACCAGGCTGCAGGAAAATTTCCCGAATGGTTCAGTGATCTGGGAGGGGGTATGTCGGCGGAATTCCGTTTATCCTGATTGTCTTTACGGTTTTCGCCATTCTCTATGGCTTGCTGCTTCACAAGACGACGTTTGGCCGCTATGTGTACGCAATGGGTAATATAATCCTGTTGAAATGTTTAACTATATAGACACTTATATTCCTAATCCAAATAAGGTCCTAATAACAACAAGACATCGTGAGCTGGAAGGTATTATTGAGGAGCTGGATGCATCGCTCTTTAGTTAATACCCATGACTCTTCAATTTGCTCATTGCTAGATCATACTGATCTTGTTTCACTAATAAATGGTGTTCTGATGGTTTTACTTCTATGCCTGCTTCTCTTAAGATAACCATGACCCTGTCACGACGAAAATTATTTGAGTCAATATATGTGATACACCAAGGATTCGAGGGATCTTGATCCTTTTGAAAAAACTGTCTGAAAAAATTCATCATCTGTTTCTTCTCCTTTCTCCTTACACTCTATTCATTCGATAAAAAGATAAATTTTTGTAGGGTCATTTATATTATTTCTTTGTCTAGAAGAAACCACGAATCATTTTTTATGCTGATATACGCTTGGTCGCACCGAAAGTTGAGTTATTAATTATACTATTGTAAAATTGTATAGATAACTTTGGAGTCATTTTCGAGGAAGCAAGGCATGAACGAAATACATCTAGAGCAACGGTTAGTAATGAGTCCAATAGATTATCAGAACAGTGGGAACTTCAAAAATAATTTTTACAAAAATGCTGTTAAACCAGATAAAAGTACTCTTTACCCAAGAAAAAGGAAAAGGGTTATTTATCGATGTTATTATAAATGTACAAAATCAAAATAACCACTTTGAATATACAGAGGATGGATGTTTACCGTGTCACATTTGCAGGATCAATCGCTTTTTATTCGTGTATTTGAACGAGCCCCTATCGGAATGGTATTGTTATCTCCTGATGGGAATCTAATTAGGGTTAATCGATCTGTATGCGATATGTTGGGATATAGCAAGAGTGAATTAATCAAGGAAACCGTTCAAGCTGTCACCCATCCGGACGATTTTGATAAGGATATAGAGTTATGGATAAAATTAGTGAATGGTGAAATAGATAGTTATCAAATAGAGAAAAGGTATCTTCATAAATCTGGGGACATTAAATGGGGTCTTTTACACGTCACCGTTGAAAGAGATGAACAGGACAACAATAACTTATTCATATCCCAAATTGTAGATATAACGGAGCAAAAAATAACAGCAGAAAAAATCAGGGAATCAGAAAAACTCTCTTTGGTTGGAGAAATGGCTGCAGGGATCGCTCACGAAATAAGAAATCCTCTGGCCAGTTTACGAGGATTTGTGCAAATGTATCAGGAAGAGGATACTAGAGGTACAAAGGATTTACGTAATAAAATCATGCTTGCAGAAATTGATCGAATCAATGAAATTGTAAGCGAGTTGTTAGTGTTAGCTAAACCCGCAAATGAGACATTTGAGTTTGGGAACATCGCAGATAAATTAAATCACGTAGTAACATTACTCGAAGGACAAGCCAACCTTTACAATGTTCTAATAATAAAGGAATTGGATTCCGATTTACCATTAATTTACTGCCACGACAATCTAAAGCAGGTATTTATCAACATTCTAAAAAACGCCATTGAATCGATGCCTTATGGTGGGCAAGTATTAATTCAAGTAATGAAAATAGATACCAAAATACAAATTCTTTTTAAAGACCAAGGATCCGGAATTCCACAACATCAATTGGAAAAGATATTTCAACCTTTCTATACTACCAAAGAAACAGGTACCGGGTTAGGACTAATGGTTTCACAGCGGATTATCCAAAACCATAAAGGAAAAATGCGGATCGAAAGCGAAGTTGGTAAAGGAACAATCGTTGAGATTAGTTTGCCAGTTGGATAACTCATAGTATCCTTGTCTCGGATTTCAATCCCATGAAAAAGAACCGCATAATTGTATTTGCGGTTCTTTTTTCTGATCTAGGCTAAATAGGCAAAATGGGAAAATACACTGAAAAATAGAATAAAAAATGATGGTATGCCAGACAATTACTCACATTATTTTAAACAAATTTGCAAAGCTTTCGAGTAGATTAGAATACCATTCCTTCAGTTTAGTTAATCAGCATCGGAGCAGGTAGAAATCCAATTTCCCTGAAATAATGGAGATATCGCTGAAATAAATGACTATCCAGCTTAGGAATCAGTATGCCGCTCTCTTGTAACCCTAGCATCATGTTGGTACTTGAAAATTGTGGTCGTCTATCCTCTTCATACATCTCAGGTAAAGTCAGTTGATACTCTGAATATCGTTCCGTAAATAACGGTATCAAAGGGTAAAGAGCGTTATCTTTCTTCTGGCTCACTTTTTCCTGCAACGCCTTCCGCCACACTGCAAACGGAACTCGTTGCAGATGATACCCTTGGCATGAAAAGTAATCAAACATATCCTGCTGATGAATATGGTATGAATTAAAAATGTTAAATGCCTTTCCCACCAAGCTTTTCTGAAGGGAAAGATGGACGATCATTTTGGCCATATAATCAACGGGTACAGCATTGATCCGAATGTTTAATTGCGGAGCCAACCCCAACTGGATACAACCTTTTACATACCTGCATATAAAATCATCTGTGTTCCAAACGCCCGTTTCACTATGACCGATCACGTCATCAAGACGATAGACACAAGCTGGTAATCCATGATGACCGGCAGTCATTACAAGCTTCTCCGCCACTGCTTTACTTTCTGCATACCCCATATGCAAACTATCTAAATGTTCCAACTCTTCCTCTGGTATAGATGGATGATGGAAATAACCTACCGAACCATATACAGCAAGTGTTGAAATATAATGTAAAACTTTCACTTTTCCGCTAGACGCTAAACGAATGATTTCATTCGTTCCATGTACATTCGCCTGTTTTAGACGATTATACGGGTACACAAAATTAACCATGGATGCACAATGGTAAATGGAATCGATTTTTCCAGCAAGTTCGTAAAAATCCAAAGGTGTAAGTCCAAGCAAAGGAACGGACAAATTGCCAAGGACAATCTTTACTCTTTTCTCCAAGTTATCTGGCGGGATTCGGTACTTTTGAAACGTTGCTTTGATCCTTTGCTTACCTTCTTCCTTACTGTTTGCTCGAACCAAACAATAAACGGTTGATTCGGTTCTGTCGAGCAGCTCGCGCAATAGAAACGAACCGAGAAAGCCGGTAGAGCCTGTCAATAATAGGTTTTCACCTTGAGAGCGTTCTTTCAGACTGTTCAAAATCTCAGGATCCAGCAGCACTTCCTCATCATAATTGATTTTTGTTTTCCAATCATTTGGAGAAGAGGCAATTTGATCGTTGAAATAGCTGTAAAGAACTTCAACCATCGTCTCAATGGTGGGAGTCTCAAACAAAATTCCGATCGGAAGATCAAGCTTAAACTTTTTCTCGATACGTATAATCAAATCCATCGCACTTAACGAATCGCCGCCTAAATCGTCAAAAAAATGAGATTTAACATCTACATGATCAAGCTCGAAAATGTCAAGCCACATTCGTCGCAGTTCCTCTGTAACAGAATCATAAATCTCAAGCTGATCCATTTCCTGATGTGTTGAACCTGGTTGAGGCAATTTATGCCAAGCTACTTTCCCATTTTCCGTGAGAGGAATGTTGGAAATAAACATATACTGGCTTGGAATCATGTAGCTTGGAAGAAACTCTTTTAGAAAAGCTTTCAGTTCCATAACCGTCATGTCTTCATGTTCCTTCAAAACAATATAGGCAACCAGTTTTTTAAAATGAGTTTCGTCACCCCATCCCGTAACACACGTTTGCTGAATCGCCGGATGTTTGCTTATGGCATCTTGAATTTCAATTGGGTTGACACGAAATCCTTTAATTTTGAGGAAATGTTCCGAACGACCGAGAAACTCGATTCTTCCATCGGCGAGTCTTCTCGCAAAATCTCCCGTTTTGTATAAACGAGGTGCTCCATCTTGACAAAATGGATTAGGGATAAATCGTTCTTCGGTTATTTTCAGATTGTTCCAATAACCTCTGGCAACGTGAAAGCCTCCCAGGTAAAGTTCCCCATCTGAACCGACAGGAACCTCCCGTAAATGTTCGTCTAATATGTAAGCGACCGTATTTTCAATTGGCACACCGAGGGAAGGCTTTCCTGACCCGTAACGGCACTCTTCAATAGTTGCCCATACGGTAGTTTCTGTTGGCCCGTATGCATTAAAAAAGCGGCGACCCCCTTTTATCCATCGGTCGACGAGTTCACTCGTACACGCTTCTCCCGCGGAAATGATAGTCCTCAAATCTGGCAAGTCCTCTACAGGTAAGAGATTCAATACCGAGGGTACAATGGTCATGCACGTTATTTGATATTTTTTAAGAAAATAAATCAGAGAGATACCTACACGCATATTTTGCTTCGGAATTAAACAGAGCTTAGCACCGGCACGTAGAGCCATAGCGATTTCAAAGATAGAGGCATCAAAACAAATGGACGACAATTGGATGATGCGATCATCGGGCTGTATTTGAAAAATTCTCACCTGTTCGTTGGACATATTAGTCAAACCGGCATGTTCAATCATAACCCCTTTCGGAAGCCCTGTTGTGCCAGATGTATAGATCACATAGGCCAAATCGTTGGGACACACTCTAACGTTAGGATTGGTGTTCGGCATCGCTTCGATATGTTTCCACCGCTGATCAACAATAATTACCTCCGCATTACAACCGGGCAAGCTATTAACGATACGTTCCTGAGTCAAAAGATAACCGATTTCCGTATCATTTATAATGTATTGCAATCTGGCGGACGGATATTCTGGGTCAAGCGGTACATATGCCGCCCCTGCCTTAAAAATGGCCAAAACACTAACAATCATGTCGAAAGACCGCTCGAATGAAATTCCGATCAGACTATTGGCTTTCACCCCTTTTTCGAGTAAATAGTACGCCAATTGATTGGCTTTTTGATTCAATTCACTATAGGTCATCTTCTCTTCGTTACATACCAAAGCAATCGCATAGGGATCTGTCTCAACTTGTCGCTCAAACAGTTGATGAAAAGAAAAGAAATGTTCATTTATCACCGAAGTCAACCTCAATTCTCTATGTATTTAAAAGGCTCATACCATTTCTAACCACAATTAAGAACTTTTCCTGTTATTATACATTTTACGACATTTGTTATTAAACGGTATTTATATCCAGACATGTGTTAACTTACCTTCCACACCTTCATAACTTCTCTCATGCTTTATTCTTTTTCACCAAGATCCGTTTCAAGATCTCTCTGAGTTCCCACTGTTTCCAAGCTATATTGAGGGTGGAGGTTAGCCCAGGGCAATTTTTTATGCAAAAAAACAAAGAGGGCTGAACCCTCCCAAGGATTCAGCCCTCTTTCTCTACCACAAACGGAACCCTTTTGCACCGATGGGAGAGTTTTGCAGAATTTGAATAAACGGTATAGTATAGGCAAACAGAACTAAAGCAATAGAGATCCCGATCACTAATTTCCAGTTTTCTAAGTAAGGTGCTGTTTTTTCTGATTCATCGGCTACTTCACCTACTGGGAATTCGGTTTCCCCGAGAGGAGCCAAAAACGCTAAGTTGATAAAGATGATCAGCATTAGGATGATCCCAATGAACAGTAATGATCCTCCGATCGCTTGGGCCCATTGATAGGGAATCCATTCTAAAGCTTGGGGGGCATCGCCATAAGTGGAGAAAGCCGATCGCCGCGGAGCACCTTGTGTAATCCCCACCACGTGCATGGCAGTGGACATGATCGTCATCCCAACTGTCCAAAATAGAGTTTGAATGATCCCTAACCGGTTCATTCCCTTTGTTAATACTCTTCCCGTTAAATGGGGGATAAGCCAATAGGTTGCTCCAAATAAAGTTAAAATAACCGTAGTTGCCACCGTTAAATGAAAATGACCTGGTATCCAAATGGTGTTATGGACGAGTACATTCATTTGGTGACTCGCGTTGACGATTCCTCCAGCCCCTCCAGGGATAAAGGCAACCATCCCAATAAATGGTGCTAGAAAGCGTACATCTCCCCATGGTAATTTTTTGAACCAGCCAAACAAGCCTTTGGCTCCTTTCCAACGGCCATACATCTCAAACGTAGCAAACATGGTGAAAGCGGTCATTAAGGACGGGATCACCACAGAAAAGGTTAAAATGTTTTGGATGAATTTCCAGAATGCAGATATTCCCGGTTCCACCAATTGATGGTGAAATCCAACGGGGAAGGAAAATAATAAGAATAGAAAAAAAGATAATCGAGCCAATGAATCCGAAAAAATCTTACCGCCAATAATTTTTGGAATGGATACATACCAAATGGCGTAAGCCGGCAATAACCAAAAATAGACTAATGGATGGCCGAAATACCAAAAGAGAGTTCGGCTGACTAAAACGTTTATCCGATCGCCAAATCCTAGTGACCAGGGAATGATTTGAATTAGCACAGTTGCCGCTACACCTATCGTTGTATGAAGCCAGAAAACCATAACAGCAATAGCCATAAAGGTGTAAAGAGGACTTAATTGTGTCTTATTTTCTTTTCGCCATTTTCCATAGTGTACAAACATGGTGATCCCAGAAATCCAGCTGCCGACAATCACTAAGGTAAGTCCAACATAAAAGAGGGTGTGGGCTTGCAGTGGAACATAGAATGTATAGAGAACGGTGGCTTGATTGGTGAGAACCATAATGGCTGCTAATACCGTACCAATCGTTAAGGTCCAAAACCCAATCCATCCCCACAAACGTCTCTGATCCGTAAACTCTCCAATGGTCTTGCTCACAATGGCAAAGCATAATCCAATGATAAAAAAGGTGGTCAAAACCAGAGCCAAGAGTACTCCGTGTACCGTCAACGCTTGGTAATAGCTAAACCAAGTGGGCATCGTGAACCATCCGGCGCGGACGAGGACTTGTAGCAAGCCCATTAAACCGCCTATTCCCAGTGCAATAAAAGCTACATACATATGCGCCATCACTAATTTGGCATCTTGCTGTGAAACCTTTGTCAACTGACCTGTCATCCTTCCACCACCTCAATTCTCGCATTCATCAGATGATGCCCCAAACCACAATATTCATTACAGAGAATAAGATATTCACCGGCTTTATTAAACTTCTGACTGTAAGCACTGATATACCCCGGCTCAACCAGCATATTCATGTTCGTTCCAGCAATTTGAAAGCCATGGATCACATCTTTAGTCACGACACTAAAATGAACGGTGGAGCCTTTTGGAACCGTCACTTTATCAGGGTAAAAAGCAAATGCGGCAACAACCATGTTCACTTCATATTCACCCTCTTTAATCTTTTTAACCCCAGGCTGATTAAAAGGGGGGGTTACGTCAATTTGATCGGTCGCAATGGTTGCTAGACAGCTAGGGGGCTGGTTTCCATAATAGAATGCATTAATACCAATAATGGTTAAAAAAGCAAGTAGGGTGGCTCCACCGAGGTACAGCCAAATTTTTTCAAATCTATGCAGGTGCATACAAACCTCTCCCTTTATTCATTCATGTACGAGATACATACAAATACCAGGATGCAGACCACATGACAATGACTACGATCCCAATAAAAAATACAGCCCATAAGGTTTCTTTTGTAATCAGATCTGTTGAAAGTTTTTGTACTTTATCCTGGGTTTCCTTCATGCTATCTTTGTTGTCCGGCATTACAAGTCCTCCAAACGTAATTCAATATCTTTCAAGATTGCCTGATCATCCATGAGTTTTCCCATTTCATAGATTGATTGGATGTCACCCTGGCTGTCCAATAAGTAAAGCTTGGAGGAATGAGTTAAGTATCTTCCACCAGAACTCTCATAAGCAAAACCTAAGGAACCTGTGACTGTCTTGGTATTCGTCAAATCTGTTTTAAGAAGATACCAACCTTCTTCTTCGTTTATATCGAAGGTACTTGCATAATCCTTCAGCTTATTGCTTGTGTCATATTCAGGGTCAATGGTTATGGTTAAAAACTCAATTTCATCACCAAAATACCCCTTTTTCATCAGACTTTCCTTTAAGTTCTTCATATTACTGGTTGTGACAGGACATACATCAGGACAGTTCATATACATAAATTCTACAAGTCTTAGCTTTGGCGGATTTTCGTAATAGGAGAAAGATTTGTCATTCATAGTTGTAAATGGAACATCGGCCAGCTTATAGTTATTGCTTTGATGAGCTGTCACATAATAAACCCCAGAAGAGATGCCAAGTATGAGGAGGGAAAAAAAAGCAATATAAATTTTTTTCATCATGAACCACCTAGCTATTTAATGAGTAGGAGTAATTTTCCAATACCATTTATTCCCCAATGGGGATAAATTATTCGAGGAGATTGGATAAAAAAGGTAAGACCTCTTAGCGATAATCTGCCATACTTTTCACTTCCTTCTAAATTGAGCCTGTTGACCGTTGACGGTGAAGCTTCGCTTCCCCTTGGACAAGGGTCTGTCCCAATGTCATCAAGTTATGTTACCTTTACCTGCTTCAAATTTGATTACTATTAACAGAGGTGCTATATACATCTCTTCAGATTCATTGGGTGCGAATCCATAGCAAAAAGTTCCTTTAAACTAAAAAACTCTCCTAACCTAGGAGAGTTAATGATCGAAGACAGCAAAGCTATCGTTTTACCTTGAATGAGAGGTCTGGCAACGGACGATAGCTCAGGGAATTTCTTAGTCATTTAATTCATTCGTGAGTTATGATTTTTGCCCAGGGGAACATTTTATAAATTCGTGCTTTTAAAATAAAAGCCCGCCAATCAGTGGCGAGCAATGAGGTAATTCGAAAGTCCTTCCGCCATTACCGCAGGATCATATTCAAGCGCAACCTCATACATAAGCGCAACAAGATCCATTTTCTTTTCATCGTCAAACTCCTCGTTATCCATGATGTAGAGAAACGTGCTGATAAGCCTGTTTTTTAAGGTATCCCGATCCATACAGTTTTCGAATACTTTTCGAAATACAATCTTATTGTGCTCCCTAGTGTCTTCGTCGATGGTAATCGCCCTCCATTCTTACAATATATTCCTAAGGATAAGTATATCTTAAGAGAGTCGAACTTGTTTTGAATTAATAATTATATGATGATGTCACAAGTTATCGCCAGTATCGTTCATCTTCTTATTAAATAAGGAAACAACCGGTTTTTGATTGATACTGGTTCTCTTATCATCGAATCAGGTGAAAAATGGAAAGTGCCTAGTAGTTAACATCAGTATTAGGATGGTAAATAATTAGATTGGTTTTATATGGAACTGGTTCTGTTTTGGCGCCTGGTATTGGATGGAAACTATTTAAGTAAGAGGAAAAAACCAAAATAATGACATAACAGATACTGACTAATCAATACTGTTATATCACAATAAGTGCATAAACTGAAAGCCTCCTCCAAGAATCGGATGGATTGTTGCTGCTGATGGCGGTTTTGATATTTACTTAAAGAATCTCCATATATGTTCAGTTGCTTTTGGACCGTGGGGGTCAGTATGTGAACCTTGATTACTTCCACCAGACCATTTATGCTTTAATCCATCGATGATCCAAAGTTGGACTAAGGGGTATCCACTTTTATTTTGATAGATATGTTTTTTATAGTCACGTCCATTTTCATGGGCTAGGACAGGACTGCTGAAACTGATTGGCACTCGTCCATAACCACCTTCAATGCGAAAATTGGTTTGTGCCCATTGGATAAAAAGGTGATCCCCATTAATTCGACGGATGGTGCTATCATCCGTTCCCTGCAAAATAAGGACAGGCATTGTTCTTTTCCCTGCTTTTTTAAACGCCTTTTCCATTTCCTTAAATGCCTTGTCTCCACATTCATACGGATCTTCGACACCATTTCCCATTACAATCATAGCATCATTAAAAATATTTTTAAGATCATTTTTGTTGCGTGGCTTCGCTGCAGCGTAAGGTACACCAGCACATATTGCAATTTTATTAAATAAATCAGGATAGGTGGCTCCGAGAATGACTGCCATGGCCGCACCGGCCGAGAAACCGGTAGCATAAGTCTTTTTCTCATCAATGTGAATATTATATTCGTTTTTTAAGAAACTTTTTGCTTCGTTGATTATTTCAGCAATGATTTGAGGTTGTCCTTTATCACGATGCTGATTTTCATCAAAAAACCAGTTCCAACAATCTGTTGAATTTAATTCTTCATAAAAATCACTAAACAATGGATTTATCTGTAAATAATAACTTACCCAATCTAACAAACCTGGGTATAACTGTAGAAAATTCCTTAATACCGGTCCATTTAGCCGAAAATAATCCCTTAACAACCTTACCTGTAAAGGGTTCAGGGAATAAAAAAAATAAGGGTTAAAAAGAAAAGTCCTAAAAGTAAGCCAATCCGCAACATTATTCATCTCAGGGTAAAGGACAATAAAGTTTTCTTTTTCAGCTAACTCGTTCATTTGCGTTTCTTTAGCAAACTCTTCTGGCGTTTGGCCACAACCATGAAGCATAACGACCAGCGGGAATGAATTTCCACTGGATTGGCTTCCTAAACCTTTAGGTATATAAAGTCTGTAGCTAAAAATATCTATATCATTTTTAAAAAAAGTTTGAGAATTTGTTTCTGAATCATGTGCCACATATAAAAATTCTGGAAATTCTTTTTGAGATTTGTCGATGAGTATGGATTTGGGCATGCGAAGACTTGTCCTCCTTTTACTGCTATAAATACAACAATATTGGCGATCTACTGCTCAACCGAATCTTAACATAATTGGAAAAGATGTTAAAGTTTTTTGAGGAGCAGTGTGCCTTTGCTGTTCCTTTTAGTTTATTGAACATTGGAAGCTTAGTCGTCTAAGTGGTTAACCTCATAGAATAGGTGGGTAATCATTTGTATGAGGCGATAATACTAGACTCATCTGTTGACGTTGGGTTTGTTAAGATTCATTTACCTGATTACACCATGTCAACTTTCATGATCGCACCAATTTGGCGGAAGAGTGCAGGAAAATCTTATGGAATTTTTGGGTTATAGTATAAAAGCATAGGGGATAAAACGACGCGGATTAGCTATTCGAAGTAAATAAGAAGAGGGGATAAGTGATTTTGACATCACCTGTCCCCATTTTTTCATACTTAATACCCAATTAGA